>NZ_NEJJ01000022.1:0-120310 GCF_002113045.1 Pseudomonas sp. B26(2017) | reverse complement strand
GTAAACTTGCTCGGGTCGTATTCGCACTACTAAAGGGGCAGAGCGAATACCAGCCGAAAGCAAGTTGAGGGTTTCCCCTAAACCATAGAATCTCCCACAGTTGTTTCTCGCTGTTGCTGATGCCCCGTATTTATTGCGACAAATTGACCCGATAGACAAAAGGCTGACCTGCATCCGTGCCTTTTGCGTCGCGCTCTGAGAAAATGCCCGCACTTTTTTTCCGGATGCCGACATGACTGCCCTGAAGAACGACCGTTTCCTCCGCGCCCTGCTCAAGCAACCCGTAGACGTCACCCCTGTGTGGATGATGCGCCAGGCCGGCCGCTACCTGCCGGAATACCGTGCCAGCCGCGCCCAGGCCGGTGATTTCATGAGCCTGTGCATGAATCCGGAATTCGCCTGCGAAGTCACGCTGCAACCCCTCGACCGCTATCCGCAACTGGACGCGGCGATCCTGTTCTCCGACATCCTCACCATTCCCGATGCCATGGGCCAGGGCCTGTACTTCGAGACCGGTGAAGGTCCGCGCTTCAAGAAAGTCGTCAGCACCCTGGCCGACATCGAAGCCCTGCCGATCCCGGATCCGCACAAAGACCTCGGCTACGTGATGGACGCGGTCAGCACCATCCGCCGCGAACTGAACGGCCGCGTGCCGCTGATCGGTTTCTCCGGCAGCCCGTGGACCCTCGCCACCTACATGGTCGAAGGCGGCTCGTCGAAAGACTTCCGCAAGACCAAGGCGATGCTCTACGACAACCCGCAAGCCATGCACCTGCTGCTGGACAAGCTGGCGCAGTCGGTGACTGCGTACCTCAACGGCCAGATCCAGGCCGGTGCGCAAGCGGTGCAGATCTTCGACACCTGGGGCGGCAACCTGTCGGCGGCGGCGTATCAGGAATTCTCCCTGGCCTACATGAAGAAAATCGTCAGCGGCCTGATCCGCGAGCACGACGGTCGCAAAGTGCCGGTGATCCTCTTCACCAAGAACGGCGGCCTGTGGCTGGAAAGCATCGCCGACGCTGGCGCCGATGCGCTGGGTCTGGACTGGACCTGCGACATCGGCAACGCCCGCGCCCGTGTTGGTGACAAGGTTGCGTTGCAAGGCAACATGGACCCGACCGTGCTCTATGCCAAACCTGAAGCGATCCGCACTGAAGTCGGGCGCATCCTCGCCAGCTACGGCAAGGGCAGCGGCCACGTGTTCAACCTCGGCCACGGCATCACGCCGGAAGTTGATCCTGAGCATGCGGGTGCGTTCTTGCGTGCCGTACATGAGTTGTCGGCGCAGTATCACCAGTGATCGGCGCTCAGCTCGAATGGTAGAAAACAAAAACGCCCGGCTTATGCCGGGCGTTTTTGTTTGCGATGGGTTTAGCGTCCAAGGAGCTGTTCGGCGTAGCGGGCGATGATGTGGTCGAAGGTTTTTTGATCGGGAATCGCGGTATTTCGGATCGCCGTCACCAACCGCTCAAGTTCTTCCTCGCTGACTTGCATGACAAACTCATCATCGAAGAGGCGGCGGATTGTGTCCTGCCGTCGATTTTTGAGGTAGGCGATGTCTAGCGCCAATACCTCGATCATCTTTGTGGCGGGAAGGTCGTCAGAATCTTTTGGCTGGATTTCGCCGGTTCGCAGATATCGGAAGCGCTGTTCACAGTTCTCGTCGGTGGGAGAAATATGTTGGTTTTCGTCGAACCAGTTGCCCTTCTTATGGCCGCAGTGCAACGGATTGCCGGGCTTGGTTTCTCGCAGGCAGGAGGCATGAAGGTTGTGAAACTCCAACGCCAACTCTTCGAAATGCTCTTGAGGTCTGAAGTGCTCGATATGGCTGGTCGAGGCATCTATTTCCCGGCCGCAATAACAGCAGAAGAAGCCTTGCTCCTTAAGCAGGGCATTATGCAAATCCCGTTTTTGCGGGTTTTGTAGCGTTGGGTAAGTTGGGCTCCACTCGTCGTTCGCCGAGTTTTTCCAATCTGTAAATGAAGCGGGTTCAGTTCCTTTGAGCACTCGCTTCATTTGCCGAGAATCTCCTTGCGCCTGATCAGTGCTTCGGCGCCGGCGAATTCCGGTAGGTCGGGAGCTTTCTTTTTCAGCGCCTCAAGTTGTGATTTTGCCTTTTCGAGGTCGTTGTCTTCCAACGTGGAAAAAAGCTCGGACAGCAGATCTTCGATTTCTGGTTCGCGCTGCGTAACGCCCATTACCTCTTCAAGCACGCTGCTGGAATCCAGACCGTAGGTGACCCGCGGATGAGTCGGATCCCCGTTGTGCAACAGGATTACTTCTTCAGGTTTCAGGCTGCCGATGATTTGTGGGGAGTGGCTTGCGGCGATGAATTGGACTTTGGGAAAAGCCTGTCTCAATGCAGGCACGATGCTGCGTTGCCAGGCCGGGTGAAGGTGGATATCCAGTTCGTCGATGATGACCACGCCTGAGGTGTTTTTCAGGACATCTTTGCCCATGTGGGGGTTGAGGATGCACATGCGGCGGGCGATATCGGCGAACAATGCAATCATCCCGCGTTGACCATCACTTAGATTGCTGAACTTCGAAGTGGCGTTGCCGCCCATTTCAACAATCAAGCTCGCAAGTTCGACGTCGTAATAAAGTCCACTTGAGCCCGGTAACATCACTTGCAAGGCAGAATTTACCAGTGAAAGCTCATCGTAAAACTCAGTTACTGGCTTTGCAGACCGGAAAGCTTTTTGCAGTTGCTCCAATGTCTTTTTAACGAACCAACTTTCAAAGTCTTGCAGATTGGTGGCTGTGTTCGACCAATTCTTATAACCATCAAGTCGCGACAGTTTCAGTGATGCAGCCTGTTCGGTAGACGTGTTGGCGATAGTCCAGCGGCGGTCTGCTCGATAAAAGGCGATCAGCGGAAGGTCAATCTTGCCTGCGAGCGCAGAGGATGAGTTGAGAGCGTTGATGTCCACCACAGGTATAGGAGGAATCGAACCGTGTGAAGGTTGATGTTTTGCCCGAGCCCAGGATGAAGATTGAAACGCTTTGCCGTGGCCCTCTAAAACCAGCGGAAAAACCCTTTCGAATCGGTTTCCATTTTCGTGATGGTTGATGACCGTGCGCACATCTTCATCGTCGGAAAGCGTCATAGGATGGCCGACTGAACCGAAGATATCGTTAAAGCTTTGTGCTACAGCATTCAGCAGCGACGTCTTCCCGCTCCCATTAACCCCCACCACCAGATTGAATCCCGGCTGAAAGTCGAACGTGGCATCTTCGTAGCAACGAAAATTCTTAATGTGGAGACGGTCCAGGCGCATTCTGGCTTCCTTTACCAAAGCAGACGAATGCCGTCAGTGTACCTTGGCCCGCCGTTACTGCTAGGGCGCAGTTGTGGCTAAACCTTTTCGCCACCACCCAAAGGCGGCAACTTCGCCAGCTTCAACGCCACCAACAGCGCCACCAGCAATAGCGCGCCGATGAACAAACCAATACCGTTCCAGCCGCCAAGGTGCCAGAACACCCCGCCTGCCGTCCCGGCGATACTCGACCCGGCGTAATAGCTGAACAGGTACAGCGACGACGCCTGGCCCTTGGCCTTGAGCGCCCGGCGGCCGATCCAGCTGCTGGCCACCGAGTGGGCGCCGAAGAAGCCGAAGGTGAAAACCAGCATGCCGACGATCACCAGTGGCAGCGGCGTGAACATCGTCAGGGCGAGGCCGGCGAACATCAGGGCAATGATGGCCCACAGCACTTTGCGGCGGCCCAGTTTGTCGGCCAGCGAACCGATTTTCGCCGAGCTGTAGATGCCCGACAGGTACACCACCGACAACAGCCCCACGAACACTTGATCCAGGTGATACGGCTCGGCCAGCAGGCGATAACCGATGTAGTTGAACAGGGTGACGAACGCGCCCATCAGCACGAACGCTTCGAGGAACAGCAGCGGCAGGCCGGCATCGCGAAAGTGCATGGTGAAGCCGTCGAGCAGGCTGCGTGGGTGCAGCGAGCGGGAACGGAAGTTGCGCGACTCCGGCAGGATTTTCCAGAATACCGCCGCCGCGATCAGCGCCAGACCACCGATCACCATCATCGCCGTGTGCCAGCTGACGAAGTCGATCAGCACGCCGGTGATCAGACGCCCGCTCATCCCGCCGATCGCGTTGCCGCCGATGTACAAACCCATTGCCAGACCGATGTGCTGCGGGTGAATTTCCTCGCTCAGGTACGTCATTGCCACCGCCGCCAGACCACTCAACGACAACCCGATCAGCGCACGCATGATCAGCACACCGTGCCAGCTCGGCATCATCGAACTGGCGATGGTGCACAACGCAGCGGCAAACAGTGCGGCAACCATCACCGGTTTGCGTCCGACCCGATCGGAAATCGGGCCAGTGATCAGCAGACCGAACGCCAGCATGCCGGTGGCCACCGACAGGATCAGGCTGCTCTGCGCCGCGTTGATCGAATATTCGTGGGACAGCAACGGCATCATCGGCTGCACGCAGTACAGCAGGGCGAACGTCGCGAAGCCGCCGCTGAACAGCGCAAGTACCGTGCGCATGAACGCGGGCGTGCCTTTCTCGATGTAGATCTCTTGCAGTTCGGTCAGCACATCGTCCGCCGCAGCGGGCGGAACTTCATGGGCCAGTGGAGCGACGGCGGTTTTCACATCGGACCTCGGAGGGTGCGGGCAGGCAGTGAAAAAATCATATAGCTGGCTAATGTTTCTATCCAATATATTGTTCGACCTGTTTGATAGGTTTAACGACCTAATGGAGTGTTCATGGAATTGCGTCATCTGCGCTACTTCATCGCCGTGGCCGAAGAACTGCACTTTGGCCGCGCCGCACAGGTGCTGGGTATCTCTCAGCCACCGCTGAGCCAGCAGATTCAGGCGCTGGAACAGGAAGTCGGCGCGCGGCTTTTCGAGCGTACCAATCGTCGGGTCGAGCTCAGCGAGGCCGGGCGACTGTTTCTGGAGGAAGCGCGGCTGGTGCTCGCGCAAGTCGATAAAGCAGCCGACGTGGCCCGCCGCGCGCAACTTGGCGAGCTGGGTGAACTGAAGATCGGCTTCACCTCGTCGGCGCCATTCAACTCGACCATTCCCCAGGCGATCTTCTCGTTTCGCCAGCGCTTCCCGGCCGTGCATCTGAACCTGCGGGAGATGAGCAGCACTCAGGTGGCAGATGCGCTGGTGGACGAATCGATCGAGGTCGGCATCATGCGGCCGCTGGGTTTGCCGGATTCGCTCAGCGTGGTCGAACTGATGCGCGAGCCGCTGGTGGCCGTGCTCAGCTCCAAACATCCGCTGGCGCAGGGCTCTGAAGAGGGGCTGTTCCTCTCGGCACTGGCCCTCGAACCGTTTGTGTTTTTTCCGCGCAGCTACGGCAGTGGTTTGTACTCGCAACTCATCAACCTGGCCCGCGATGCCGGATTCAGTCCGCATTTTGCACAGGAGGCGGGCGAAGCCATGACCATCATCGGTCTGGTAGCGGCGGGTTTGGGCGTGTCGGTGCTGCCGGCGTCCTATCAGCGGATGCGCATCGATGGCGTGGTTTATCGACCCTTGCTCGATCCTGAAGCGATTTCGGCCGTGTGGCTGGTGCAGCGCAAGGACCAGAAATCACCGATGGCCAAGGCATTCGTCGAGTTGCTCACGCGCAAGGTTGAAGCCGGTTGATCAGGGCAGTTGCACCAGATCCCCCTTCAATGCCACGCGCGTCACAAACACCCCGGCGCGACATTCGTAAGTGTTCAGATCCTTGCGTACGTGCTGGTCGTAGTAGCTGACGATATTGGTCACCGCATTCGCCCCGACACGCTTGGCTTCGGCCTGCAACGCAATCAGATTCGACTGCAGCACCCACTCGCACGAGTCGTGATCGCTCTTGTTGAAGCCGTTGGTCTTCAAGTCACTGACCACTCCGCGCTGCAACAACCGCTGAGTGCCCTGAGGCCCGTTGCCGACCAGATAAAACTTCACACTGCCATCCAGCCGCCCGGCACGCATCGCATCCGACACGACTGTTTCGAACGGCATGTACATCAGATTGGTGGCGTGGCTGGCGCTGGGAAGCAGGCTGAAGAGGGCGGCGGCGATCAGGGCTTTCGCTTGCATGGTTGTCTCCTTGACGGTGAAAGAGAACCGCGAGTACTTGACCGGCAGGGCTCGCCGTTCCGGCAGGCGTAGTGTGTCGACCTGTTTGAGCGAGTGTAGTTGTGGTGAACAGGTTTGGTTGGCTCGACTCCGTACATTTCGAGAAACGGAACTGTCTTAGGGAATATGGCCGTTGTTGCGCAAAATCAGTTCTTTTTCAAACGAGTGTCACGGATGCCACTTCGATATCAGCCTAAGGAGGGCAGCGTTTTGATTTGCGATTTCAGGGGTTATGAAGTCCCCGAGATGGTCAAAGTCAGACCTGTTGTTGTGATACGTAAACATCGAACCAACAGCCTGTTGGTAACAGTAGTGCCGTTGAGTACCACCGCCCCTGATTGTTTGCTTGGGCACCATCTTGAACTTGCAAGTCACCTTCAGGGGGCCAGTCCGACTTGTTGGGCAAAGTGCGACATGATTGCCACGGTCAGCCTTTCGCGGCTTGATCGGATCAAAAGCCGGGATCGGCAAGGCAAGCGCACCTACCTGATCTCACATCTTGCAACAGACGAATTTCACGCGATCAAAACCGCAGTCAGACGGGCGTTGGGACTGTGATGGCAGCGGAAGTGGCGCATCGAAGCCAAATGCCAGCCGTTGCCCGGCATGCGGTTTCAGGCAATACTGACGGCGTTCCCGAAAGGGGCTTGTGAGACTCTGAGGATCCTGGGCAACCAGCCATCGCAGAGCCAGACAGGTGACAGGCGATGACAAGCCAACCTGTTTGTGAAAGGGCGCCGAAAGGCGCCCTTTGTCGTTTCCGGCCGTTACTGAACCGTCGCCAGATCGCCCTTCAACGCTACGCCGGCCATGATTGCGCCCGCGTGGCACTCATAGGTTTTCGCATCCTTGCGCTCGTTGCTCTTGTAGAAGCTGACGATGTTGGTCACGGCGTTGGCGCCGGCGCTTTTCGCGGCCTGGTGCAGGCTGATGATCGCCGATTGCACGACCCACTCGCAGGCTTCCTGGTCGGTCTTGTTGAAGGCATTGGTCTTCTTGTTGGTCACGGCGCCGGGGCTGACGACGGTGACTTTGCCGGCCGGGGCGTTGCCCGCCAGATAGAACTTCACGCTGCCGTCGATTTTGCCGGTGCGGGTCGCTTCGGCGACGGCCTTGTCGAACGGCAGGTAGACCGCCGTGTCACGGGCCTGGCTGACGGCCGGCAAGGCGCAGATGAGCAGGGTGGCAGCGAGTTTCTTGAAGTGCATGAAGGTCTCCTTGACCTGGATTAATTCGGTTGGGGCCAGCGACGGAAAATCAGCGAGGTGTTGACCCCGCCGAAAGCAAAGTTGTTGTTCATCACGTATTCGTGGCTCATCTGCCGGAACTCGCCGCGCAGGTAGTCGAGCTTGCCGCAGTGCGGATCGACCTCATCGAGGTTGAGCGTGTGCACGTACAGGTCACGGTTGAGCATCTCGATGCTGAACCACGACTCCAGTGCCCCGCAGGCGCCGAGGGTATGGCCCAGGAAGCTCTTTTGCGAACTGATCGGCATGTGTTCGCCGAACAGGGCACTGGTGGCCAGGGTTTCAGCGACATCGCCCTGTTCGGTGGCGGTGCCGTGGCCGTTGACGTAGCCGATGACGTCCGGCGCAAGGCCTGCGTCTTCCAGCGCCAGTTCCATCGCCCGGCGCATGGTGACTTGTTCGGGGCGGGTGGTGTGCTGGCCGTCGGCGTTGCTGCCGAAGCCGACGATTTCGGCGTGAATGCGTGCTCCGCGTGCAAGGGCGTGCTCCAGCTCTTCAAGCACCAGCATGCCGCCGCCTTCACCGATCACCAGACCGTCGCGGCCCTTGTCGTACGGGCGTGGCGAGGTGTGCGGTGCATCGTTTTTCAGGCTGGTGGCGTACAGCGCGTCGAACACCATGGCTTCGGTCGGGCACAGCTCTTCGGCGCCACCGGCGAGCATCAGCGGCAGACGTCCGAACTTGATCGCCTCGTAGGCGTAGCCGATACCCTGGCTGCCACTGGTGCAGGCGCTGGAGGTCGGGATCAAACGGCCGGTGAGGCCGAAGAAGATGCTGATGTTCGCCGCCGTGGTGTGCGGCATCATCCGCACATAGGAGTTGGCATTAAGGCCTTCGGCCACCGAGTTGAGCAGCATGTTGCCGAACGCCTTGATTTCGTCGGTGCTGCCGGTGGACGAACCACAGGCCACGCCCATGCGCCCGTCCTTGATTGACTCGTCGCCAAGCAGGCCGGCATCGGCCAGCGCTTTTTCCGCGGCGCAGACGGCCAGGCGTGAAACCCGGCCCATGCTGCGCAGTTGCTTGCGGGTCCAGTGCGCCGGGACCTGGAAATCATCGATGGGCCCGGCCAGGCGCGTGTTGAGCTCGCTGAAACGATCCCACTCGTCCATCCGGCGGATGCCGCTGCGGTTGGCGGCGAAATTGCCGGCGATGGTGTCCCAGTCGCTGCCCAGCGAGGTAATGCCGGCCATGCCGGTGACGACAACGCGCTTCATCAGCACAAGCCTCCGTTGACCGCCAGCACCTGGCGGGTGATGTACGACGCTTCCGCCGACATCAGGAAATTCACCGCACCGGCCACCTCTTCAGGCGTGCCCATGCGTTGTGCGGGGATCATTTTCATCAGCTCTTCCACCGGCACGTTTTCATCGAGCATCGCCGTATCGATCAGGCCCGGCGCAACGCAGTTGACCGTGATCTTGCGCTTGGCCAGTTCGATCGCCAAGGCTTTCGCGGCCCCGATCACGCCGGCCTTCGAGGCGCTGTAATTGACCTGGCCGCGATTGCCGATCAGTCCCGAAACCGAGGTGATGCAAACGATGCGACCAGCGGCGCGGCGGCGGATCATCGGCATCATCACCGGGTGCAGGACGTTGTAGAAACCGTCGAGGTTGGTACGCAGCACCACGTCCCAGTCGTCGTCGCTCAGGGCCGGAAAGGCGCCGTCGCGGGTCAGGCCGGCGTTGAGCACCACGCCGTAATAGGCGCCGTGGGCTTCAACATCGGCTTCGAGGATGGTTTTGCAGCTTTCGCGGTCAGCCACGTCGAATTGCAGGATGCGCGCGTTGCGGCCGAGCGCTTCGACTTCGGCTTTCACCGCTTGTGCTTCGCTCACGCCGCTGCGGCAATGCAGGACGATATCGTGGCCGGCGCTGGCCAGACGCAGGGCGATGGCGCGACCGATGCCACGGCTGGAGCCGGTGACCAGTATTGATTCAGTCATCGTTCGACTCCTTATTGGTTTCGTTGCGGGTTTGTTCCAGATAGTCCGCCGCCTGCGGCGGGCGGAACACGTTCAGCCGGGCGCTGGCCTCGATGCCGGGCGCGTTGATATGGCATTCGAATACTCCCATGCCGTTGTCGTCTTCCAGCGAGCGCAGGCCATGGATGATCAGTTCGCTGCCGACCGGAAAGGCCGCGACATTGCATTCGAACTTGCGTGTGCCGAGCAGAAAACCCAGCTCCACCTGATTGCCTTTCTGTCGTGCATGGCAGCCGGCGAACGCGGCGACGCTTTGCGCCATCAGCTCGACGCCGACCCAGGCCGGCAGGCTGCCGTCGGGCAGGCTGAACAGGCCGCCGGGCCGGACGGTGAGGGTGGTGTGGATCTGTTCGTCGTCAAAGCTCAGGATCCGGTCGATCAGGATCATGTCGCCAGCGTGGGGCAGCAGTTCGGCGAGCGGCCAGTGGGTCATGGGGCGTCTCCGATAATCAGGCTGACGTTATTGCCACCGAAGGCAAACGAATTGCTCATCAGGTAGCGGGGTGCAGTGGACGCCAGGCGTTCGCTTGCGGTCACCCACTTCAGCGCCGGCAGTGCCGGGTCGGCCTGGCCGTCCCAGATGTGCGGCGGCAAGGCGTGGTCGGGATTGTCGGCACTCAGGCTCAACCAGCAGAACGCCGCTTCCAGTGCGCCGGCGGCGCCGAGAGTGTGGCCGGTCATCGGTTTGGTCGAGGAGCACGGCACGCCGTCGGCAAACAGCGCGGCGACGGCCAGGCTTTCCATGGCGTCGTTGTGTTGGGTCGCGGTGCCGTGCAGGTTCAGGTAGCTGATATCGCCGGCTTGCAGTTGGGCCTGATCGAGGGCTTTCTGCATCGATTGCCGCGCGCCACGGCCGGTCGGCTCCGGCGCGGAAATGTGGTGCGCGTCGGAGCTGGCGCCAGCGCCGAGCAGGGCGATGCCCGGCCCTGCGCCGCGTTCTTTGCTCATCACGAACAGCACCGCCGCTTCGCCGATGTTGATACCGTTTCGGTTGGCGGAAAACGGATTGCAGCGCTCGTCCGACACGGCTTCCAGCGCACTGAAACCATTGAGGGTCAGCTTGCACAGGCTGTCGACACCGCCGCACAGCACTGCGTCGCACAGGCCCAGATCAAGCAGGCGTCGGGCGCTCATCAGTGCGCGTGCGCTGGAGGTGCAGGCAGTTGAAATCACATAGGTCGGGCCGCTCAGTTGCAGCCAGTCGGCGAGGAAATTCGCCGGAGCGCCGAGTTCCTGTTGCCGGTAGTCGTAATCGGCCGGGAACTGGTGGTCGCGAATGTAGTGCGCCAAGCCGCGACTGGCCTCGTCGATACCCGAAGTGCTGGTGCCAAGCACCACGCCGATGCGATCACGACCGTAAGTCTGGATCGCCTGCTCGATGTCATCGCGAATCTGCAACGCGGCTTCCAGCAACAGTTGGTTGTTGCGGCTGCGCTGGTCGGCCAAGGCATCTGGAATCGGCGCCAGATCGCCGTGCACAGCGGCCACCGGCAGCTCGCGCTCCGGCACCCAGCCGGACTCGCGGCGCATGCCCGAGCAGTCGCCGGCAAACAGGTTGCGTGCCACGGCTTGCTTGTCGCGCCCCAGGGCGCAGATCACGCCGAGGGCATTGAGGTAGGCGGTCATGACGTCGGTTCACCGAGTGGCGTTACGCGATAGTGCGGGCCTTGGGGCAGATTCAATTCGAAGCTCAAGGGTTGGGTGTAACGGATGTCCCAGCGCGCCAGCAGGGAACGTTGGCCGCCCTGTTGCTGCGCGTCGGGGTAGTTGCGCGACAGCTCGCCCGATGGAGTCAGGGCGAACAGCAGCGCGGCGAACAGTTCCCGGGCTTCCGGGTTGGGCGGCAGCAGGCCGTCAGCCTGCCAGTGCCCGTCGATCAACTGCTGACGCGCCTGGGGAATGCCCAGCGGATCCATCATCGACCAGCGGATGCCGGGGCCTTCGCGCTGGATCACCAGCAACCAGTCTTGCTGTTGCCCGGCCAGATGCCGCTCGATATGCAATTGCATCGGCAGCGCCAGGCTCGGGTTGCCAACCGGCAGCGGCGCCTGGCTGGCGCAGGCACTCAAGAACAGTACAACGACGAGCACAAAAAAACGGCATACATCGGACACTGTGGGAGCGAGCTTGCTCGCGAATGCGATCTCACATTCAACCTTTCTGGTGTCTGAAATACCGTTTTCGCGAGCAAGCTCGCTCCCACATGCGATGTGTGGCATCAGTTATCACCTTGCAGCGGTTTGCGGGCCACCACGTTGACCAGGGTTTCTTCCCGTTGGCCAAAGGGCTTGGGCTGGCGCAGGCCAAAACGTTCGAGCAGACCGAAATCCTTCGACCGGCTCCACCACAGATACGGATACGAAACGTTCTGTTCGCCGAACTCGAAACCCTGCCGGCGAATCATCTCCAGGTACTGCGCCGCGCTCTTTTGTACGTGCATCGGATGGCGGAACAGCCAGCGAATCACCCACGTATCAATGTAAGCCTCGGTGGACTCGGCGAACAGCAGATAACCGCCCGGCTTGAGCACTCGATAGAACTCGGCGAGGGCTTTTTCCTGCTCGACCAGATGATGGAAGGTCTGGTGACAGAACAGCAGGTCGACGCTGGCGTCCGGCACATTGAGCGTCGCGCAGTCGCTGCCGATCAGCTCGACGTCGAAGCCCTGACGTGCGGCCTCGGCAGCGCTCAGTTCAAGGCTGTGCGGATCGGCATCGACGCCGATCAGGCGCTGTGGCGCGAAGGTCTGGCGCAGGTGGCCGAACGACTTGCCCTGGCCGCAACCGGCATCCAGCAGCACCGGGTTGGCTGGCAACGATTCGCTGAACAGCCCGCGCAGATCGTTGATCGCCACGCGCAGCACATGGTGTTGCCAGGTGTGGCTGCGCAGGAACCAGAAGCCGAAACGGGTTTCCTCGACGTAGTTGTCGCTCAAGTAATTCATGTGTCGTCCCTTGCACAGAGTTCGGAGATCGTCTTCAACCGACGGCGCGCTTCACTGACGAACGGGTTGCGTTCGTCCCAGGCGTAACCGGCGAGGATCGAGCAGATCATGCGGCGGATTTCCGGTGAGCCGTGCTCGTGGAAAATCACGTCCTGGAAAGTGCCGGCGTACCAGCCTTCGACGTAACAGCGGAAGGTGTCGACCCCGCGTTTCAGCGGCTCGGCGAACTCCCGTTGCCAGTCCACCGCTTCGCCCTGCAACTGCCGATGCAGCACAGCGGCGGCCATGCTTGCCGAACGCATGGCAATGGTCACGCCGGAGGAGAACACCGGGTCGAGAAATTCCGCCGCGTTGCCCAGCAGCGCAAAACCCGGCCCGTGCAGGGTTTTGACGTTGGCTGCATAGCCGCCGAGGGTGCGTGCCGGTGTATCCCACACGGCGTTGTTCAGCACCTTGGCCAGGCTCGGGGTTTCGGCGATGAACCCGCGCAGGCAGGCGTCGAGGTCGGCATCGCGACCTGCGAAATGTTCGGCAGCCGCCACCACGCCGACGGAGCAGCGACCGTTGCTGAACGGGATCGACCAGAACCAGATATCGCGGTGCTGCGGGTGGGTGGTGATGAGAATCTTCTCGCGGTCGAAGCCGGGATGATCGATGTGGTCTTCAACGTGGGTGAACACGGCTTGGCGAACCGGGAAATTCGACGGCGCTTCCAGGTCGAGCAGGCGTGACAGCACGCGGCCGTAGCCGCTGGCATCGAGGACAAAATCGGCTTCGATGCGGTATTCGCTGCCGTCCTCGCGACGCACATTCAGCTGCGGGCGCGGGCGTTCGAAATCGACGCTGACAATCGCGTCGCCGTAGCGGATTTCCGCACCCTGCAACGCCGCCTGATCGGCCAGCAACTTGTCGAAGTCGGCGCGTTGCACCTGCAGGGTCGTCGGTTTGCCGGCGGTGAAGGTGTCACCAAAATCGAAGGCGCTGTAACGCTCGCCCCAAGCGAATGCCGCGCCGTTCTTGCGCTGGAATCCGGCGGCATTCACCGCCTCGAGCATGCCGGCTTCTTCGACGAAATCCAGGCAATGGCAGAGCAGGCTTTCACCGATGGAAAACCTCGGGAAGTGCTGGCGCTCGATCACCAGTACGTCGTGTCCCTTGCGCTTGAGCAATGCGGCGGCAATGGCGCCGGAGGGGCCGGCGCCGATGATCACGACCTGACGGGATTCCATTTCAACGATTGGCACGCGAGCTCCTGGGTACGGCAATAGGATTCAGTGACGCCCGGTGCAGGCCGATGAAAGCCGGCAACAGCGTCGCGATCAGACCCATCAGCATCAGCGCAAAGTACAGCGCCGGGCTGATGAGCTGTTGTTGCAACAGCAGATTGAGAAAGACGATTTCGCTCAAGCCGCGAATGTTCAACAGCACGCTTTCGCGCCAGCGGCTGGCGCCCGCGAACGACGCGCCGGCCCAGCCGAGGCCGAGCCAGTTGCCCACGATTTTGCTGACGACCGGCAGCAGCAGGAGCGCTGCCCATTGCACAGCGCCAAGGCTGGCGAGGGCGCTGTGCACATCGATCTGCACGATGCCGAACGTAAGGATCAGCGGAATCGCGACCCACGTCTGCAAGCGGTTCATCCAGTGCGCCGGCAGCGGCAACACCAGCGGCACCTTGAGCGCGGCCATGCACAACAGATAGCCGATGCCGAAAATCAGCGCGTTGAGTTTGTAGTGTTCGGCCAGCACCAGCAGCGCAAAGAAACCGAGGCTGTAGGTCAATGGCCGGCGTATGCCGCATACCCGCAGCAGCACTGGCACGCAGGCCAGCCCCAGCGGCAACAACAGAGTGCTCAGGTGCAGGCTGCCCTGAGCGAGGCCGAACAGGGTCCAGCAGGTCAGGTCGATCAGGATCGCGGTCTGCACCAGGCGCCGGGTGGCGGCAGGCGGATAGTCGATATGGCGCAGGTACAGATACAGCACCGGGATCGCGGTGATGGCGAACACCAGGCCGATGGCCAGCGAGTTGATCCACGGCTGCGTCGGCAACAGCCAGTACGCCGTTGCCAGGCCGCAGGTGAACGGCACGGCGAAACTCGGCAGGGCGATCTTCACGCTCTGACGGTCCAGGCGCAGGTCGATCACGTCGCTGAGGATGTGCCCCAGCAACAGGGCGAAGCTCAGGCTGTAGAGGTTTTTCAGCCAGCCCGGCGCAATCAGTTCGGCGCCGTTGAGTTGCCAGCCCGGTTCAATCCAGAAGTACATCAGCAGCGGCAGGCCGAAGCTGGCCAGCAGCAATTGACTGACGATCGGGATCAGCCCGAAATGCCGGCCGACCCGGGTGGCGACGAAGAACAGCGCCAGGGCCATCAGCCAGAAAATCCCCACCATCACGCTGAACGCTCCGTGACGGCAACCGCATGGGCCTGACGCCCGGCCCACGGCGCGAGCATGAAGCTGAAGGCCAGACCGAGGCTCACCGACAGACCGAAGTTGCTCACCGCTGGCGTACTCGACACCGCCAGCAGGCCGAACGACAGCCAGGTGGTGGCGGCCGCAAGCAAGGTGCCGAGCAGGCTGACGGCCGCGCCGCCGACCTGCTCGCGCATGAGGATTGCGTAGTCGACGCTGATCGCCGTCACCAGCAGCAGGCCGAACAGGCTGAACAGGGTCAGCGGCTGGCCGAGCCAGCCCAGGCTGGCGAGGCTGCACAGCGCAGCAAGCAGCGGCAGGGCGACGATCCGCAGGGCGCCACCGAGACCGAACGGCAGCATCAGCACCAGCACGATCAACACGCAGGAGGCGAGTTTCAGTTCAGCGGCGCTGATCTGGGTCTGGGCGAATACCTTGTTCAGATCACCGAGCCGGTCCACCAGCATCACACCCGGCAGGTCGAGCGCCTGCACCCGCAGCAGCGACGGATTGTTCAGGCCTTGCAGGCTGACCATTGCCGCCACGCCCTCCTCGGTCGGCCCCAGCCACAACGTGCGGTAGGGCTCGCCGAGCGGGCCGGCCAGCGCGGCATCGATGTCTTCGGCGGGCAGGGCCTGCAACTGTTGCAGTTCGTTCTGCAGCGCCGCCAGCGGCACGCCGACCTCCAGCAACGGCTGCCAGAACAGCGGCAACTTGCTCAGAGCTTCACGAACTTGTTGTTGCTGAGCCGGCGGGCTGACCAGTTGATTGAGCGCCAGATAACCTTGCAACTTGTCGAGGTTGACCAATTGATCCAGCCGCTCGCTCAAAGCCGCTTGCCGCTCCAGCAATTGCTGCTGGTCGGCGGCGCGCACCAGGAAGAACTGGCTGGTCGGCTGATAACCGGTAATCCGCGCAATGGTCTGCGCCTCATCGGTCAGGCGTTGCGGCGCACCGACCCACTGGCGAATGTCGTTCTTGCTCTCCAGTTGCAGCAGACCACCGACGCAGAAGGCGATCAGCAGGGCCAGCAACACCGGAGTCCTGACGTGTTCGAGCAGATTTTCCCGCAGTCGCACCAGACGCTCGGCAAGTCGCAGCGGCCATTGCGCCGGGCGCAGTTCGACGTTTTTCAGCAGCGCCGGCAACAGGCACACCGCCGACAGGTAGGCGCCGAGCAAACCGGCGGCGGAGAACACCGCGATCTGGGTCAGTGCCGGGAAAGGCGTCCAGGCCAGCGCCAGATAACCGATGGCGCTGGTGATCAGGCTCAACGTCAGCCCGGACAGGGTCAGGCGCAGCGCCGGCCAACTGCGCCACGGCTTGAGGCTCCAGCTCTTGGACAGATAGTGCAGCGGGTAATCCACCGCCACACCGATCAGGCTGGAACCAAGCACCAGGGTCATCACATGCATGTGCCCGAACAGCGCAACACAGGCCACAGCCCCGAACAGCATGCCGACCAGCACCGGAATGAACGCCAGCAGCACCCGCCAGCGGCGGAAGGCGAGCAGCAACAGCAACAGGATGCCGACGGTGGCGCCACCGCCGACCCAGGTCATTTCCCGGGTCGCCTGTTGCTGACCGTTGGCGGCGTAAAGCAGGCCGCTGGCGGCCAACAATTGCACGTTGGCGCTCGCTGCCAGCTCACGGCTGTGTTGCAGCAGAGCGGCGACTTGCAGCGGCTGATTCATGTCGAAGGCGCTGCCGGTGGTGCGTGCGCGCAGCAGCACCCAGCTCTTGCCGTCGGCATCGGCGATCAACGCGCCGCTGCCGATGTCCAGTTGCACCGCGCCATGTTGCGGCTGACTGTTCTGGATGCGCCCGGTCAGGCCCAGCCAGTCGTCCTGGCTCGGCACCAGACTGAATCCGGTGAACGGGTCGAACAGCGCCTGCACCCGTTGCTGGATGAAGGCGTCGGGATGTTCGGTCAAAAGTTGCCGGTCATCCGCCGAAAGCATCGCCAGCCGCCCTTGCAGCAGTTGCGTGCGCAGGGCCGGCAGGTCGGCTTGCAGGTTCCACTGGACCCTTTCGAACAGGCCGCTGGCCTGCCATTGCTCGCCCAGGGTCTGGGCCATCGCAACGGCTTGCTGACGATCGGCGTGACCGACCAGCACCAGCATGTCGCGGTTGAGCGGCTCCTGCATGCGTTGTTCGGCGCGCACTTCGAGGGCGTCCGGGTGGGTGCCGGGCACCAGCTCCATCAGGTTCGCCGACAGCGGCGCGCCGTCGCGCCATTGCCAGGCGCCCAGTGCGACGACGGCCAGCAGCAGGATCAGGAACAGCCAGGGCAGCCTGCGTTCACTCGGCAAAGTCATGTTGCTCCGCGTCGCTCAGAGGTTGGCCGGCGGTGCTGTCCTGCATGCGCAGCACGGTGCTGTCGCCCTGGGTTTCCAGCAGTTCGATGGTGTTTACCAACGCGCCGCCGCTGATGTTGATCTGATTGAAGACCTGCTTGAGCAGCACCGAACGCGGGCTCAGGGTCAGTTGCCATTGCTGCGCGTCGCCGCTCAGGGCCAGTTCGAAATCCCGTTGCAGGCCGCTGCTGTCGCCTTGCAGCACGGCGAGGAACAAACGGTTCTGCTCGGCGCCGGCGCTCTTGTTCGGCAGCTGTTGCCAGCCGCTGGCATCACGTCGGGCGATGCCCTTGGCACTGATGCGGTAGTCCTGCTGCAGCGGCGTTTTCAACAGCCACAGCAGGCCATGGTTTTTCGCGAGGACGAAACTGCCCTTGCTGATCAGCGGCTGTGGCAGGGCGCGCAGGTGCTTTTCCTGGGTGAACTGGCCGTGGATCACGTCCGGTTTCGCCAGTTGCTCGCTCAACTGTTGCAGGTCGAAGGCGTTGGCCAGCGACGACAGCGTCAGCAGCGCCAGGGCTCCGAGGGATTTCACCAACACATTCATCGCAGCATCCTTTCCACGGCATCGGTGAAGACTTTCGGCGACGCCAATTGCATCTCGCGGCTGCTGACTTCGACGGCAACCTGCACCGAGCTGGCGCGAGTCAGGCGTTCGCCGGTCTCGGCGTCGGTGATCAGGTAGTGAATCTTCAGGCGGTTTTCCCATTCCACCAGGCTGGCGCGCACGTTCAGCCGTTGACCGAACACCGCGCCGCGCACGTAGCGCAATTGCAGGTCGATCACCGGCCAGGCGTAGCCCGAGTCGACCATCTGGTTGTAGTTGTGGCCGATCTTGTCGAGCAATGCGCACCGCGCCACTTCCAGGTATTTCACGTAATGGCCGTGCCAGACGACGTGCATGGTGTCGACGTCAAAGAACGGCACGAGGATTTCTGTATCGGCGTGAAGCACTCCGGCACTACGCATGCAGCCTCCAGTGTTGCTCGGCGATGCGTTGCAGACACAGGCGCAGTTCGCCTTCCAGGGCGCGGTCTTCGATGACTGGCGGGAAGTCCTGGGCCAGTTGTTCATGCATGGCGGCCAGCGACGGTGGCAGTGGGCGAGCGTCTTCATCACGACCGCGCAGCCACACGCCCTGATTGGCGGCGAGCAACGTGGCGGCGGCGACCTGTTCGGTCAGCTCCAGCACACGAATGGCGTCGCGGGCGGCGATGGTGCCCATGCTCACCTTGTCCTGGTTGTGGCATTCGGTGGAGCGCGAGAACACGCTGGCCGGCATGGTGTTTTTCAACGCTTCGGCAGTCCAGGCGCTGGCGCCGATCTGCACAGCCTTGAAGCCGTGGTTGAGCATCGCGCGGTCGGCGCTGGCGCCGGACAGATTGCTCGGCAAACCGTGGTTGTAACGCTCGTCCACCAGCAGCGCGAGTTGTCGGTCGAGCAGGTCGGCGACGTTGGCCACGAGGTTTTTCAGGCTGTCCATGGCGAACGCGATATGCCCGCCGTAGAAGTGCCCGCCGTGCAGCACGCGCTCGGCTTCGGCGTCGATGATCGGGTTGTCGTTGGCGCTGTTGAGTTCGGTTTCGATGAACGAGCGCAGCCAGTTCAGGCTGTCGGCCAATACGCCTAGTACATGCGGTGCGCAGCGCAGCGAGTAGCGATCCTGCAAGCGGTGCAGCGGCGCGGTCGGCGCGTCGATCGCCAGATCCTTGCGCAGCCACGCGGCGACCTGCATCTGTCCCGGATGCGGCTTGGCGGCGAACAGGCGCTCGTCGAAGTGTTCCGGATTGCCTTGCAGCGCCACCACGTTCAGTGCGGTGATGCGGGTGGCCAGTTGCAGCAGGTAATCGGCGCGAGCGTAGGCGAGGCAGGCCAGTCCGGTCATCACGGCGGTGCCGTTCATCAGTGCCAGCGCTTCTTTCGGACGCAGCACCAGCGGCGTCCAGCCCAGTTCACGGTGTACGTCGGCAGCCTGGCGGCGCTCGCCACGAAACATCACTTCACGCTCGCCGGACAGGGTCGCGGCAACGTAGGACAGCGGCGTCAGATCGCCGCTGGCGCCCACCGAACCTTCTTCGGGGATCAGCGGCAGAATGTCGTGTTCAAGAAACGCATGCAGGCGTTCCAGCAACTCGATGCGCACCCCGGACACGCCGTGGCACAGCGACTGCAAACGCGCCGCCAGTACCGCGCGCGTGGCCGGGGCGTCGAGCAGTTTACCCAGCCCGCAACCGTGGAACGTGTAGAGATGACGCGGCAGCGCCTCGACGTGATGCAGCGGCACCGCGACCACGCAGGAATCGCCGTAACCGGTGGTCACGCCGTAGATCACGCCTTCCTTGTCCAGCAGCGAATCGAGGAACCGCGCGCCCTTGGCGATGCGTTCGCGATAAGGCGCGTCGCTCTGCAACTGCACGGGCGCCTGACGGTTGGCCAGGGCCAGCACGTCTTCGATGCGCAAAGGGCGTTCGCCGAAGGTGACCGGCTCAGGAGTTGGCGTTGTCATCGGTTTTCCAGAATGGGTAAAAGTTGAACCATTGGCACGGTGCTTCGAGGCAATAGTGACTCAGGCGTTCGGCGTAGCGGGTGGCCCACTGATGAATGACCTGTTCGCGCTCGCGGCGTGACCACACCACGGCATCGGCGAACGGCTCCAGGGTCAGGCGATAGTGGCCGTCGGGCTGTTTCAGGCACATCAGCAGGTTGACCGGGCATTTCAGCAGGCCGGCCAGCAGCCACGGCCCTTGCGGGAATGGCGCGCGATGGCCGAGAAAGTCCACGGTCACACTGCGCCCGCCATGCAGCGGCACGCGGTCGCCGGCAATCGCCAGCCACTCGCCGCGCTCCAGGCGTTCGTGCAGTTGCAGCATGATCACCGGATCCAGCTCGCTGACCTGGATCAGCCGCAAATTGGTCGCTCCGGCTTCGCCCAGCAGGCGATTGAATTGCTCGGCGTGCTTGGTGTGCACCAGCACGTTCATCGTGACCTTTTCGCCCAGCTCCGCCAGCGCCCGGCACACTTCGAGGTTGCCCAGATGCGCGCCCACCAGCATTTGCCCGCGACTGCCGCGCAACTGATTGCGCAGCAGCGCCGGGTCGATGATTTCGATCTGCTCGATCTTCAGCTTGCCGTTCCACACGTCGAGCTTGTCGAGCAGCGAATCGGCGAATGCCATGAACTGGCGGAACACTCGCCAACGGGTCGGACGCAGTTCGCGGCGACCGCTCCAGTCAGCGAGGCGCTGTTGATACTGCCAGGCACTGCGCCGCGCCGTGCGGCCGAACAGGAAAAAGTACAGAACGATGCCGTACAGCAACGGGCTCAGCAGGCGTCGGCCAAGGACTTTGGCGGCGAACGCGGTGAGTTTCATCAGCAGGAAACTGCCGCGCTCTTCGCGGTCGGCCCAATGCTTCTTGTCGGTCTCGACGGTCATGGGCGCCACCGTCGCCAGAGGATCACGGGCAGGCGCAGCAACATGCCGAAGAACAGGCGCGTGTGCATGCTCGAGATCAGCACGTTGTCATGGAACAGGCGAAAGTGCGACACGCCGTCCAGCGGGTAATGCACGCTGGTCTGCAACCAGCGCATCGGCTGATTGCGCCACGCCAGGCGCACCAGAATGTCCGAGTCGAAATCCATGCGCTTGCCGATCCGCGCCGAATCGATCACGCCCAGCGTCGGTTCCAGCGGATACACCCGGAAGCCGCACATCGAATCGCGAATCTGCAGCGACAAGGTGTTGATCCACACCATCACATGGGTCAGGTAACGCGCATACAAACGGCCCTTGGGCACGCTGGCGTCATACAGCGGATAGCCGCAGACCAGCGACTCGGGGTGAGCGCGGGACTCTTCGATGAAACGCGCGACATCCTGCAAGTCGTGCTGACCATCGGCGTCGACCTGCAAGGCATGGCTGAAGCCCAGACGCGCGGCTTCACGCAGGCCGGTCATGACCGCGCCGCCCTTGCCCTGGTTGGCGGTGAGGCGCACCAGATAAACCCGCTCGCGCTCGGCCAGCGCGTCCAGCACCGCCGCGCAGGATTTGCTGCTGGCATCGTCCACCAGAATGCATGGCAGATCTTCGGCGAGCAGGGCGTCGACCACCGTGCCGATGGCGGTTTCGTGGTTGTAGACCGGGATCACTGCGCAAGGGTTATGCATCGCCAGTCCCCAGCAGAATCCGCCCGCTGGAACAGGTGGCGGTGTCGTTGCGGTAGGCGAAATACAACTTGCCGCGCTCCGGGTCGAAACGCAGGTGCAGCTGGATTTCATCGCCGGGGCGCACCAGTTGCTGGAATTTCAGCACTTCCATGCCGGCGAACGTGCCGGGCAGGTTCAGCAGTTGCCGACCCAAGTTCAGCGCCCATTCGACCTGCACCACGCCGGGCAGCACCGGGGCCTTGGGGAAGTGGCCGCTGAAGTAGGCCAGGTCCGGCGGAACGCTTAATTGCAGGTTCCATTCGCCCTCGGTTTCGGCCTGTTCCAGAATCTCCGGCGCCTTTGGCCGTGGCGCCAGCAGCAAGGCTTCGACGTCGGCCTGAGGCAACTTGCCCTGAGTGTTCAGCGGCAGTTGTCGCAGCAGGCGCCAGCGGCGGGGCAGGGCCAGGGCTTCGCAATGGTCGCCGAGATAACGGCGCAGGGTTTCGGTCAGGCTGCGCCGACCGTGTTCGCGCAGGGCAAACAGGCCGGATTCGCTGAGCACCAGCAGCGCGCCGAGGGACGCACGGTTTTCCTGCACCACGCCCAGACGTGCTTCGGCGACCCAGTCGTGAGCCACCAGCGCCTGTTCAAGCATTGGCAGGGAAATACGTTTTTCTTCGAGTTTGACGATCCGGTCGAGCCGTCCGAGCAATTCAAAGCGGCCATCGCCCTGAATGCGCGCCGCATCGGCGGTGTGTTCGACATGCCCGGCGGGCAGATACGGCGAAGCGATCAGCAAGGCGCCGTCGCTGTCCTGACTCAACTCGACGCCGGCAAACGGCTGCCACGACGATTCGCCCTGACGCCAGGCGATGCCGCCGGTTTCCGAGCTGCCGAGGATTTCCGTCGGCCATTGTCCCAGACGTTGATGCAGGCTTTGCGCGGCGTCTGCCGGCAGTGCGCCACCGGATGAAAACACCCGGCGCACGACGCTCAGGGCCGGCCAGTCGAGGTTGTCGCCCATGCGCTTGAGGAGCGCCGGGCTGGCGACCCAGGCAAAGGCCGGGTACTCGCGGCTGGCGCGTTGCAGGTCTTCCGGGAAGGCCAGTTGCTTGCGCAGGAACGGACGCCCGGCGCACAACGGCCACAGCACGCGGAACAGCAAGCCGTAGATGTGTTGGGTGGCGACGCTGCCGAGGATGCAGGCCTCACCCAGATCGGCGCCCCACAGTTGCTCAAGGGCTTCGACTTCGTTGGCCAGTTGCCGCAGGGATTTGTCGATGCGCTTGGGCTCGCCGCTGGAGCCGGAGGTGCACAGGCTCAGACGGCACTGGTCGAGATCCAGTTCGGCAGCGGGCAGAGGAGGTTGCAGCAGATCGCTCAGGCGAGCGTCATCGGCCTGATCGGTGAGCCACAGATCGACTTCGTTCGACCAGCGCTGGCGGGTCTGCGCTTGCAGATCCGAAGGCAGCAACACGCTGACGCCGGCGAGCCAGGCACCGAGCAGGGCGATGGCAAGCTCGGCGGCATCTTCCAGATGCACTGCCAGACGCTTCACGCCGCGGGCCTGCAGACCGGCGGCCAGACTCAGGGCTTGCTCGCGCAGGTGTGCGTGATCGAGTGCCGGCGCGACGGTGATTGCGCGCTGCGGCAGATCCTTGAGCAACAGCTGCTCAAGTTTTATCCAGTTCATGGGCGACCTCTTACCCTTTGTCGTATCAGCCATTCAATGGCAAACATCAGGCCGATCAATCCGTAGGAGATCAGGCCGGTGTACAACATCCACCAGTTCAGCGGCGCCCAGAGTGTCAGCAGGGCGGCGCACAAACCGTTGCAAAAGAAAAACACGCTCCAGGCCACGGTGACCTGGCGGGTGTAACGAATCGCCTTGGGCGGCAGTTGCGGCTCACGCAGGCGCGCCAGACGCTCAACCATCGGCGGCCCGTATTTCAGGCTCAGGCTGAACAGCGCCAGCATGAAGCCGCTGATCAGCACCGGGTACCAGCGCAACAGCAAAGGGCTGTCGAACACCGCCAGCAGCAGGCAGAACACGATCGCCACGCAGGCCATCCACAGACTGCCGGGCTTGCGTTCGCCGGTCAGCGCCCGGGCCAGCCACAGGCCGCCCAGCAGCAGGCCGAACTGCCATGGCGCGAAATGCTCCATGCCGAAATACACCGCAAAGGGATACAGCAGGCCCGCCAGCAGCAGGCCGAGGCCGATCAGTCGGCTCATGCGGCCGGTTGAACCAGACGGTAGACCGCCTCGACCACGTCGCTGACGGTACGCACCGACTTGAATTCCTCGGCGGCGATTTTCTTGCCGGTCTGGCGTTTGATGTGATCGATCAGGTCGACGGCGTCGATGCTGTCGATTTCCAGATCCTGATACAGGTTGGAATCCAGGCTCACGCGAGCCGGGTCCAGTTCGAACAGCTCGACCAGGGCATCGCGCAGGGTGTTGAAAATGTCGTCACGAGTTTGCATGGTCCGGTCTCAAGCTGCCTGTTTTGCAGTGACGAACGCCGCAAGGCTCGCCACGTTGGTGAAATGGTTGCGGGTGTCCTTGGCGTCGGCGTCGATCTTGATGCCGTACTTTTTCTGAATCGCCAGGCCGAGCTCCAGAGCGTCGACGGAGTCCAGGCCCAGGCCTTCGCCGAACAGTGTCTGGTCGTCGCCGATGTCCTCTGCGCTGATGTCTTCGAGGCCCAGGGCGTCGATGATCAGCTCTTTGATGTCACGGTTTAGATCGCTCATCTTCGGCGAGCTCCTTGATAAAGAATTGGTGCAAATAGTCGTTGAGCTTGCGCGAAGCCTGCGGGGCAGGTCCCTGCGCGGCAAAAGTCTGTGGGTCTATATCGGCCCCGACGCGAAAACTGAAGTGCACGCGGCGATTGGGGATGCGATACCAGGGTTCGGCCTTGGTCAGGGTGGTCGGACTGACCTGGATGACCACCGGGGTGACGATTTTCGCACCGCGCAGTGCAATGGCCGCTGCGCCCCGATGAAAGGCTGGCGCCTGGCCCGGTTGGGTGCGGGTGCCTTCGGGAAAAATGATCAGGGTCTGGCCGCTTTGCAGCGCGTTGGCGGCGGCATCGAGCATGTCCATGCTGCCGTCGTTGCTGATGTATTCGGTGCTGCGCAGCGGGCCACGGGTGAAGGGGTTTTCCCACAGGCTTTTCTTCACCACGCAGTTGGCCCGGCGCACCAGGCCGATCAGGAACACCACATCGATCAGCGACGGGTGATTGGCGATGATCATCTGCCCCGGACGGCCCAGACGTTCGGCGCCCTGGATGTCGTAGGTCAGCACGCCGGTACGGGCCATGAACCGGACGAAAAACCAGAACAGCCGGCTGACGGTCTGGCGCGCCCGCTCGCGATGCGCAATGGCGTCGCCCGGCAGGCAACCGAGCAATGGGAATACCAGCAGGCGCAGGCACAGGCCACCGAGCCCGAACAGGGCGAAGCTGGTGGCGGTGGCCAGCAGACGCCAGTAATAGGCATCGCGGTTTTTTCCGATTACAGGTTGCGTTGCCAGGTCCATAGACGAGTCTTCCAGGCATGTTGGCAATGGGGTTGCTGACCGAGCAGGGTTCGCAGCAGATTCAGTGCATGGGGCCACTGCGGTTTTGACACTGCTTGCGGGGCGCTGTTCAGGGTCAGCCGCCAGTCGGTACCGGCGGTGAGCAACAGCCCGACCGCATAGGGAAACGGAACGTCGTCGACCCACGTCGAATAGGCTTCGGGCGGTTGTTCCTCGGTGATCACCAGCAATACTGCCGGGGCGCCTTCGTTGAGCAATGTGGCGGCTTCGAGCATGCCGTGTTCGAGGCCGTCGCCGGCCGCGGCGAGGGCGGTCATTTCGCTGGTTTCGCCGCGCATGATCGACCACAGGCCGATGATCGCGTTGTGCACCGACAGGCTGAACTGGGTCGGCGACAGCGGCTGTTCGTTAGCCAGATCGCTGAGGATTTCAAAGGTGCGCGGGGTTTCGCCATGCCGGGAGACAAAGACCAGCGGCAGATTTTCCCGACCGTCGGCCAGCGGCCAGCCGACGCTGAACGCCATCCGCGCCAGACGGCTGAGACGACGGCGCTGCATGGCCGGCAGAAACGACACATCGGGTGCGGCATCGCTGCTTTCGAGCACGACCGGTTGTCGGCTCCAGGCCTGCCAGGCTTCCACGCTGTCGAGCCCGGGAGCCCAGGCGCGCCATTGGGCGATGTTGAAGTTGATCACGGACATTTATCCCGCCCCTGCGGGCCGATTTGACGCGGTTTCGCCAACGTCGCCGCTGAGCTGATTTAGCCTGAAATGGCATGGCGCGTGGCGCCGGGTGGCGCGCATTATCCCGGTGCGACGAGTGTGTAGCAAATGCTGGTTACATTTTGCGCAGTGAAATGGACCGAATGGTACGCAGCAGAAAACTGTCACTTGGCCATTATCCAGATTGTCGGGTGTCTGTCTGTCGGGCGAATCGGCGATCAACGGGTGTCTTTGCCCCGTATTCATTGGGATATTGGCGCCTGACTCTGTAGTCCGTATCCATCGAGGTAGCGAACCGGCACCGGGCACCACTACACTCGGTCATTCTTTGATACACGGAGGTTTTGTCATGCGGCGCGTGGTGTTCAATCAGAAAGGTGGCGTGGGCAAATCCAGCATTGCCTGCAATCTGGCGGCGGTGAGCGCCAGCGAGGGTTATCGCACGCTGTTGGTGGACCTCGATGCCCAAGCCAACTCAACTCAGTATCTGACCGGGCTCACGGGTGATGACATTCCGATGGGCATTGCCGACTTCTTCAAGCAGACCCTGTCTTCCGGGCCGTTCTCGAAAAAGAATCAGGCGGATATCTACGAAACGCCGTTCGACAACCTGCACATCATCACCGCCACCGCCGAACTGGCCGACTTGCAACCCAAGCTCGAGGCCAAACACAAGATCAACAAGCTGCGAAAGCTGCTCGACGAATTGTCGGAAGATTACGACCGGATCTATCTGGATACGCCGCCGGCGCTGAATTTCTATGCGGTCTCGGCACTGATTGCCGCCGATCGGGTACTGATTCCCTTTGACTGCGACAGCTTCTCGCGTCAGGCCCTCTACGGTCTGATCGCCGAGATCGACGAGTTGAAGGAAGACCACAACGAAGGCCTGGAAGTCGAAGGCATTGTGGTCAACCAGTTCCAGGCCCGGGCCAGCCTGCCGCAGCAGATCCTCGACGAACTGATCGCCGAGGGCCTGCCGGTATTGCCGGTCTACCTCGCCAGCTCAGTGCGCATGCGCGAGTCGCATCAGGCCAGTATGCCGCTGATCCATCTCGACCCGCGGCACAAGCTGACGCAGCAGTTCGTGGAACTGCACAACCTGCTCGAAGACGCCTGAAGCCTTGTCAGATGCCCTGGCTGCGCAGCCAGGCCATCAACTGCGGCAACGGGAAGGCCCCGCTCTGACGGGCCACTTCCCGGCCGTTGCGCAACAGAATCAGGCTCGGAATCGAACGAATCCCCAACTGCGCCGACAACTGCTGATTGGCCTCGCTGTCCAGCTTGGCCAGCCGGCACTTGCCTGCCAGCTGCGCAGCCGCCTGCTCGAACACCGGCGCAAACGACTTGCACGGCCCGCACCAGTCCGCCCACACGTCCACCAGCAACGGCAGATCGCCCTTGATCTGACTGGCGTAATCGCCTTGTTTGAGTTCAAACGGTCTGTTCAACAGCACTTCGGACTTGCAGCGGCCGCACTTCGGATGATCGTTGAGGCGCTCGGCGGGGATGCGGTTGAGGCCGTTGCAGGAGGGGCAGGGGATGAGGAGTGGGTCGGTCATGATCAGCTCAATGAATAAAACGGGATCGTACGACTGATCTGGAGCCGTACGGATCGATTATCAAGGTTCAGTCGTTCCCGCTTACGACGAACAACTGATCTCCAGATGCTTGCCCCACTCCGGCGGCCGTTCCGCATAGCTTTCCATTCCAGGCTGTTCCTCGAATGGATTGCTCAACACCGCATGCAGCCGCCGTACCTCGGAGTAGTCACCCTGCTCGGCCGCATCAATCGCCTTCTGCGCCAGATAATTGCGCAGGATGTACAGCGGGTTCACCGCATGCATCCGCGCACGGCGCTGTTCCTGATCGGTTGCGCCGTCGCGTGCGACACGGGCGACATAACGCTCGCCCCAGGCATCGAAACCTTTGATATCGACGAAGTCATCGCGCAGGCGAGCGACGGCCTGTTCGGCTGACTCTTCGCCCAGGCGGCGGAAGAACAGCGTGTAGTCGACGCCGCTGTTCTGCATCAGTTGCAGCAGTTGCTCCAGCAACTGCTGGTCGTCGTCCTCGGCAGTGGTGAAGCCGAAACGGCGGCGCATCAGGTCGAGGTAGTGCGCCTGGAACAGCGGCAGGTACAGGCCGAGCGTTTCGCGCAGGGCTTCGACGCTGATGAACGGCGTCAGGGCCTGGGCCAGGGCGCTGAGGTTCCACTGGCCGACCGGCACCTGATTGCTGAAGGAGTAGCGGCCCTGATCATCGGAGTGGTTGCAGATGAAGTTCGCGTCGAAATCGTCGAGGAAGGCGAACGGGCCGAAGTCGAAGGTAATGCCGAGGATCGACATGTTGTCGGTGTTCATCACCCCGTGGCAAAAACCGTAGGCCTGCCATTTGGCGATCAGTTCGGCGTTGCGCTCGACGATCTCGCGGAACATCGCCAGATACGGTTCCGGCTGTTCCAGGCATTCGGGGTAGTGCATCGCCAGCACGTGCTCGCCGAGCTGCTTCTGCTGTTCGGGACGCTTGGTGTAATAGAAATATTCGAAATGGCCGAAGCGAATGTGGCTCGGCGCCAGGCGCAGCACCATCGCGGCGCGCTCCTGTTTCTCACGCCAGACCGGAGTGTCGGAGCCGATCACGCAGGCGGCGCGTGACGAGGGGATATTCAGCGCATGCAGCGCTTCGGAAGCGAGAAACTCGCGGATCGACGAACGCAGCACCGCGCGACCGTCGCCCATGCGCGAAAACGGTGTCTGCCCGGCGCCCTTCAGATGCAAGTCCCAGTGTTCGCCGGCCGCATTGTAAACCTCGCCCAGCAACAGCCCGCGACCATCGCCCAGTTGCGGCGTGTACCCGCCGAATTGATGCCCGGAATAAACCATCGCTCGTGGCTCGGCATCGGCCCACAACTTGTGGCCGCCGAACAATTCAGCGAATTCTCGGGTGTCAGCCGCCGCCGGTTGCAGATCCAGCAGCGCGAGGGCCGCCGGGCTGGCGACCACCAGTCGCGGATTGTCGATCGGTTCGGGCAGCACATGGGCCGAGAACGCGTCGCCCAGGCGGGCGAAGCGGTTGTCGAAGGTCAGTTCGTCGAGGGCTTTCAAGGGCCGGCTCCAGCAGAATGTCCGAGCATTCTGCTGGGATTAGTCCGGTTAGTCGAGTTTGGCGGGCGGCGGCTCTTGCAGCGGTTTTTGCTCGTCGCTGACCGGGACGATGGTTTTGGTTTCCGGCTCGATCGGCACCATCTTGTATTCCTGGCCGTGCAGGTTCTTCAGGTACACCTCCATCTGCCGGAACGAGATGTTGATGTGCTGCTTCTTGAACTCACGGTTGATGAAGCGGTTGACCTCGTCGAGCACCGGGTTGCGGTCACCGAGGTCGCGCACATGCATGCGCAGTTCATGATCGAGAGTGCTTTCGCCGAAGTTGAGGAAGTACACGTGCGGCTCGGGTTCCTTGAGCACGCGCGGGTTTTCCCGGGCGGCCTTGAGCAGCAGTTCCTTGACCAGATCCAGATCCGAACCGTAATCCACGCCGAGTTTCAGGGTCACCCGGGTGATGGTGTCGGTCAGCGACCAGTTGATCAGTTGCCCGGTGATGAACGTCTTGTTCGGGACAATGATGTCCTTGCGGTCGAAGTCGGTGATGGTCGTGGCGCGGATGCGGATCTTGCTCACCGTGCCCGACAGGTTGCCGATAGTGATGGTGTCGCCGATCCGCACCGGGCGCTCGAACAGGATCATGATGCCGGAGATGAAGTTCGCGAAGATCTCCTGCATGCCGAAACCGAGGCCCACAGAGAGCGCCGCCACCAGCCACTGCAACTTGTCCCAGCTCACGCCGAGGGTCGACAGGGTCGAGACGAAACCGACCCCGGCGATCACGTACGACAGCAGCGTCGTGGTCGCGTAGGCACTGCCCTGGGCCAGATTGAGTTTCGACAGTACGAACACTTCCAGCAGGCCCGGCAAGTTGCGGGCGAGCGCAAAGGTAATGCCGATGATGATCAGCGCGCCGAGCATGTCGCCGATGCTGATCGGCACCATGCTCATGTTGGCGCCGGTGCCGCTGGTGTATTCGTAGAGGGTGATGTTGTCGAGGTACGAGAACACGGTGATCAGGTCGGCCCAGACCCAGTACAGCGCGGCGATGAAACCGCCGAGCAGGGCCAGACGGATCAGGCGCAGGGACTGTTCGTTGACCTTCTCGATGTCCAGGGTTGGCTCTTCGATCACCGCTTCGCCATCGCCGGCTTCCTTCGCAGCCTGACGTTTGGCCAGGGCGCGCTGGTAAGCCAGGCGGCGGGCCGCGACCGCCAGACCACGGACGAAAGTGGCCTCGATCACCAGCCAGAACATCAGCAGATACAGCGTGTTGATCAAACGGTCGCTGAGCTTCAGCGCGGTGTAGTAGTAGCCGAAGCACACAGCGACGAACAGCGCGATAGGCAGCAGGGTGAACATCACGCCTACGGCCTTGCGGAACAGCGAGGCGTTTTCGTGGGTCGGGCTGCTGATCAGCAGGCGGCTGAGCAGCCATGCCATCAGGGCGTAGCAGGTCAGCACCACCGGCATGCCGATGACATCGTCGGCCAGCGCCGCCGGTTGCAACTCGGCAACCGCCACCACCGCCACCAGTGCCATGACCACCAGTCCGAGGCGACGGACCCAGCCTTGCAGGAATTCGACCTGCGGCTTTTCCCAGCGGAAGTGCAATTCGGCCACGCCGCCCGGCGCGAGGATCCGGTAAGCGGTGTAGAACACCAGCCATGCCTGGGCCATTTGCAGCAGCGCCGCGCCCATGTTGGCGTTCTGCCCGCGGGCGTCGATCTGCAACGCCAGCCCGCACAGGGCCAGGCCCAGCGCCACCGGCATCGCCAGCAAAATATTGATCAGAATCGCCTGCGGCGTGTGCCACTGGCTGTCACGTTTGAAGTGACCGATGTCCTGGTGAACCTTGTTCAGGCGCGAATACAACTGCTTGCGGCGCCACAGCAACGCGCCGATCAGCAGCGCCAGCGGCAGGAACAACAGCGGTCGCTGGGTCAGGCCGTCGGTCAGTTCACTGAAGCTTGAGGCCAGCGGCAAGGTGTCGATCTGACGCTTGAGGCGTTCCGGCACGCCGCGCATCCATTCGGCGTCCAGTGGCTTGTTGCTCGGAATCCAGAACATCTGCTCGTCGAGCGTCGCGCGCAGGCTCTGCGCGGTGCTCAGCAGTTGTTTCTGGTTCAGTTGCAGGGTGATCGACTCGTTGAGCATCGCGCTCAGTTCGCGGTTCAGACGCTCCAGCAGGTCGGCGCGGGTGTTGGCCAGTTCCAGCAGGCTTTTGCGCAGTTGCGGCGTGACTTGCTCCGGCGGCTGGGTGGACAGCAGGTTGTCGACGTAAGCCGTCGGGTTGCTCAGCAGTTCTCGCTGCTGGCTGACTTCGAACTGATACAGACGAATATCGGCGATCTGGTCCGCCAGGTCGCGATCGACCTTGAGGCGTGGCAGGGCCTGTTTCTGTTTATAGAGAATCTTCGACAGCAGCAGGCTGCCCTTGAGCACGTTGATCTGCTCGTCGAGGGCCGAATCGCTCTGGGTCACGCTGTCCAGTTGCTGTTTGGTCTGCAGGTTCTGCTGGGTGACTTCGTTGAGGCGGTCGGTGCTCTTGAGCAGGTAGTCGGAGAGCTTGAGGTTGGCCGCGCTTTCGGTGGCGAGCAGGGTGCTGCTGCCGGACTTCTGCGCCTCGATCGATTGCTGGGTCACGGTCTCTTGAGACAGGGCCAGACGCTTCTGGTTGATCAGGGTTTGCAGTTCCTGGATCTCGCGGTCCAGGCGGTCGGATTTCTCCGAGAGCAGGTCATGCTGACTGTTGCCCAGATCCTGCAACTGGTTGTTGCCGGCCAGTTCCTGACGACGCAGCGGGATCAGCGCGTTCAGGGCGGCCAGCTCGGCGTTGAGCTGGTCGCGTTGCTCGGCGCTCAGGGGCTTGCCGCCGTCCTTGCCGGTCTTGAGGATGTTGTTGATCTGCTGGATGCGCGTCTGGCTGCTGGAGATCTCGGCCTGGGCGCGCTCGGGGCGGGTCTGGGCGGTGATGATCAGGCTGTTGGCTTCGGCCAGGGCCTTTTGCAGATCGCTTTGCTGGGTCGAGCGCTCGGTGAGCATCTGCTCCAGCTGCTGGATGTTTTCTTTGGGGAAGCGCTGCGCCACCGGCACCACGGCGCTGGCCTTGAGGCGGGTCAGTTCGCGGGTGTTCTCGATGGTTTGCTTCGGTGCCGAGGCCAGTTGCTGCTTGAGATCGATCAGCTTCTGCTCGTAGTCACGCCGGTTATTGAGCTGGTTCAGCGTGTTTTGCAGGACCGTTTGCAGGGTCTTTTTATCGGCGTCGGGCAGTTTGCTGTCGGCGATCTTGTCCAGACTGGCCTGCACGGCTTCGCTGGACGGCGGTTCGGCGGCTTGCAGCGGGCCGACAGTAAGACTCAGGCCCAGCAGGGCCGCGACGAAAAAGGAGCGCAGGGTAGGCATAGAGACCGGTCAAGCAAGTTGGAGTGGACGCAGTTTAGAGGAAGAGCCCGGGGCCTGGGCGACTTCCTTCGGGGAATCTGACGCCCACTTTGCCGATCTTGTTCCCGTCCATGACCGCAACCGTCCAGTGGGTGTTGTTCCATTCCACCTGGTCGCCAACGATCGGTGCACCGCCGACTTTCTGAGCAATGAAGTGGCCCAGAGTCATGTCCGGGTCGATGCCTTCGGCGGGCAGGCCGTACAGGGCGGCAACCGCTTTGAGCTGCGCGTCTCCTTCAAGTACGAAGTCGCCGAAGAAGCGCAGATCGAGGCCGCGTTGCGGCGCCTGGCTGAACAGTTTTCCGAGGGCCGGAAGGTTGTGTTCATGGCCGATAACACACAGCAAATCATCGACTTCCAGCACCGTACTACCCGACGGATGGAGCAGTTGCTGGCCGCGAAACAGGGCTGCGATACGGGTACCTTCGGGCATTTTCAGTTCGCGCAGGGGCGAACCGATGCACCATTTTTCCGCGCCGAGCTTGTAGACGAACAGTTCCCACTCGCTGGTGACGTGTACTTCGAGGGCGGCGCGGGAGATTGGTGCCGGCTCCGGCGGTACTGTCACCTTGAGCAGCTTGGCCACCCACGGTAGGCTCGTGCCTTGCACCAGCAGCGACACCAGCACGATGAAGAAGGCGAGGTTGAAGTACAGCTGCGCATTCGGCAGCCCGGCCATCAGCGGGAACACCGCCAGAATGATCGGCACCGCGCCACGCAGGCCGACCCAGGAAATGAAGGCTTTTTCGCGGCCATGGAAGGCCTTGAACGGCAGCAGCCCGACTACCACCGACAGCGGCCGTGCGAACAGGATCATCCACAGCGCCAGGCCTAGGGCAGGCAAGGCGATCGGCAGCAGATCGTGCGGAGTGACCAGCAAACCCAGCACCAGAAACATGCCGATCTGCGCCAGCCACGCCATGCCGTCGAGCATGTGCAGGATGCCGTGACGGCTGCGCACCGGGCGGTTGCCGATCACCAGGCCGCACAGGTACACGGCGAGGAAGCCGCTGCCGTGCAGGGCGTTGGTCAGGGCGAACACCACCAGACCGCCGGCGATCACCAGAATCGGATACAGGCCGGCAGCCAGATTGATCCGGTTGACCAGTTGCAGCATCAGCCAGCCGCCACCGAGGCCGATCACGCCACCGATACCGAACTCGCGGATCAGGTGAGTCAGCAGGCTCCAGTGCAGGCCGGTCTGGCCGCTGGCGAGCATGTCGATCAGGGTCACGGTGAGGAACACTGCCATCGGGTCGTTGCTGCCGGACTCGATTTCCAGACTGGCGGTCACCCGCTCGTTCAGGCCCTTGCCGCCGAGCAGCGAGAACACCGCCGCGGCGTCTGTGGAACCGACGATGGCGCCGATCAGCAGGCCTTGGATCAGATTAAGGTCGAACAGCCACGCGGCGGCCATGCCGGTGAGGCCGGTGGTGATAAGGACGCCGACCGTGGCCAGCGACAAGGCCGGCCACAGGGCCACGCGGAAACTCGACACCCGGGTGCGCAAGCCGCCGTCGAGCAGGATCACTGCCAGTGCGAGGTTGCCGACCAGATAGGCCGTCGGGTAGTTATCGAAAATGATGCCGCCGCCATCGACCCCGGCAGTCATGCCGACTGCAAGGATGATCACCAGAATCGGGATGCCGAGACGGGAGGAAAGGGAGCTGACAAGAATGCTTGCGCCTACCAGCAACGCGCCGATCAAGAACAGGCTGTTGATGGTCGTCGCATTCAAAGGCAGTACTCCAGAAGCGGAAAGACGGGCACAAACTGACCATGCAGTCTGCGTGCCAGCGATTCTAACCTGTTGAAATGTGATGCTGTCAAAAAGGTTTTGTACCAGAGGAGGCGATCGTTCCCACGTCGAGGCGTCGAACCGTCCGCGTGGGAATGCTTCAATGGACAGCTCTGCGTCCGCTTCTGGGACGCAGAGCGTCCCGGGCTGCATTCCCACGCAGAGCGTGGGAACGATCAACGCGGAGGGCGACTGTATTCCCACGCAGACGGTTCGACGTGGGAACGATCGATGCAGAGGGTTAGAGGCTAAACCGCCCAACCATATTGTTCAGATCCAGCGCCAGACGCGACAGTTCGTTACTCGCCGCACTGGTCTGATTCGCGCCGGTCGCCGATTGCACCGACAGATCGCGGATGTTCACCAGGTTGCGATCCACTTCCCGCGCCACTTGCGCCTGTTCTTCGGCGGCGCTGGCGATCACCAGATTGCGCTCGTTGATTTCCACGATGGCGGTGTTGATGGTGTCCAGCGACAGGCCGGCGCCACGGGCGATGTTCAGGGTCGACTCGGCGCGCTCGGTGCTGTTGCGCATCGAATCCACCGCGTGTTCGGTGCCGCTCTGGATGCTGCCGATCATGCGCTCGATTTCACTGGTCGATTGCTGGGTGCGATGCGCCAGGGCCCGCACTTCGTCAGCCACCACGGCAAAACCACGACCGGCCTCACCGGCACGGGCCGCTTCAATCGCAGCGTTGAGTGCCAGCAGGTTGGTCTGGTCGGCCAGGCCGCGAATCACGTCCAGCACCTTGCCGATATCGCGGGATTCGTTGGCCAGATCGCCGATCAGGGTCGCAGTGCTCTGCACGTCGGCGCTCATGCGTTCGATGGCGCTGACGGTTTCCTGCACCAGATCGCGGCCGTCGCCGGCGGAGGTGGTGGCATTCTTCGAAGCTTCGGACGTGCTGACGGCGTTGCGCGCGACTTCTTCAACAGCGCTGGTCATTTCGTTGACCGCAGTGGCGGCCTGCTCGATTTCGTTGTTCTGCTGGGTCAGGCCACGGGCGCTTTCGTCGGTGACGCTGTTCAGCTCTTCGGCGGCGGACGCCAGTTGCGTAGCCGAGCCGGAAATCCGCTGCAGGGTGTCGCGCAGTTTCGACTGCATCTTGGCCATGGCCGCCAGCAGGCGTCCGGCTTCGTCGCTGCCATCCACATGGATCGGCTGGGTCAGGTTGCCTTCGGCGATGGTTTCCGCGGCATCCAGTGCCTTGGTGATCGGCTTGGTGATGCTGACGGTCAGCAGCCAGGCGAACAGCAGGGTCAGGCCGGTGGCAATCATCAGCAGCGTCACCACCAGATTGAACGACATCGAATACTGATCAGTGGCGCCCTGATTGGTCTCGGCGATCTGTTGGGTGTTGATCTCCAGCAAACGCGCGAGGGCGGTATTCACCGCTTCGGAGTTGGCGAGCAAATCGCTGTTGAGCATCTGACGCAATTCGTCGACCTGATTGTTGCGCGACAGAGTCTTCATACGGTCTTCGAGTTGACGGTACTGCGCCAGCAATTGCACGTACTGATCGTAAGCCGCGCGTTCTTGCGGGCCTTCGATCAGCGGCTCGTAGGCGCGTTGCGCGTCGGCGATCTGCCGGTTGCGCAAATCGAACAGCTCGATGGTTTTTTGCTGGACGTCCGGCTCACGGTTGATCAGCAAACGATACGACAGCACGCGCAGGCGCAGGGTCAACTGGGTGAATTCGTCGAGGGCCTTGATCGAAGGCACGCTGGCGGTGGCGATGTCTTCGCCTGCTGCGCGGATCTTGCTCATCTGGTTCAGGGCGAATATGCCGAGAATCAGCATCAGGCCGCCGATCAGGGCAAAACCGGTGAACGCCCGGGGGGCGATGTTCATATTGCGAAGGGACATGGAGGCGGATACCAAAGAAGGGCCGCATCCGTGCGGGCTGAGACTGCTGTTGGGTGACTTATCGGTCATACGACTAAAGTCTTGAGTCGGTGTGCGTATTTGTCGCATCCGCACGCAAGCGACGAAGTGCAGGAACCAGATCGGCAGATCACAGTCTCTAAGACTCGCGAGAACGGTCGAGCCGCCAGGAAAATCAAGGCCTTGCGCCGGTTTAATCCTGGCATCCACGACGACTTTTCTTTATCGTACGCGCCCTTTGAAAAACGCTTGGAATATCAAAATGTTGGAAGCATCCCTCAGCCAATTGGAACAGCTCGTCAGCGATCTGGTGCAACAGAACCAGACCCTGTCGGAAACCAACCAGACCCTGTCCACGGAACTGGCCCGGGCCAAGGATGAAAACGAAAGCCTGCAACTGAGCCTGATGGAACAGGAAGAAAAGCACGGCGCCACCGCCGCACGCATCCAGGCCCTGGTTGATCGCGTCAACGCCGGTCCTGTCAGCGCATGAACCACGGCACAGCAGGGGTAAAGGTCATCTCCATCATGGGGGAGGACTATTCGATCAAGGCACCGGCCGGGGAAGAACAGACCCTGCTGGACGCCGCCTTGATGCTCAAGGCCGCACTGGCCGACACCAAGCGCAAATACCCGACCCTGATCGGCGACCGCCTGCTGGTGCTGGCGGCGATGAATCTGTGCTCGCAGCAGATTGAAATGAAGAAGCAGCATCAGGAAGAACTCGAGCGTTACCAAGAGCAAGTCAGCGCCACGGTCGAGACCATCGCCAAGACCATCAACCAGGGTTGATGGGGTTGCGCACAACCAAAGAATAAGATTGTCGATTGAGCTGTATACAATCGGCACGGCTGTTGCAGTGTTTCAGCCTCTTATTCTTTGGGGGTGCTCCATGCAGTTCTGGCGTCGCAGTATTCAATGGCAGCTGATCCTCGGCATGGGCACCGCTCTGCTGGTCAGCATCTTGATCGTGGTTGGCATTTATACCCTGGTGGTCAACCGCCTCGCCCAGAGCTATCTGGTCGAACAGGCGTTGCCGTCGAGCATCGAAGCGACGCGCAACGACATCGAACGTATCCTCGTTCAACCCCTCACCGCCGCCAAAGACATCGCCAGCAACACCATGGTCCGCGACTGGCTGGCCAATGGTGAAGACTCCGGCAAAACGGCCGGCTTCGCGCAGTATCTGGAAGGTATCCGCGCCGAACACAAGGCTTTCACGGCGCTGATCATCGGCACCGAATCCAATCACTACATCACCGAAAAAGGCCTGGATCGCACCCTCAGTCGCGACAAACCGGCCGATGCGTGGTTCTACTCGTTTCTCGACAGCAACCAGCCTCGAACTCTCAACATCGACAACGACGGAGCTACCGGAGAGCTGGCGCTGTTCATCGACTTGAAGGTGGAGCAGGCCGGCAAAGTGGTCGGCGTTGCGGGGCTCGGGCTGAGCATGAAAGAGCTGTCCGAGCTGATCCACAACTTCAGTTTCGGCGAACGCGGCAAGGTCTATCTCGTGCGTTCCGACGGTTTGATTCAGGTTCATCCCGAGGCACAGTTCAGCGGCAAACGCACCCTCACGGAGCAGATCGGCGCCAATGCGGCGCAAGCGGTCATGGGCCACAAAGTAGCGACCAACAGCAGCTTCCAGCGCGATGGCGAAGACTTCCTCGCCTTCAGCCTGCCTTTGCGCGACCTCGGCTGGACCCTGGTGGCCGAAGTGCCACAGTCGCAGATCTACGCCGAAGCCCGCCGGGCGATGTGGATGAGCAGCGGTATCGGTCTGGCCGTGGCGGTTGTTTGTCTGGCGCTGGTGATCTGGCTGGCCCAGGGATTGGTGCGACCGATTCGTCAGGTAACAGCGGCACTGGTAGCAATCGGTAGCGGTGGTGGAGATTTGACTCACCGGTTAGATTCCAGCCGCGCCGATGAACTGGGCGACCTCGCTCGGGGCTTCAACCGTTTCCTCGACAGCCAGCGCGGGATGATCGGCGAAGTGCTGACCACCAGCGAGCGTCTGCGCGTTGCCGTCGGCCAGGTGGCCAGGGTTGTGGATAACACCGCCGAACGCTCGGGTCGCCAGCAGGAAATGACCGATATGGTCGCCACCGCCGTCCACGAAATGGGCCTGACCGTGCAGGAGATCGCCCAGAATGCCGGTAACGCGGCGCTCGCCTCGCAAACCGCCCGCGATGAAGCGATGCAGGCGCGGGAAGTGGTCGGCGGGTCGATTCGCCATATAGAAAGCATGTCCGATGAAATCGGCGTTGCTGCCGGCGCGGTGGGTGAACTGGCGCATCAGGTGGCGTCGATCGATCAGGTGCTGGCGGTGATTCGCGGGGTGTCCGAGCAGACCAATCTGTTGGCGTTGAACGCGGCGATCGAGGCGGCGCGGGCCGGCGATATGGGGCGTGGTTTTGCGGTGGTGGCTGATGAAGTGCGGACGCTGGCGCGCCGCACTCAGGCGTCTACCGACGAGATTCAGCAGATGATCGGCAGCCTCAAGCAGGGGGCGGAGAATGCAGTGTCATCGATGCGCACCGGCCAGGCCGCGACGGGCACCGGTGTTGAGTCGAGTCAGCGTACCGGGGCTTCACTGACCGCGATTACCGGGCAGGTCGAGCGTATCAGCGACATGAACCATCAAGTCGCGACGGCGACAGAGGAGCAGTCGGCGGTGACCGAAGAGATCAACCGCAATGTGCAGGGGATTTCCGATCTGGCGCGGGCCACGGCGGGGGAGGTTCGCGCTTGTCGTGAGGATTGTCAGATGTTGCAGCGGCTGGCGGATGATCTGGCGCGGCAGATGGGTGGGTTCAAGCTGAGCTGACTGATCGTTCCCTGTCGAGGCACTGATCGTTCCCACGCTCCGCGTGGGAATGCAGCCCGGGACGCTCCGCGTCCCCTCAAGATCGTGACGCAGAGCGTCAGAGTAGGCATTCCCACGCAGACGGTTCGACGCCTCGACGTGGGAATGATCATGGTGAGGGGTTAGAACCACGCATCCTGCATTGCCAGGCACGTGTCATCCCGGGTCTCCAGCAACGTCAGCTCATGCTGACACCCCGGCACTTCCCACGTCAGGAAATACCGCGCCGCCTGCAACTTGCCGTTATAGAAGTCGGCATCCGCCGCATTGCCCTTGGCCAACCCTTCCTCGGCGCGAAGCGCCTGCTCCAGCCAGCGCCAGCCAATCACCGCATGCCCGAACACCTTCAGGTACAACGCCGAGTTCGCCAGGCTGCTGTTGACCTTGCCCTGAGCCAGGTCGGTAAGCAGACCAATGGTCACGCTCTGTAGGCGCGCCACCAGTTTCTCCAAAGGCTCACGCAGTGCGGTCAACGATCCATACGCCACCGCGCGTTCGGCGGTGTCGGCGATCAGGCGCATCAGGTGCTTGAGCCCGGCGCCACCGTTCTGCGCCAGTTTGCGTCCCAGCAAGTCCAGCGACTGAATGCCGTGGGTGCCTTCGTGGATCGGGTTCAGACGGTTGTCGCGGTAGTACTGCTCCACCGGGTATTCGCGGGTGTAACCGTGGCCGCCGAGAATCTGGATCGCCAGTTCGTTGGCTTTCAGGCAGAACTCCGATGGCCAGGATTTGACGATCGGCGTCAGCAAATCCAACAGCTCGTGAGCCTGTTTGCGCTCGGCTTCGGTTTCCAGCGTGGTGGTGTCATCGAACAGTCGCGCCGCATACAGGCCGAGATCGAACGCACCTTCGACGTAGGATTTTTGCGTCAGCAGCATGCGTCTGACGTCCGCGTGCTGAATGATCGCCACCGGCGCCGTCGTCGGGTCCTTGCTGTCCGGCACCCGGCCTTGCGGACGTTCGCGGGCGTATTCCAGCGAGTACAGATAACCGGCGTAACCGAGCATCACCGCGCCCATGCCGACACCGATCCGCGCCTCGTTCATCATCTGGAACATGTAGCTCAAACCGTGATGCGGCTTGCCTACCAGATAGCCGACGCACTCGCCGTTATCGCCGAAGTTCAGCGCCGTGGACGTCGTTCCGCGCCAGCCCATCTTGTGGAACAACCCGGCCAGCAACACGTCGTTGCGCTTGCCGAGGCTGCCGTCATCGTTGACCAGAAACTTGGGCACGATGAACAGCGAAATGCCCTTCACCCCGGCCGGCGCATCCGGCAGCTTGGCCAGCACCATGTGCACGATGTTTTCCGAGAGCGGGTGATCGCCGCCGGAAATGAAGATCTTGTTGCCCTTGAGTCGATAAGTGCCGTCGGACGCCGGCTCGGCACGGGTACGAATATCCGACAGCGACGAGCCTGCATGGGGTTCGGTCAGGGCCATGGTGCCGAAGAAGCGGCCGTCGATCATCGGTTGCAGGAAGCGCTGCTTCTGCTCTTCGGTGCCGAAACTTTCGATCAGGTTGGCCGCGCCCATGGTCAGGAACGGATAGGAGGTCGAAGCGGCGTTGGCCGACTGAAAGTGAGCGAAGCAGGCCTGGGACAGCAATGTAGGCAGTTGCATGCCGCCGGCGTCGAAACTGCGCGCGGCGTTGAGGAATCCGGCTTCGAGGAAGGCATCCACCGCCGGTTTCACCTCGGGAATCAGAATCGCCTGACCGTTCTCGTAGCGCGGCTCGTTCTCATCGCCCTTGCGGTTGTGCGGTGCGAAGTACTTCTCGGCGATGTTGCGCGCCGTGCCGATGGCGGCATCGAAGGTTTCGCGGTTGTGCTCGGCAAACCGCTCACGCCGGGTCAGGCCCTCGGCATCGAGGACTTCGTACAGCTCGAAAGCCAGATTGCGGGAACTGAGCAGCGTCTCGGACATGGCGGCCTACCTTTTTTTGGAATGGGCCGAGTCTAGGCGTGCGAATAAAGACTGAACAGGAAGATTGATGACGGTGATGGAGAGGCCAAAAAAATGGGCGCCGGTGAGGGCGCCCATTTCTATATTGGTGTGCGATCGTTCCCACGCTCTGCGTGGGAATGCAGCCCGGGACGCTCCGCGTCCCATCGGTGCCAGACTTGAAATTGGCAGCGCGGCTGGAACGCGGAGCGTCCCTTGAGGCATTCCCACGCGGAGCGTGGGAACGATCGCGCGAGGATTAGCCGATGGTCATCAGGCTGGCGTTACCACCCGCTGCCGCGGTGTTGACGCTCAGCGCACGCTCGATCACCAGACGCTCCAGCGCAATGTTGGTCTCGCCCTGGGACAGGCCCTGAACCCCGACGATGGCGCCGGCACGCTTGGCGATCTGCTGGCAGACCGCCCGCAACTGGTCGGAGTGGCCGTGATGCAGAACCGCATCGAACACCACATCGTCCTTGTTCCAGTCGGAAACCAGTTTGATCCGCGCCTGAATCTCCTTCGGCAGGCGTGCGAACAATGCCTTGCTGGTGTCGGATTCCGGCCAGACAGCCGAACCACCCACCGCCAGTACCGCCGCGAGTTGAGTCAGCAGATCACCTTCGATGTCCGCCAGGCACAGCACGTGTTCGCGCGGCAGGATCGCGTAGCTGTTCTTTTCGCCGGTCGGGCCGGCCAGCACGCGGGTGATACCGCTTTGCGACTGCGCTGCGTACTGCACGCACAGGGTGCTCAGGTCGGCGAACTTGTTGCTGTCGGCCCAGGCTTTCAGGGCAGTCAGCGGTTTGCTCATGGCGTCACGCAGACGAACGTCCGGCGCCACGGCAGCATCACCGCGAGCGAAGGATTGTTCGATGGCGTCGGTAGGACGCGTCGACAGCAGACGGTACAGGTACAGCGGGCCACCGGCTTTCGGGCCGGTACCCGACAAGCCTTCGCCACCGAACGGCTGGACGCCGACCACGGCGCCCACAATGTTGCGGTTGACGTAGACGTTACCGGCGTTGACGTTGTCGATCACCTTGGCGATGGTCTCGTCGATGCGGGTATGCACGCCGAGGGTCAGGCCGTAGCCGGAGGCGTTGATCTGGGCGATCAACTGGTCGATCTCTTTACGCTTGTAGCGCACCACGTGCAGCACCGGGCCGAAGATCTCGCGCTGCAGCTCGTCGAAGCTTTCCAGCTCGATCAGGGTCGGCATGACGAAGGTGCCGCGTTTGACTTCCTCGGCATCGGCGATGGCCACCTGGTACACGTTGCGACCTTTGTCGCGCATGCTCTGGATGTGCTTCTCGATGCCAGCCTTGGCTTCGGCGTCGATCACCGGGCCGATGTCCACCGACAGACGCTCCGGGTTGCCGAGACGGCTTTCAGCCATCGCACCTTTAAGCATTTCGATGACGCGATCAGCGGAATCTTCCTGCAAGCACAGGACACGCAGGGCCGAGCAACGCTGACCGGCGCTGTCGAAGGCCGACGACACCACATCGATCACTACTTGTTCGGTAAGAGCCGAAGAGTCGACGATCATCGCGTTCTGGCCGCCGGTTTCGGCGATCAGCGGGATCGGACGGCCCTGGTTGTCGAGGCGGCCGGCAATGTTGCGTTGCAGCAGGCGCGCGACTTCGGTGGAACCGGTGAACATCACGCCCTTGACGCGCTCGTCACCCACCAGACCGGCGCCGACGGTTTCACCGCGACCCGGCAGCAGTTGCAGCACGCCTTCCGGAATCCCGGCTTCGAGCAGCAGGCGCACGGCTTGTGCGGCGACCAGTGGAGTCTGTTCGGCCGGTTTGGCCAGCACCGGGTTACCGGCAGCCAGTGCGGCAGCAACCTGACCGCTGAAGATCGCCAGCGGGAAGTTCCACGGGCTGATGCAGACCACCGGGCCCAGTGGGCGGTGGGCGTCGTTGCTGAAATCGTTGCGTGCCTGCACCGCGTAATAACGCAGGAAGTCGACGGCTTCGCGGACCTCGGCGATGGCGTTGGCGAAGGTCTTGCCGGCTTCGCGGGCCAGCAGGCCCATCAGCGGCTGGATCTCGCCTTCCATCAGGTCAGCGGCACGTTCCAGAATCGCGGCGCGTTCGGCCGGCGGGGTCGCCTGCCAGATCGGTGCGGCGTTCAGGGCGCATTGAATGGCGTTGTCGACGTCTTCGACCGTGGCTTCCTGCACATGGCCGACCACGTCACGCAGATCGGACGGGTTCAGGACGGGAACCGGCGCTTCGTTGCTGGAGGCGCAACCGAGCATCGGCGCGGCTTTCCAGTCGTTGTGCGCGGTCGCCAGCAGGGCGCAGGACAGCGATGCCAGACGATGTTCGTTGGCCATGTCGATGCCGCTGGAATTGGCGCGCTCGGAACCATACAGGTCACGCGGCAGCGGAATGCGCGGATGCGGCAGGCCGAAACCACCTTCCACGGTTGCCATCTGCTCGATCTGCGCAACCGGGTCGGCCACCAGTTCCTGAATCGAAATCGACTGGTCGGCGATGCGGTTGACGAACGAGGTGTTGGCGCCGTTTTCCAGCAGACGACGTACGAGGTACGCCAGCAGGGTTTCGTGGGTACCGACCGGAGCGTACACACGGCACGGACGGTTCAGCTTGCCTTCGGCAACTTTGCCTACAACCTGCTCGTACAAAGGTTCGCCCATGCCGTGCAGGCACTGGAATTCGTACTGGCCCGGGTAATAGTTCTGACCGGCAATGTGATAAATCGCCGACAGCGTGTGGGCGTTGTGCGTGGCGAACTGCGGGTAGATGACTTCCGGTACCGACAGCAGTTTGCGGGCGCAGGCGATGTAGGAAACGTCGGTGTACACCTTGCGGGTGTAGACCGGATAGCCTTCCAGGCCTTCGACCTGGGCGCGCTTGATTTCGCTGTCCCAGTACGCGCCTTTCACCAGACGGATCATCAGACGATGACGGCTGCGGCGAGCCAGGTCGATCACGTAGTCGATCACATACGGGCAGCGTTTCTGATAGGCCTGGATCACGAAACCGATGCCGTTCCAGCCAGTCAGTTGCGGCTCGAAGCACAGGCGCTCAAGCAGATCCAGCGACAGCTCCAGGCGGTCGGCTTCTTCGGCGTCGATGTTCAGGCCGATGTCGTATTGCTTGGCCAGCAGGGTCAGCGACAGCAGGCGCGGGTACAACTCGTCCATCACGCGCTCGTACTGGGCGCGGCTGTAACGCGGGTGCAGGGCCGACAGTTTGATCGAGATGCCCGGACCTTCATAAATCCCACGGCCGTGGGACGCTTTGCCGATCGAGTGAATGGCTTGTTCGTACGAGGCCAGGTACTTCTGGGCGTCGTGTTCGGTCAGCGCCGCTTCACCGAGCATGTCGTAGGAATAACGGAAACCCTTGGCTTCGAACTTGCTCGCGTTGGCCAGGGCTTCGGCGATGGTTTCGCCAGTGACGAACTGCTCGCCCATCAGGCGCATTGCCATGTCGACGCCCTTGCGGATCATCGGCTCGCCGCTCTTGCCGATGATGCGGCTCAGGGACGAAGTCAGGCCGGCTTCGTTGTGGGTGGAGACCAGTTTGCCGGTCAGCAGCAGGCCCCAGGTCGCCGCGTTGACGAACAGCGACGGGCTGTTGCCCAGGTGCGGCTGCCAGTTGCCGGTGCTGATCTTGTCGCGGATCAGCGCATCGCGAGTGCCCTTGTCCGGAATACGCAGCAGCGCTTCGGCCAGGCACATCAGCGCCACGCCTTCCTGGGACGACAGGGAAAATTCCTGCAGCAGGCCCTGAACAATGCCTGCACGACCACCGGCACTCTTCTGGTTACGCAGTTTTTCCGCAATGGTTGCAGCGAGTTTGTTGGTGGCTTCGGCCATCGGTGCCGGCAGGCGAGCCTGCTCGATCAGCATCGGCACCACTTCCGGCTCGGGGCGACGGTAAGCGGCGGTGATCGAGGCGCGCAGCACCGATTGCGGCAGGATGCTTTCGGCGAATTCGAGGAAGCATTGGTGAGCGTGATCGGTGTGGACTTCGCCCGCGTCGTCGGCGTCCTTGGCGGTCAAACCGTTCAGCTCGGTCAGGGTTGCACCACCCTCGAGTTTTTCCAGGTAATTGAAAATTGCCTGCTTGATCAGCCAGTGCGGTGTGCGATCAATCGAGGTTGCGGCAGCCTTCAGGCGCTCGCGGGTCGGGTCGTCAAGTTTGACCCCAAGGGTGGTGGTAGCCATATTTTTATCCTCATAGGTGCCGCAGTTGCGCGACAACAGCTGGCGGCAAGATTAGCCGCGAGCCGAAAGAGGTGCAACCGGGTGCAACCCTTTTTTGTCGGAATATTCTGCAACTCGTCAGGAAATAATTTCTGGTACGAAAGTGCTGCTCCTGCTTGGTGCTTTTGCTTCTAGAAAAGCGCTGTGACTGCGTTAAAAGGGAGCAAAAAGCGACTTTCGCAGGATAAATCCGACTGGGTGCAACTTATTCTCCAGAAACTGGTTGCACCTATTTTACTTTGTTGCATAGGATTCGCGCCCAAGGTGCAACCGGGGAAACCCTGCGCACCGGCCAATGGCTTTCCTGGGGAAACATTGGTCATAAATGCGTGGCCGTGCGAATCGTCTGTCAGACGTCAGTCTGCAAACGGTGCAACCGCCGCCGCTACATAAAAACAAAGCCAGGGCACGTACGTAATGAGCGCAAGCAACCCAACCCTGATCACGTTCGTGATCTACATCGCAGCAATGGTGCTGATCGGCTTCATGGCCTATCGCTCCACCAACAACCTTTCCGATTACATTCTGGGCGGCCGCAGCCTGGGCAGCGTGGTGACGGCATTGTCCGCCGGCGCTTCCGACATGAGCGGCTGGTTGCTGATGGGCCTGCCGGGCGCCATCTACATGTCCGGCCTGTCCGAAAGCTGGATCGCCATCGGCCTGATCGTCGGTGCCTACCTGAACTGGCTGTTCGTCGCCGGTCGTCTGCGTGTTCAAACCGAACACAACGGCGATGCGCTGACCCTGCCGGACTATTTCTCCAGCCGTTTCGAAGACAAGAGCGGTCTGCTGCGGATCATTTCCGCAGTCGTGATTCTGGTGTTCTTCACCATCTACTGCGCTTCCGGCATCGTGGCCGGCGCCCGCCTGTTCGAAAGCACCTTCGGCATGTCCTACGAGACGGCGCTGTGGGCCGGTGCTGCGGCGACAATTGCCTACACCTTCGTCGGCGGTTTCCTCGCGGTCAGCTGGACCGACACCGTGCAAGCCACCCTGATGATCTTCGCGCTGCTGCTGACCCCGATCATCGTGCTGCTGGCTACCGGTGGCGTGGATACCACGTTCCTGGCCATCGAGGCGCAGGACCCGAGCAACTTCGACATGCTCAAGGGCACCACTTTCATCGGCATCATCTCGCTGATGGGTTGGGGTCTGGGCTACTTCGGCCAGCCGCACATCCTGGCGCGCTTCATGGCCGCTGATTCGGTGAAATCCATCGCCAACGCCCGTCGCATCTCCATGACCTGGATGATCCTGTGCCTGGGCGGCACCGTGGCCGTGGGCTTCTTCGGTATCGCTTACTTCTCGGCGCACCCGGAAGTGGCGGGTCCAGTGACCGAAAACCACGAGCGCGTATTCATCGAACTGGCGAAAATCCTGTTCAACCCGTGGGTTGCGGGCGTGCTGTTGTCGGCGATTCTCGCGGCAGTGATGAGCACCCTGAGCTGCCAGTTGCTGGTGTGTTCCAGCGCCTTGACCGAAGACTTCTACAAGGCTTTCCTGCGCAAGAGCGCTTCCCAGGTTGAACTGGTGTGGGTCGGTCGTGCAATGGTGCTGCTGGTCGCCCTGGTCGCCATCGCTCTGGCCGCCAATCCGGAAAACCGCGTGCTGGGTCTGGTGTCCTACGCCTGGGCCGGTTTCGGTGCAGCCTTCGGCCCGGTAGTGCTGATCTCGGTGATCTGGAAAAAAATGACCCGAAACGGCGCACTGGCCGGCATTCTGGTCGGCGCGATCACCGTAATCGTGTGGAAGCATTTCGAACTGTTGGGTCTGTACGAAATCATCCCGGGCTTCATCTTCGCCAGCCTGGCAATCTACCTGGTCAGCCTGATGGGCCAGCCGAGTGTTGGCATGGTTCAGCGCTTTGAAGCGGCCGAGAAGGATTTCCATCTGAACAAGTGATGGGAATGAGCTGAAGCTCACAAAAGAACGGCCCGTTTCCTGCCAGGAAACGGGCCGTTTTTTATTGTCTGCAAGTTCTTTGAAAACACCGAGAACCCTGTGGGAGCGAGCTTGCTCGCGAAGGCGTCCTGTCATTCAAATCTGTTTTTCTGACACACCGCATTCGCGAGCAAGCTCGCTCCCACAGGGATTGGTGATGTTGTTGAGGGAAATGTCTGTAGTTGAAAGCGCCAATTTTTGAAGGGGAAAGTGAAGTTTCAAGTAGGGAAAATCTGATTTTCCGGTCACCCAACCTGCACTCCTTGCCCCTCATGCAGAATCGCCCGCCCTCAATCTGCAGAGAGACATCGGATGTTCGCGCCTGCCAATCAACCGCGTTTCACGTTGACCGTCGAAGGCGCCCAATTTGACCTCAAAGTCCTTGAGTTCACGGGCAAGGAAGCCATCAGCCAACCCTTTCGCTTTGACCTGGAACTGGTCAGTGAACGGCCGGATCTGGATCTGGAAAGCCTGCTGCACTGTCAGGCGTTTCTGAGTTTTGATGAAGGCGGTTCCGGTATCCACGGTCAGATCTATCGGGTCGGGCAGGGGGATTCCGGCAAGCGTCTGACCCGCTACCACGTCAGCCTCGTTCCACGTCTGGCCTATCTGGGGCACCGGATCAATCAGCGGATTTTCCAGCACCAAAGCGTGCCGCAGATCGTGACGCAGATCCTCAAGGATCACGCGATCCTGCGCGATGCCTTCGAATTTCGCCTCGGCAGCGATTATCCGCCCCGTGAATATTGCGTGCAGTACGCCGAGAGTGATCTCGCCTTCATTCAGCGCCTGTGTGCCGAAGTGGGCATTCATTTCCATTTTCAGCACAGCCCGGACGGGCAGCTGATGGTGTTCGGCGACGATCAAACGGTGTTTCCGCGTCTGGCCGAGCCGACCCTGTACCTGCCGGGCAGCGGCATGGCTGCGGCGGCACCGGCGATCAAACGCTTCACCGTCCGCGTGGAAACCCGCACCAGCGTGGTCACCCGACGTGATTACGACTTCACCAAGCCCCGGCTGGCGCTGCAAAGTCGCGCCGAGAGCGAACAGCGCCCGGTACTCGAGGATTACCACTTTCCTGGCCAGTTCACCGAGCGCGAAACCGGCAGGCAGCAGGCCCAGCGCACGCTTGAGCGACATATCGCCGACTACCGTCAGGCCGAGGGTCGCAGCGATCAATCCTCCTTGGTCAGCGGACATTTCCTGCAACTGACCGAGCATCCGCGCCAGGATTTGAATGACCTCTGGCTGCTGACCGCTATCGAACACCATGGACGACAGCCGCAAGTGCTGGAGGAATCGGTCACCAGCGATGGCGACGAATTCCAGGGTTACCGTAATACCTTTCTCGCCACGCCATGGGACGTGTTCTTTCGCCCGCCGATGGGCCCGGAAAAGCCTCGGATGCTCGGCTATCAACCGGCCGTGGTAACCGGCCCGAAAGACAGTGAAATCCATTGCGACGAGTACGGTCGGGTCAAGGTGCAACTGGCCTGGGATCGCGACGGCGAACTGAACGAGCATTCCAGTTGCTGGCTGCGGGTCGCCAGCGGTTGGGCGCATGACCGTTATGGCAGCGTGCTGATTCCGCGGGTCGGCATGGAAGTACTGGTGGGGTTTATTGATTCCGATGCCGACAAACCGTTGGTCATGGGTTGCCTGCCGAACGCCGAAACACCCGTGCCGCTGGACCTGCCGGCCGACAAGACCCGCAGCATTTTCCGCAGTCAGAGCAGTCCGGGTGGTGGCGGTTACAACGAATTGCGCATCGAAGATCGCAAAGGCGCCGAGGAAATCTACCTGCGCGCCCAGCGAAACTGGACCCAGCATGTGCTGAACGATCAGCAGGTGCAGGTGGATAACCAGCGCAGTGTCGTCGTCACCGGTCTCGCCAAGCATGAACATAAAGCCGATGAGCAACGCATCACCCACGGTCAGCGCCAGACCGAAGTGAAGCAGGACGACCACCTCACGGTGGCCGGCGATCGGCACATCCGCGTGAGTAATCAGGCGATCCACGCCAGCGCTCAATTCCACGTCAGCGCCGGCCAGCAAGTGGTGATCGACGGTGGGGCGAGCGCGACGATTCAGGCGGGCGGGCAGTGGATCAACATTGGCCCCGGCGGGATTTTCAGTAGCGTGCCGATTGTGGTGGGTGGTGCGCCGATGGCGGCTATGAGCGCCGCGCCGACCGTGCCGGGGTTGCCGGAAAAACTGGTGGCAGCGCCGGCTGCGATTCTGACTGCCGCGCAAATCATGAGCCTTAAGGGAGACGCGCCGTTCTGCGAAGAATGCGAGCGCTGTAAGGAGGGTGTGTGCCCAACTCCGACTCTGCCCTCGAACAGCTTGACTCACTCCCCAAAGCCTTCGGCCCGGCCAACGCCTTCCAGCGTTGAGCCGGGCTTTCATATTGTTGAACAGGGAATGTCTCGGGCAGCGCTTGAATCAATGTTGTTCCCGCAGCCGGATTCTGCCGTGCTGGATAAATTCCGCAGTCTTAATCCACAACTCACTCAATACGCAAAACCCGGTCAACTTATTGTCCTGAGTGATCCACGTAATACGCAGTGCACGCGCGAAGAAGCCTTATTGATGGAGGCGGCGCAGAAGGTTGATGCGGCGCTGGCGCCAATGAGTGATGCGGAGGCTGAGTTTATGGCGCGGCATCACGGTGAGATTCAGTCGTTTTTATCTCAGGGTTCGACGGCCGTGGGGATCGGCTCGGCGATGTTCAGTAATCATCTGGACAATCTTGGCAAGACGCTGAAAGAGCTGGAGATACTGCATAAGCAAACCTTCGAAAAACACGGAAAACTTCAGGGCGCTGATTTCTTTTCCAGGCGCAAACAGTTGATGGCGCAACTCGATGGCAGTCTTAGCCCGCTAGTGCGTAAAGCGGCTGGTTTACCCGATCATCCAAACTTAAAAAAAACGTTGGGTATTTCCAGCCGGAGTCTCGTTCACCATTGGAGCAAGGCTGGTATTGCGGGTGAGATTCCTGGATACGCAACGCATATTCAAGGCGTAAGTAAGGCCAGCAAGGTGATCAAGTTAGGTGGTTGGGTTGGAGTTGGTCTGGGGGCGACGGCTTCGGGGTTAAAGGTCAGGGAGACTTGCCGGTTAGGTACGGAGGAAGCTTGCAGGAAAGTGAAGTTCACCGAGACGGCGAAATTTGCCGGTGCATTTGGGGGAAGTCTCGGTGGTGGTATCGCGGGCTCTCTTGTATGCGTTGGCATTGGCTTGGGTACGGCAGGAACAGGTGGGGTGCTTTGCTCATTGGTTCTGGTCGGGGCTGGAACTTTTGGAGGGGGAGTGGGCGGCGAGATTTTGGGTGAAAAGGTTGGTGAGGTCATTTATGAAGGAGTCGGCACATGACTAGGGCTGATGAAATCTGGTTCGTTTTGACTTTTGGCGGAGTGTTCTTTGGTCTTGCTTTCATATCTGTTGTCGGTCAGATCTATCTCGTTCTATTCAGAATGGAGGCGATTTTTCGTTTTCTCAGTAATTCGCAAGGCGTGTTAGTTCGTAAGCCTTTGAGTGGTGGGGTTACAGGTGCTTATTTCATGTTGGCGTGCATCGGCTCGTACCTGCTCATGCCATCTCGGGCAATCAAGGGGGGGGCGTTGGATGAGAGTGACTTTCTGAGTTTTCCGAAGGGTTTGTTGCGTTTGATTCGCTATGTGTATTTATCAGCAATTGGAAGCTTCGTAGTGATGGTTGTTTTTTTATTGGTTGCGAACTTTATGGGGTGGCTTGAATGAAATTGAATGGCAGGCAGTTATAGGTTTATGAGAGACGATTCCGTTAGAAATTGGCTTCAAGCCCACCCCGTTGACAGTGCTGAACAACTCTTCGCCATCTTCTGCAATGCGAGCAGTGCCGAGCCGTTCAAAGTTTGGCAACGCTCGAAGTTTGCGTCGGCACCCAGCCCTGTTTGGGCGGAAACGAACTATGCCGAGTGGGATGCGGTGATGCCCTATGTGGGAATCGTCGACGCGGGCAGTGAGTTTCTGGATTGGGTGGCGACCACGGAGTCTCGCGACTGGGGCTGGCTGGCGGTCTCTTCGGCGGGGCTTGAGGCGGTGGTCGAGCACTTTCGCAGTTTGACCCAAGTGCTGATGCCGGACGGCAAAGCGGTGTTCTTCCGGTTTTGGGATGGGCGGTTTTTGTTGCCGATCCTTGAGTCGTCCGAAGTGGAGGCCGGCCAATTGCTGCCGGTTCTCACGCGAGGCTTGATCAACGGTCAGGCTGTCGAGATCGGGGGCAGGGCGCGGGTCTCGGGGCGGGAGTTTCCTTGGTGGTCGGTGCCGGAAAAGCTGCTGGCGCAATTCGGCGATGAAGCCCGGATCAACAACGCCTTGCAGTGGTTGAGCGAGGAGCAGCCGGCGTTGTTCGAGGCTTTCCCCGCCGATGTCTTACGCTGCAAGGTTGTCAGATTTTTTGCGGTTACGGCGTCGGACGAATCGTCGGCTTCGGCATTGCTGGACTACTTGCGGGACGAGTCAGAGTGAAATTTCCGGGCAAAGGCTTCGGACGTTTCCTGCGAGTTGCGGCGGTTTGCGTGAACTGGTGGGCGCGGTGGTGCGGGGATAGTCTTTTGGCTGTCACTGCGAGAGTGGTGACAGGGTGTAGGAACCCTTGGAAAACTCGCCGTGCATTCGCTCTGCTCTTTGATTGCGGCACTTGAACGTGCCCATGACATTGTTCGCGGCGGCTGTGCGCGGGAACGCTTCGGCGTAGCTGAGTTTGGTGGGTTCCTCAGTTTCCTACTCTCGCGTACAGCTGCCACCCAAACCTGTAGGAAGGTCGTTGGCAGCTTCACTTAACCTGCCGAGGTGCAATAAATGTCGACGTTAAAACCCGATCCACCGTACGAGCCCTTCATCCCCCACCCCAACAACCGCCTCATGGCGCTGACCAGCAACTGCAACGACATGCCCACCCTGTTCATCGACACCCACGCCCCGCTCGATGTCCTGATGGACGCCGCCAACTACCGGATCCGCGCGGTCATCCAGGTCCTCGAAAACATGTGCATGCGCGGCTCGGTCGAATGCGACTCGGTCATCCTCAGCGACTTCGCCCAACTCTGTGTGATTCCGCTGCGTGACGGCTGCGATGTCTTGGATGTGATTGGCAAGCGACTACGCGCCATGCCGTCCTGACTCGATCGTTCCCACGTCGAGGCGTCGAACGGTCCGCGTGGGAATGCTTCCAGGGACGCTCCGCGTTCCAGGCGTCCACCGCAGTTGGGGCTGATACCCCATGCGACGCGGAGCGTCACGGGCTGCATTACCACGCAGAGCGTGGGAACGATCATCAGCACAGCGGGACGCCACTCAGCTGTGAGCCCCTGACTTGCCGCCTGGTAAAAGGTAAACTTCACGGCCCTCGCAGGAGCAGCCATGAATTATCGTCACGCCTTCCATGCCGGCAATCACGCCGATGTGTTCAAACACCTGACCTTGACCCGTCTCATCGCCTTGATGTCGCGCAAGGAGCAGCCGTTTGCCTATCTCGACAGCCACGCCGGCATCGGTCTGTATGACCTGCAGGGCGATCAGGCCAACCGTACCGGCGAGTACCTGGAAGGCATCGCGCGGTTGTGGGATCAACCGGATCTGCCGGCGCTGACCGCCGACTACATGAATGTGCTGCGCGAGATGAACCCGGATGGCCAGTTGCGCTACTACCCGGGTTCGCCGGAGCTGGCGCGACGTCTGACCCGTTCTCAGGATCGGGTGTTGCTCAATGAGAAGCACCCGGAAGACGGCGTGCTGCTCAAGGACAACATGAAGGGCGACCGTCGTGTGGCCGTGCATCTGGGTGAGGGCTGGCATGTGGCGCGGGCGTTGTTGCCGGTGGCCGAGAAACGCGCGGTGATGCTGATCGATCCGCCGTTCGAGAAACTCGACGAGATGCAGCGTTGCGCGGCCTCCTTGAAAGAAGCGATCTCGCGCATGCGCCAGACCGTGGCGGCCATCTGGTATCCGGTGAAGGACCAGCGCGCATTACGTCGTTTCTATCAGGATCTGGCCGGCACCGGTGCGCCGAAGTTGCTGCGGGTCGAGTTGCTGGTGCATCCGCTGGATACGCCGAACAGCCTGAACGGCTCCGGGCTGGCGATTGCCAATCCGCCGTGGGGGCTGGAGGAAGAATTGCGTGAGCTGCTGCCGTGGCTGTCCAAGAAACTTGGACAAACCCAGGGTGGGTGGCAGATGGATTGGTTGATCGCCGAGAGCTGATCGCTGACCGATTGTTCCCACGCTCTGCGTGGGAATGCAGCCCGGGACGCTCCGCGTCCCAACAGCGGACGCAGAGCGTCCATTGAGGCATTCCCACGCGGAGCGTGGGAACGATCAGGCGTAGCGCGGGAGCGATCAGGGCGGGCTTAGTTACCCGCCAGGCTCGGTGGCATGCAAACGCCGGTGCCGCCAATCCCGCAATAGCCTTCCGGATTTTTCGCCAGATACTGCTGGTGATAGGCCTCGGCGAAGTAAACGGTCGGGGCCTGTTCAATCTCGGTGCTGATTTCACCCAGACCCGCCTTCGACAGCTCGGCCTGATACACGGCCTTGCTCTTCAGCGCTGTTTCCAGTTGCTCCGGCGTGGTGGCATAGATCACCGAGCGGTACTGAGTGCCGATGTCATTGCCCTGGCGCATGCCCTGCGTCGGGTTGTGCAATTCCCAGAACATCGCCAGCAGCTCTTCGTAGCTGACCTTGGCCTTGTCAAACACCACCAGAACGACTTCAGCGTGACCGGTCAGGCCCGAGCAGACTTCTTCGTAGGTCGGGTTCGGCGTGTAGCCGCCGGCGTAGCCGACCACGGTGCTGACCACACCTTCGCGCTGCCAGAAGCGACGCTCGGCACCCCAGAAGCAACCCAGACCGAAAATCGCGAAGTCGACGTCTTCGAAAAACGGGCCCAGCAGCGGCGTGTCTTCGAACACAAAGTGTTTTTCAGGCAGGGCCATCGGGGTTTCGCGGCCAGGCAGAGCTTGTTCTTTAGTCGGTAGCACGTTTTTGTTCACCAGAATTTCCGAGCGCAGAACCATGATCGTTCCTCTCAGTCAGGATGGGATGTAAATAAGCAGACCACCAGTGTGCCCAATGATGCCCGATTTCGCACTATTCAAATGTGGGAGCGAGCTTGCTCGCGAAGGCGGCGATCCATTCAACATTTGCAGTGACTGACCCACCGCTTTCGCGAGCAAGCTCGCTCCCACAGGGTTGGGGGGATTATGGGATTTAGAGGCAGAGCGGGCCGCGCGGATAGCGCTTGAGCGCCTGGATCAGCTCGCCGCCCGGAATCGGCCGGTCGAACAGGTAGCCCTGGCCGACGTCGCAGCGGTGGCGACGCAGGAACGCCAGTTGTTCGGCGGTCTCGATGCCTTCGGCCACGACCTTGAGCTTCAGGTTGTGGGCCATGGCGATCACGGCGGAGGTGATTTCCATGTCGTCCTGGTTGTCCGGGATTTCATGGATGAAGCTGCGATCGATCTTGATGATGTCGATCGGGAATTTTTTCAGGTAGCTGAGCGACGAGTAGCCGGTGCCGAAGTCATCCATCGCCAGGGTCAGGCCCAGGCGCTTGAGCTGATCGAGCTGCAGGTGAGTGTCTTCGGTGGCCTCCAGCAGCAGGCCTTCGGTCAGTTCCAGCTCCAGCAGATTGGCCGGCAGGGCTTCTTCCTTGAGGATGTTGGCGATCGAGGCCACCAGATCCGGGTCGGAGAACTGCTTGGGCGACAGGTTGATCGCCACTTGCAGTTTGCCCATGCCGGCGGCGGTCAGCGCTTTGCTCATGCGGCAGGCCTGGCGGGCGATCCATTTGCCGATCGGAATGATCAGGCCGGTTTCCTCGGCGACGCTGATGAACTGGTCCGGGCGGATCATGCCGCGTTCCGGGTGATTCCAGCGCAGCAGCGCTTCCATGCCCAGCAACCGACCGCTGCGCAGGCACAGCTTGGGTTGATAGAACACGTCCAGCTCGTTCTGGGTCAGGGCGCGGCGCAGGTTGTTCTCGACGAACAGTTTGTAACTGGCTTCGGCGTTCAGCGCTTCGGTGAACACCTGCACCTGATGTTTGCCGTTGGCCTTGGCCTTGTGCAGGGCGAGGCCGGCGTTGCGCATCAGGGTCTGCGGGTCGCGGCCGTGCAGCGGCGCGCAGGCCAGGCCAACGGAGCCGGTGACGCTGATGAGCTGGTTGTCGACGAACATCGGTTTGTCGAGGGTCATCAGCAGCTGGCTGGCGATCTGTTGGCCGGTCTCCAGGTCCGTGTCGTCGAGCAACACCGCGAATTCATTACTGGCGAACCGCGCCAGGCTGCCGCTGGAACTCAGGCTGTTGCGCAGGCGCCGGGCCAGGCTGATCAACAGTTTGTCGCCGGTCTGGTGACCGAGGCTATCGTTGATCCGCTTGAAGTTGTCGATGTCCACCAGCAGCAGGCTGATCGGGGTATCGCTGTCCCGGGCGAAGCGTTCATCCAGGTTGCGGATAAATGCAGGCCGGTTACCGAGGTTGGTCAGGTTATCGGTATACGCCAGACGTTCGATGCGCTGTTGCGCCAGTTTAGACTGGGTGATGTCTTCGTAGATGCCGATGTAATGCGTCAGCTCACGGTTGTCGCCGTACACCTTGGAGATCGATAACTGGCCCCAGTAGGGTTCGAGGTTTTTCCGGCGGCTCTTGAATTCGCCCTGCCAGCTGTTGCTCTTGGCCAGCGCCGAGGGCGCGTCGAACAACAGTTCGCTGAGGTTTTCCAGGGCCGGCAGCTCCGCCAGGCGCTGGCCGTGGACTTCCTCGGTGGTGTACTGGGTGATCGCGGTGAAGCTCGGGTTGACGTACTCGACCACGCCGTCGCAATTGACCAGCAAAAAGGCGTTGGCGCTTTGCTCGACCGCGCGCTGGAACAAGTGCAGGGCGCTGGTGGCGGTGCGGCGGTTGTGATTGTTGATGACCTGGGCGAACTGGTCGGCCAGTTCACCGGCGAAGGCGATTTCGTCGGACTGCCAGGCGCGGGTGACGCCGGTCTGCTCCAGGCACAGCACGCCGACCACCTGGCCGTCGACGCGGATGCTGGCGTCGAGCATGGCGTTGACGTCACGGGGGCGCAGGGCCTCGGCCATCTCCCGGGTGCGCGGGTCGCGCATCGCGTTGTTCGCGTCGATGGCGCGACTGCTGTGCAGCGCTTCCATGTAATCGGGGAAGCCGCTGACGTCGATGGCCTCCGGCAGAATGTATTCCTGAGTGGCGCGGTGGTAGGCCGAGATCGGCACCAGTTTCTGGCCTTCCAGATTCCACAGGCTGGCGCAGTCGATTTCATAGATGTCGCAGGCGCAGCGTGTGATCAGTTCGGCGGCTTCTTGCAGGGAATTCTGGCTGCTGTAGCGCTGGCGGGCCAGCAACAGGATCAGATCCTGCTGGGCGCGCACCCGCTCCAGATGCTGCAGTTGCTCCTGCTGGGCACGCTGGTTGAGCTCAAGGGCGATTTGCAGGCGCGAGTTCTGGGTTTCCAGGTCGACGGACGGCAGCGCTGGTGCTTCGTCGAACACGTTGTCGACCGCCAGCAGGTAACCGCGCAGCAAGTGACGGTTGTGCTGTTTGTAGGCCTCACCGAGTTCAAGAATGCTCAGGGCGCCGGCGGCGGTGTGCAGGGTGTAGCGCACCAGATAATGCGGACTTTGGCCGAGTTGCTGCTGGATCGTGTCATGCAGCTGATAGCGCGCTTCGGGCTCCATCAGGCTGGCGTAGGGCGAGCCGACCAGGGCGCAGAGTTCGACGGCGGGCTGGCCGAACTGACGTTCGCAGTTGGGATCGAGAAACAGCATCGCCCAGCTGGCTTCATTCAAGCGCTCGAAACGCAGCATGCCGAGCCGCGAGGGCACAGGCAACTGCGTCACTACCTCGGCCACCATACGGCTGGCGGCATCGGGTTGGCTCTTCATGAAGGGAACTCGCTTGGAAATTTGCTGAACGCGCCGGGCTCTCGCCCTCTTTACTGTTGCCTGCGGCAAGGTTGCATCATTGCGGCACTGACTGACAAGAGACATGAAGGCCAAGTGCTATAAGAATATGTCGGCTGCAGTGAACATTTCTCCAGCGCTTGCCGGAAACTAATGCTTTCAAGCGTGGTGATGCCCGTTCCAGAGCCTTCTGGCATCCGGAACGGTCGTTGCCGCTGGATTCACCGCAACGGAATATCGATCGATTGCAGAGGCCTGCCATCGCGGTCGTGGTAGTTGACCTGGATCCGCCCGGCCTCGACCACCATGTGCGCGAAGTTGTCCTGGCTGATGACCTGACTGGTCAGCGCGTGCCGGTATTCGCCTGACTCGGTCTGTGCCAGTGGCGAGTCGAGCCTGAAGGTCGCGGCGGTGGCGTAGGGCAGCAGTTTGCTGTTGCTCAGCGGCGAGGAAACGACGGTGTGTACTTCAAAGTCCGGGTCTTCGCTGTGGCTCAGGCGACTGGTCAGCGAACCATGCACATCGCCGGAAATGAACACAACGTTTTTGAGCCGATGCTTGCGGATGGTCTCCAGCAGGCGCAGGCGCTGTTCGGGGAAGCCCGCCCAGGCATCTTTGCCGTTCAGTTTGCGGTCGGGGTAGAACATGACGCTGGTGACCACGAACTTGACCCGCGCCGGGCTGTCGACCAGCCACTTGCACAAGGCCTGTTCCTGTTCTTCATCGAGGATGCGGCGGTTGTCGTTCGACAAGTTGCGGCGAGTTCGGCTGTCCGTTACAAACCATTCGATATCGCCGTCACTGAATTGATACCAGTAGTGCGTCAGAGAAGTTCGATCGATAGTGCCGTTAGTTGTTGTTGAACAGATCGGGCTATGGCTGGCTTGATAAATATCGTAAGCCGCCATTGCATTGCGATAGAGAGTTTCGTCGGACGTGTTGGCGTTCATGGGCCAGTTATCTTCTATTTCATGATCATCAAGAATCATGTAAGTCGAAGTCTCCGACATCAGTCGTCGAATATTGGGCAGGGAAAACGCCGCACGATACTTTGCAATGATCTCGTCATAGTCGCGGTCAGGAGCGAGCAGGTTCAAATCATCGGCGTAGATCTGATCGCCACACATCATGATTGCGCTGACTGCCGGTTGTGCTCCCTCGATCAATTGGCTGATGGACGCGAAGATCCGGTCGCCCAGATGCGGGAGGACAGGGATGCCGGAGGTCATGCGCAGGTAGCGACAGGAACCAAGGATGTAGGCACGCGGCTGTAACGGCTGATGGCTGCGGGTGCGCAGGCGATACGTTTCCCGTGGCCATTGCAGCGGCAGCTCCGCCACACTGTGGACGGTGTGGACGGGGCTCATCGGGCTGAACCAGCCGGTCTGGTATTCATATTCGGTGTCGGCTTGCAAATGATCGAGTACCAGCACCTCAGTCATGTCGCGAGTTGAATCAAGCTTTACAAACCGGCCCGTTTGCCATTGTTTGGAATCCAATGGCCGGTAACGAATGCCGGCAAATACGGCCGTGTTATGTTGCAGTCCGCCGCGAATAAAGATTCGCGCCTGATGAGTTGTTGTGTGGCCAATGATCGGGCCGACAGTAGGTTTCAGCATGTTCGAATCCATTCGAATAGAAGTTGGTGATGAACAAAGTTGCCCCGTTTTATTGGTGCAACTTTAATACGCCAAGGTTAGTTGCCTGTTGCTGAAAAATATCAACAGGAAGTGGACTTGAGGTGTGGCTTATATCAGCACGAGTTGTGGGAAAAGTTCGGGCGGAAGTTATTTCAGGCAAAAAAAGCCCCGCCAAACTGACGGGGTTGAGGTACGAGCGTGTGGCGCTCGAAAACGTGGGACACGGTCGGCCCTCCGTTGCCGGAGGGCCGAGCGCTTTACAGCAGGATGGTGCGGATGTCCGCCAGCAGGTCGCTCAGACGCTTGGTGAAGCGTGCAGCAGCGGCGCCGTTGATCACACGGTGATCGTAGGACAGCGACAGTGGCAGCATCAGTTTCGGCTGGAAGGCTTTGCCGTCCCAGACTGGCTGGATGGTTGCCTTGGAAACACCGAGGATCGCCACTTCCGGCGCGTTGACGATCGGCGTGAAGCCGGTGCCGCCAATGTGGCCGAGGCTGGAAATGGTGAAGCAGGCGCCTTGCATCTCGTCCGAGGAGAGCTTCTTGGTCCGGGCTTTCTCAGCCAGGGAAGCGGCCTCGGCGGCCAGTTGCAGCAGGCTCTTCTGGTCGACGTTCTTGATGACCGGTACCAGCAGGCCATCCGGGGTGTCGACGGCGAAGCCGATGTTCACGTATTTCTTGCGGATGATCGCCTTGCCGCTTGGGGCCAGCGAGCTGTTGAAGTCCGGCAGTTCCTTGAGCAGGTGGGCGCAGGACTTGAGCAGCAGCGGCAGGATGGTCAGCTTGACGCCGGCCTTCTCTGCGACAGCTTTCTGTGCGGTGCGGAACGCTTCCAGCTCGGTGATATCCGCCGAGTCGAATTGCGTCACGTGCGGCACGTTCAGCCAGCTGCGGTGCAGGTTGGCAGCGCCGACCTGCATCAGGCGGGTCATCGGCACTTCTTCGATTTCGCCGAAACGGCTGAAGTCGACGGCCGGAATCGGCGGGATGCCCGCGCCACCGGTTGCGCCAGCGGCAGCGGCCGGTGCTTCCTTGGCCTTCTGCATCATGGCTTTGACGTATGTCTGAACGTCTTCTTTCAGGATGCGACCGTGCGGACCGCTGGCGCCGACAGCGCTCAGCTCGACGCCGAATTCGCGAGCCAGTTGACGCACGGCAGGGCCGGCGTGAACTTTCGCACCCGGCTTGGCTGGAGCAGCAACCGGAGCGGCGGCAGCAGGTGCAGCGGCAGCCGGAGCAGCAGCGGCTGGCGCCGGAGCGCTCGGAGCAGCGGCGGCAGCTGGAGCCGGGGCAGCAGCCGGAGCGGCGCCTTTGACTTTCAGCTTGAGGATCAGATCGCCGGTGCCGACTTCGTCGTCCAGCTTGATGGAAACGCTTTCCACCACGCCAGCGGCAGGCGACGGGATTTCCATGCTCGCCTTGTCGGATTCCAGGGTGATCAGCGACTGATCGGCTTCAACGCTGTCGCCAGCCTTGACCAATACTTCGATGATCTTGGCCTTGCCGGCCGAACCGATGTCCGGAACGTGGATGTCCTGAACGCTGTCGGCAACCGGTGCGGCTGGCGCGGCGGCAGGCGCCGGCGCTGCGGCAGCGGCTGGAGCAGCAGCCTGGGCCGGAGCGGCGGCAGCAGGGGCCGCAGCACCCGCCACTTCCAGATCCAGAATCAGGTCGCCAGTGCCGACTTCGTCGTTCAACTTGACGCTGATGGCCTTGACCACGCCAGCGGCAGGCGACGGGATTTCCATGCTGGCCTTGTCGGATTCCAGGGTGATCAGCGACTGATCAGCCTCGACCTTGTCGCCGACCTTGACCTGGATCTCGATGATCTGGGCCTTGCCCGACGAGCCGATGTCCGGCACGTGCACTTGTTGAACCGAAGCGGCAGCGGGGGCAGCGGCTGGCGCGGCAGCAGCAGGCGCGGCAGCCGGTGCAGCTTCAGCCTTGGCAGCAGGCGCGGCAGCCGGAGCAGGGGCCGCTTGCGCGGCGCCCTCGACTTCCAGTTCCAGCAGTTCGTCGCCTTCTTTCAGGCGATCCCCCAGCTTCACTTTCAGGCTCTTGATGACACCGGCCTTCGGGGCCGGCACTTCCATGCTGGCCTTGTCCGATTCCAGAGTCAGGATGCTCTGGTCGGCTTCGATACGGTCGCCGACCTTCACAAACAGTTCGATTACTTCACCTTCACCGCTGCCGATGTCAGGTACGCGAATGAGTTCGCTCACAGAGTTTCTCCTCAGCAGTCCAGTGGGTTGCGTTTTTCCGGGTCGATACCGAACTTGGTAATGGCCTCGGCCACGACTTTAGGTTCGATATCACCACGGTCAGCCAGTGCTTCCAGGGCTGCCAACACCACGAAATGACGGTCGACTTCGAAGAAATGACGCAGTTTCTTGCGGCTGTCGCTGCGGCCGAAACCGTCGGTGCCCAGGACTTTGAATTCCTTGGACGGTACCCACTGGCGGATCTGCTCGGCGAACAGTTTCATGTAGTCGGTAGAGGCGATGACCGGACCTTTACGGCCGCTCAGGCACTCTTCGACGTAGCTGCGCTTAGGCTTCTGGCCTGGTTTCAGACGGTTGCTGCGCTCTACGGCCAGGCCGTCGCGACGCAGTTCGTTGAAGCTGGTAACGCTCCACACGTCGGCACCGATGTTGAACTCTTCACGCAGGATCTTCGCCGCTTCACGGACTTCACGCAGGATGGTACCGGAGCCCATCAGCTGTACGTGGTGCGCCGCGTCGCGGGTGTCTTCTTCGAGCAGGTACATGCCTTTCTTGATGCCTTCTTCGGCACCGGCCGGCATGGCTGGCTGCTGGTACGACTCGTTCATCACGGTGATGTAATAGAAGATGTCCTGTTGCTCTTCGGTCATCTTCTTCATGCCGTCCTGAATGATCACCGCCAGCTCGTAGCCGTAGGTCGGATCGTAGGTGCGGCAGTTCGGGATGGTGGCAGCCAGCAGGTGGCTGTGACCGTCTTCGTGCTGCAAGCCTTCACCGTTCAGGGTGGTGCGGCCGGCGGTGCCGCCGATCAGGAAGCCACGGGTGCGGCTGTCGCCGGCAGCCCAGGCCAGGTCGCCGATACGCTGGAAACCGAACATCGAGTAGAAGATGTAGAACGGCAGCATTGGCTGGTTGTGGCTGGAGTACGAAGTACCGGCAGCGATGAAGGAGCTCATGGCGCCCGCTTCGTTGATGCCTTCTTCAAGGATCTGACCTTTCTGGTCTTCCTTGTAGAACATCACCTGGTCTTTATCGACTGGCTCGTAGAGCTGGCCGACGGACGAGTAGATGCCCAGCTGACGGAACATGCCTTCCATGCCGAAGGTACGGGCTTCGTCCGGGATGATCGGAACGATGCGCGGGCCGATTTCCTTGTCCTTGACCAGCTGCGCGAGGATCCGCACGAAGGCCATGGTGGTGGAAATTTCGCGGTCGCCGGAACCGTCGAGGATTGCCTTGAGGGTGTCCAGGTCCGGAGTCGGCACGCTGAAGCTCTGCGCACGACGCTGCGGAACGAAACCGCCCAGTGCGGCACGACGCTCGGCCAGATAACGGGCTTCGGCGCTGCCTTCTTCCGGCTTGAAGAACGGCAGGTGTTCCAGGTCGGCATCCTTGACCGGGATGTCGAAACGGTCACGGAAGTGTTTCAGGCTTTCGACGTCGACTTTCTTGGTGTTGTGCGCGGTGTTTTTCGCTTCGCCGGCACCGGTGCCATAACCCTTGATGGTCTTGGCCAGAATGACGGTAGGCTGGTCCTTGTGGTTGACCGCCTGGTGGTACGCCGCGTAGACCTTGTACGGGTCGTGGCCGCCACGGTTGAGTTTCCAGATCTCGTCGTCGGACAGGTCGGCAACCATCGCCTTGAGTTCAGGCGTGTTGAAGAAGTGCTCGCGAACGAACGCGCCGTCTTTGGCCTTGTAGTTCTGGTACTCGCCGTCGATGACTTCGTCCATGCGACGTTGCAGGATGCCGTCGACGTCCTTGGCCAGCAGTGGGTCCCAGAAACGGCCCCAGATGACTTTGTTGACGTTCCACTGAGCACCGCGGAACACGCCTTCGAGTTCCTGGATGATCTTGCCGTTGCCGCGAACCGGGCCGTCGAGGCGCTGCAGGTTGCAGTTGATGACGAAGATCAGGTTGTCCAGCTTCTCGCGGCCGGCCAGGGAGATGGCGCCCAGGGATTCCGGCTCGTCGCACTCGCCGTCGCCCAGGAAGCACCAGACTTTCTGTTTGCCCGGCTGGATGAAACCGCGGTGTTCCAGGTACTTCATGAAGCGAGCCTGGTAGATCGCCTGGATCGGGCCCAGACCCATCGAAACGGTCGGGAACTGCCAGAAGTCAGGCATCAGCCAAGGGTGCGGGTAGGACGACAGGCCCTGACCGTCGACTTCCTGGCGGAAGTTGTTCATCTGGTCTTCGGTGATGCGGCCTTCCATGAACGCACGGGCGTAAACGCCTGGCGAGGTATGGCCCTGGAAGTAGATCAGGTCGCCGCCGTGTTCATCGGTCGGGGCCTGGAAGAAGTAGTTGAAGCCGATGTCGTACAGGGTCGCACTGGAAGCGAAGCTGGAGATGTGACCACCCAGGTCAGAATCTTTCAGGTTCGTACGCATTACCATGGCCATCGCGTTCCAGCGTACCAGCGAGCGAATGCGGCGTTCCATGAACAGGTCGCCAGGCATGCGTGCTTCGTGGGTAACGGGGATCGTGTTGCGGTAAGGCGTGGTGATGGCGTAAGGGAGCTGCGAACCGCTGCGGGTCGCCAGTTCACCCATACGGGTCATCAGATAGTGAGCACGGTCTTCGCCTTCTTTGTCGAGAACCGATTCCAGGGCGTCCAGCCATTCCTGGGTTTCGACGGGATCGAGGTCTTGCATGGCTTGCTCCAGGGCGGAAAGGCTTCCAGAATCGGTTGCCTGAGTTTGCGACTGGCCTTGTGGGCAGACGATTTAAAATTCTTGGATTGCCGACAGGTTGTTCCGGCGGCGTGTAGTTTTACTACAAATCATCCGGCATTTCAGCCTTTCGAATGTATAGACGAGTAGTAAAACTACAGATGAAAGGCTTGTGGCCTCCGACTGCGTTGTGAGAATAATCGTTAAGGTTGGTCTTTAGCCATCCGAAAAAGGTGAAAGTTTGATGTTGGCTGCCAAAGAAAAAGAAATTTCAGCTATTTCTCACTTTTGTTCGACAGTCCTTCGCGTAGCGGTTTTTCAATTATCACTACAAGCGGCCATTTACACGCCGATCAAGGATAGACCATGACCCTGCCCGCGCTTGCCGAACTGCCCGCCATTCTCCTGCCGTTGGTCAGCCGATCGGAGCAGTCGTTCCGTGCGGCCGTCGCCGGACTTGAAGATGATCTTGGCTTCTCCACCTGGACGCCGGAACGCTGGGCGCAGTTCGCCCGCGTCAGCGCCGCCAGCGATTTTGTCATTGAACAGTGCGTTCGTGACCCTTTGATGTTGTTGTCGCTGGTGCAGTCCGGCGAGCTGGACCGGCCGTTCGCCCCCGGTGAGTTGTGCGGGCAGATTGCGGCTGCGGTCAGCAGCGCACAGACCGAAGATGAACTGGGCCGCGTCCTGCGCCGTCAGCGCACCCAGCATCAGGTGCGGATCATCTGGCGCGACCTCAATCGCCAGGCCGATCTGGTGCAGACCTGCCGCGACCTCTCGGACATGGCCGACGCCAGCATCGATCAAGCCTATCAATGGTTGTACCGCCGCCATTGCGACCAGTTCGGCACGCCGACCGGCCGGCGCAGCGGCGAACCGCAGCAGATGGTCATCCTCGGCATGGGCAAGCTTGGCGCGGTCGAGCTGAACCTGTCTTCGGACATCGACCTGATCTTCGCCTACCCCGAAGGCGGCGAAACCGTCGGCGTCAAGCGCCCGCTGGATAATCAGGAGTTTTTCATCCGTCTCGGCCAGCGCCTGATCAAGGCTCTCGACCCGATCACCGTCGACGGTTTCGTGTTCCGCGTCGACATGCGCCTGCGCCCGTACGGCTCGTCCGGCGCGCTGGTGCTGAGCTTCAATGCACTGGAGCAGTATTACCAGGACCAAGGCCGCGACTGGGAACGCTACGCGATGATCAAGTCGCGGGTGGTGGCTGGCGATCAGGTGGCGGGTGAGCAGTTGCAGGAGATGCTGCGGCCGTTCGTTTACCGTCGCTATCTGGACTTCTCGGCGATCGAAGCGCTGCGCACCATGAAGCAGTTGATCCAGCAGGAAGTGCGGCGCAAGGGCATGGCCGACAACATCAAGCTTGGCTCCGGCGGTATCCGTGAGGTCGAGTTCATCGCCCAGGCCTTTCAACTGATTCACGGCGGACGCGACCTGAGTCTGCAACAGCGCCCTCTATTAAAGGTGTTGGGCACGCTCGAAGGGCAGGGCTATCTGCCGCCGGCGGTCATCAGCGAACTGCGCGAAGGTTACGAATTCCTGCGTTACACCGAACACGCGATCCAGGCGATTGCCGACCGTCAGACCCAGATGCTGCCGGACAGCGCTCAGGATCAGGCGCGTATCGCGTTCATGCTCGGGTTCGCCGACTGGGAGGCGTTCCACGAGAAACTGATGTTCTGGCGCGGCCGCGTGGCCTGGCACTTCGCGCAAGTGATCGCCGATCCCGATGAGGACGAAGGTGCCGAGAGCGAAGTGGTGGTCGGCGGTGAATGGCTGCCGCTGTGGGAAGAGGCTCAGGACGAAGAGGCGGCCCGTCGCCAGCTGGAAGAGGGCGGTTTCGCCGACGCAACCAAGGCCTTGAAAGCATTGGCGAGCCTGCGTGCCAGCCCGCAGTTGCGGGCGATGCAACGTCTGGGGCGCGAGCGTCTCGATGCCTTTATTCCGCGCCTGCTGGCTCAGGCGGTGGAACACGAAAGTCCCGATCTGGTGCTGGAGCGCGTTCTGCCGCTGGTCGAGGCCGTGGCCCGGCGCTCGGCTTATTTGGTCTTGCTGACGGAAAACCCCGGTGCGCTGCGTCGCTTGCTGACGCTATGTGCCGCGAGCCCGTGGATCGCCGAGCAGATCACCCGTTTCCCGCTGTTGCTCGATGAACTGCTCAACGAAGGTCGCCTGTTCAAACCGCCGCTGGCGCCGGAACTGGCCGCCGAGTTGCGTGAGCGCCTGACCCGGATCCCGGAAGACGACCTCGAACAACAGATGGAAGCCCTGCGTCATTTCAAGCTGGCGCACCGCTTGCGCGTCGCCGCCTCGGAAATCGCCGGCAGTTTGCCGTTGATGAAAGTCAGCGATTACCTGACCTGGCTGGCCGAGGCGATTCTGGAGCAAGTGCTGGCCCTGGCTTGGCGCCAGACCGTGGCCAAGTACGGCACGCCACTGCGCACCGATGGCACGCTGTGCGATCCCGGCTTCATCATTGTCGGTTATGGGAAAGTCGGCGGGATCGAGTTGGGGCATGGTTCGGATCTGGATCTGGTGTTCATCCACGATGGCGACCAGCAGGCCGAAACCGATGGGCCGAAGCCCATCGATGGCACGCAGTTCTTCACCCGGCTCGGCCAGCGGATCATCCACCTGCTGACGGCGCAGACCAACTCCGGTCAGTTGTACGAAGTGGACATGCGTCTGCGTCCTTCCGGGGCGTCGGGGCTGCTGGTCAGTTCGCTCGGCGCGTTTGCGCGCTATCAGGAAAATGAAGCCTGGACCTGGGAGCATCAGGCCCTGGTGCGGGCGCGGGTGCTGGTGGGCAGCAAGGATGTCGGGCAGGCCTTCGAGAACGTCCGGGCCCAGGTGCTGGGCAAGGCGCGGGATCTGACGAAGCTGCAACAGGAAGTGAGCGAGATGCGTGCCAAGATGCGCGACAACCTCGGCAGCAAGAGCACCGCCGCCGGCACCGGGGCGAATGCCTTCGAGGCCACGGCGCCGTTCGACCTCAAGCAGGACGCCGGAGGTATCGTCGATATTGAATTTATGGTGCAATACGCGGCCCTGGCGTGGTCGCAGACCCACCCGCCGTTGCTGCGCTGGACGGACAATATCCGCATTCTGGAAGAGCTGGAGCACGAGGGGCTGATGGCTGCCGAAGACGCCAGCCTGTTGCGCGAGGCCTACAAGGCCTATCGTTCCGCCGCCCACCGGCAGGCCTTGCAGAAGGACGCCGGGGTGATACCGGGCGATCAGTTCGCGGACGAACGGCGGCAGGTGATGCGGATCTGGCGAGAGCTGGGGCTAAGCTGATTCTCGAGACGGGGAGGCGTAAAGCCTCCCCGGTTCGTTTATGGAAACCACATGAATATTCTGATCGTTGGGCCCAGTTGGGTCGGTGACATGGTGATGGCGCAGACACTGTTTCAGTGTCTCAAGCAGCGCCACCCGCAGTGCGAAATCGACGTGCTGGCCCCCGAGTGGAGCCGGCCGATCCTCGAACGCATGCCCGAAGTGCGCAAGGCCTTGAGCTTCCCGCTCGGCCACGGCGCGCTGGAGCTGGCGACCCGTCGGCGGATTGGCAAATCCCTGGCAGGCCAGTACGACCAGGCGATCCTGCTGCCGAACTCGCTGAAGTCGGCGCTGGTGCCGTTCTTCGCCGGCATCCCGAAACGCACCGGCTGGCGCGGCGAATTCCGCTACGGCCTGCTCAATGACGTGCGCACGCTGGATAAAGAACGTTATCCGCTGATGATCGAGCGTTTCATGGCGCTGGCCTTTGAACCGAATGCCGAACTGCCGAAACCCTATCCGCGTCCGAGTCTGCAAATCGATCCGGTGACCCGCGAGGCTGCATTGGCCAAGTTCGGTCTGACCCTCGACCGCCCGGTGCTGGTGTTGTGCCCCGGCGCCGAATTCGGTGAAGCCAAACGCTGGCCGTCCGAGCATTACGCCAAGGTCGCCGAGGCGCGGATTCGCGAAGGCTGGCAGGTCTGGCTGTTCGGCTCGAAGAACGATCACGCCGTGGGCGAAGACATCCGCGCGCGGTTGATTCCGGGCTTGCGCGAAGAGTCCGTGAACCTCAGCGGCGGCACTTCGCTGGCCGAGGCCATCGACCTGATGTCCTGCGCCGACTCAGTCGTCTCCAACGACTCCGGCCTGATGCACGTGGCCGCTGCGCTGAATCGTCCTTTGGTGGCGGTCTACGGGTCGACCTCGCCGGGTTTCACCCCGCCGTTGGCCGAGCACGTGGAAATCGTCCGTCTGGGCCTCGATTGCAGCCCTTGCTTCGACCGCACCTGCCGCTTCGGCCATTACAACTGCCTGCGCCAGCTGATGCCGGACGCGGTCAACGATGCCTTGCAGCGTTTGCAGGGCTCTGTGGTCGAGGTTCATTAACTTGCGGGTATTGCTGATCAAGACTTCATCGCTGGGTGACGTGATTCACGCGTTGCCGGCGCTGACCGATGCCGCCCGGGCCATTCCCGGGATCAAGTTCGACTGGGTGGTGGAAGAAGGTTTCGCCGAGATTCCGACCTGGCACCCGGCCGTAGGCAAAGTGATTCCGGTGGCGATCCGTCGCTGGCGCAAAAACATCTGGCAAACCATCAAGAGCGGTGAGTGGAAACGCTTCAAGCAGTCCGTTCGGGCGAACAAATATGACTTGGTGATCGACGCTCAGGGCCTGCTGAAAAGCGCCTGGCTGACCCGCTATGTCAAAGCCCCGGTGGCCGGTCTCGACAAGGGCTCGGCCCGCGAGCCGATCGCCGCGCGTTTTTATGACCGCAAACTGGCGGTGGCCCGTGGTCAGCACGCCGTCGAGCGCGTGCGTCAGTTGTTCGCTATCGCCTTGGGTTACGACTTGCCCAAAGGCCTGGGCGATTACGGCCTCAACGTCGAGCGTCTGGTCGAGTTGCCGCGTAAGAATGCTTACGTGGTGTTCCTCCACGGCACCACCTGGGACACCAAACACTGGCCGGAAGCCTACTGGCGCGAGCTGACCGAACGGGTCGGCTACCTCGGCGTCGGCATCAGGCTGCCGTGGGGCAACCCGCTGGAAAAGGCACGGGCCGAGCGTATCGCCGCCGGTTTCAAACATGCCGAAGTGCTGCCGAAGCTGAACCTGGCCGGGGTCGGCAAGGTGCTGGCCGGGGCCCAGGCCTGCGTTGCGGTGGACACCGGTCTCGGCCATCTGGCCGCGGCACTGGATGTGCCGACGATTTCGCTGTTCGGCCCGACCAACCCGGGCCTGACCGGCGCCTACGGCAAGCTGCAGATTCATCTCGGCAGCGATTTCCCGTGCGCGCCGTGCCTGCAAAAGAAATGTACGTATCAACCGACCGCGCAGGATGCCCGTCAGTTTGACCTGAAACGCGAGTGGCCCCTGTGCTTCACGCGTCTGAATCCCGAGCGTGTGGCCAGCCGACTGAGCACGTTGTTGATGGCTGAGGAGCTGCGCTGATGCAATTGGCTTTTGTCCTATACAAATATTTCCCGTTCGGCGGTTTGCAGCGCGATTTCATGCGCATCGCTCTCGAATGCCAGAAGCGCGGACACCAGATCCGCGTCTACACCCTGATCTGGGAAGGCGACGTGCCGCCCGGCTTCGAAGTGCTGGTGGCGCCGGTCAAGGCGTTCTTCAATCATCGGCGCAATGAAAAACTCAGCGCGTGGATGGAAGCGGACCTGGCCAAGCGTCCTGTGGATCGCCTGATCGGCTTCAACAAGATGCCGGGGCTGGACGTCTACTACGCCGCCGACGGCTGCTTCGAAGACAAGGCGCAGAACCTGCGCCATTCGCTGTACCGCCGCTGGGGCCGCTACCGCCACTTCGCCGAGTACGAGCGCGCGGTGTTCGCCAAAGACGCGAAGACCGAAGTGCTGATGATTTCCGAAGTGCAGCAACCGCTGTTCATCAAGCATTACGACACGCCGCTGGAACGCTTCCACCTGCTGCCGCCGGGCATCGCCCAGGATCGCCGCCGTCCGGCGGATGCCGATGAGATTCGCGCCGGTTTCCGCGCCGAATTCAACCTCAAGGACGACGAACTGCTGCTGGTGCAGATCGGCTCCGGGTTCAAGACCAAGGGCGTCGATCGCAGCCTGAAAGCGCTGGCCGCACTGCCTGCCGAGCTGAAGAAACGCACCCGGCTGTTTGTAATCGGCCAGGATGACCCCAAATTGTTCCAGATGCAGAGTGCAACACTGGGTCTGGGCGACAACGTGACGTTCCTCAAGGGCCGTAGCGATATTCCGCGTTTCCTGCTCGGCGCCGACTTGTTGATCCACCCGGCGTACAACGAAAACACCGGCACGGTGCTGCTTGAAGCGCTGGTCGCCGGGCTGCCGGTGCTGGTCAGCGCGGTCTGCGGTTACGCCCATTACATCGCCGAGGCCGATGCCGGGCGAGTGCTGGACGAACCGTTCGATCAGGCACAACTGACGCAATACCTGACTGACATGTTGAACGACGACGCTGCACGGGCGGCCTGGAGCCGCAACGGTCTGGCCTTCGCCGAGACGGCCGACCTGTACAGCATGCCGCAGCACGCGGCCGATGTGATTCTGGCGGAGCACGCTTAAATGAAGTTGATGCTGGCTGAACCGTTCAAGAGCCTGTGGGCTGGCCGCGATGCGTTCGTGGAAGTCGAGGGCTTGCAGGGCGAGGTGTACCGCGAGCTGGAAGCCCGCCGGACGTTGCGCACGGAAGTCGACGGCAATGGCTTTTTCGTCAAGATCCACCGGGGCATCGGTTGGGGCGAGATCTTCAAGAACCTGCTGACCGCCAAACTGCCGGTGCTCGGCGCGGGTCAGGAATGGAAAGCCATCCAGCGTTTGCAGGAAGTCGGCGTGCCGACCATGACCGCCGTCGCGTATGGCGAAAAGGGCAGCAACCCGGCGGATCAGCACTCGTTCATCGTCACCGAAGAGCTGGCGCCGACCATCAGCCTTGAAGACTTCAGCATCGACTGGGTCAAGCAACCGCCGCAGCCGAAACTCAAGCGGGCGCTGATCGCCGAGGTTGCGCGCATGACCGGCATGATGCATCGCGCCGGCGTCAATCACCGCGACTGCTACATCTGCCACTTTCTGCTGCACACCGACAAACCGGTGACTCCCGAAGATTTCAAACTCTCGGTGATCGACCTGCACCGTGCCCAGACCCGTCCGGCGATCACCCGGCGCTGGCGCAACAAGGATCTGGCGGCGTTGTACTTTTCCGCGCTGGACATCGGCCTGACCCGACGTGACAAGCTGCGTTTCCTCAAAGGTTACTTCCAGCAACCGCTGCACCAGATCCTGGCCGAAGAGGCGCCGTTGCTGAGCTGGCTCGAAGGCAAGGCCAACAAGCTCTACGCGCGCAAGCAACGTTACGGGGATGCGCTCTGATGGCGGGTTGGAATCTGGAGCCTGAGTACAGTGAGCTTGCGCAGCATTTCGGTAGCCTCGAAGCGGTCTTTGCCCTTCAAGGCGAGCGCCTGACCCGCGATCCATTGTCCGAGGTCATTCGCGTGCAGTTCAATGACGTCAACTATTACGTCAAGCGTTACGTCGGCGCCGGCAAAGGCTTGCGGCGTTATCTGGGCAAACCCCGGGTGAAGATGGAATGGCAGAACCTCAAACGCTTCGCCAAGTGGGGCATTCCTACCGCCGAAGTAGTGGCGTGGGGCCTGGAGCGCAATGGCATGGCTTACGATCGCGGGGCGATGATCACCCGTGAACTGCCGCGCACCGAAGACCTGTCGGCGCTGGCCGAACGCAACGATCCCAAGCTCAAGGATCGTGCCTGGGTTGACGGCGTCAGCCGGCAATTGGCCGGTTATACCCGCGTCATGCACGACCACCGCTTCACCCATAACGATCTGAAGTGGCGCAATCTGCTGATCGACGATCAGGCGCAGTTGTATCTGATCGACTGCCCGAACGGCGATTTCTGGCGCGGTTTCTGGCTCAAGTACCGGATCACCAAGGATCTGGCCTGTCTCGACAAGGTGGCCAAGTATCACCTGTCGAACACCCAGCGCCTGCGCTTCTACCTGCAATATCGTGGACGTGATCGGCTGAATGCCGCCGACAAGCAACGGATTCGCCACGTGGTGAGATTTTTCGAGGGACGCGAATGACTGATTTTCTGGCCACTGAAGACCGTGCGCTGCTGGAGCGCCACGGTCTCGGCACGTTCGATGCGCTGTGGTCCAAGCAGCTCGAGGCCGTGGATGAGCCCAACACCGACGGTGGCGGCTGGAGCAGCGTGTTTCGTCTGGAGCTGGAAGGGCATGCCTATTACCTCAAGCGCCAGTGCAATTACCTGACCCGCACGTTGCACGCGCCGTTCGGCGAGCCGACGTTCGCCCGGGAATTTCGCAACATCAGTCGTTACAACAAACTTGGTATTCCGGCGTTGCAGGCGGCGTTCTTCGGTGAGCGCAAGGTCAATGGCGAGGTCCGTGCGATCCTGCTGACCCGCGCGCTGGATGGCTGGGACGATCTCGACTCGTTGTTGAAGCGCTGGTCGGACCTCGATGCCGCGCAGCAATCGGCGATTCTCAAGTCTTGTGGCCTGTTGGCGCGTCATCTTCATGGTATGCGTCAGGTGCACGGCTGCTTCTATCCCAAGCACATATTCTTGCGCGCCGAAGGCGATGGCTATCAGGCGCAGTTGATCGACCTGGAAAAGACCCGGCCCCTGTGGTTCGGTATGCGTGACCGGGTCAAGGATCTGGAGCCGCTGCAGCGTCGTGCGCCAGAGTGGAGCGAAGCGCAATTGCGTGAGCTGCTGGCGGCGTATCTCGATCAATCGACAGACAGCTCGCTGGTCGACAGCTGGATCATGCGACTGACCGCGCGGCGCAGTCACAAGGAGACCCGTTGATGCAGCTGTCGGACTTGAAAAACGCCGGGCGCACGCCGAGCCTGCCGCTGACGGTGTCGCTGGCCGATGCGGCGGGCGCTGCCGATTTGCAATTGCTCAGTCTGCTGCGGGTGTTGCCGGGTCAGCGTTATGTGGGTGCCGGTGTGTGGCGCGGGCGTCCGGTGCTGGCCAAGTTGCTGGTCGGCAACAAGGCTGCGCGGCACTTTCAGCGTGAACTGGAGGGTGTGAAACTGCTCGCCGCTCAGGGCATGACCACGCCGTTGCTGCTGGCCGATGGGCTGAAGGATGGTGAGGGCGGCTGGCTGCTGTTCGAGTTCCTTGAAGGCGCCGAAAGCCTGGGCGATGCCTGGAACAAGGTCGAGTCCTTGCCGGTGCTGGCCGACGAGCAATCGGCGGTGCTGGCCGAAGCGCTCGGCGCCATCGGTCAATTGCACGGCAAAGGCCTGTGGCAGGAAGACCTGCACCTGGACAATCTGTTGCGCCATGGCGGCCAGCTGTATCTGATCGATGGTGCCGGCATCTGTGTGGAAACCGCCGGCCAGCCGTTGTCCCGGCAGAAAGTGCTGGAAAATCTCGGGGTGTTCTTCGCTCAGTTGCCCAAGTCGCTCGAGCCGTTCACCGAAGAATTGCTGGTGTATTACCTGCTGAGCAACAGCGAACACGCGCTGCCGCTGGAAGCCCTGCAAAAGCAGATCGACAAGGTGCGCGCCTGGCGCTTGAGGGATTACCTGATCAAGGTCGGTCGTGAATGCACGCTGTTCAGCGTCAAGCGTGGTGCATTTGGTCTGCGGTCGATTCGCCGTGAGGAAGAGCCCGCGATGCTGCCGGTGCTGGAGCAGGCCGATGCCCTGCTCGATCAGGGCCATCTGTACAAGACCGGTGGCGCGGCCAGTGTCGGCAAGGTCGAGGTTGCCGGGCGTACGCTGGTGATCAAGCGTTACAACATCAAGAATTTTGCCCATTGGCTCAAGCGCTTCTGGCGTCCGAGCCGCGCCTGGCATTCCTGGCGCGAAGGCAATCGCCTGGCATTCCTCGGCATCGCCACGCCCAAACCGCTGGCGGTGCTGGAAACCCGGTTTTTCTGGTTGCGCAGCAAGGCGTATCTGATCACCGAATACCTGGCCGGGCCGGACATCATCGAGCGCTTTGCGCCGTACGTCGAAAGCGGCGAGGCGCCGGAAGCCGAGTTGCAGGCGCTGGATCAGTTGTTTGCGCGGTTGATTGCCGAGCGCATCAGCCATGGCGACTTCAAGGGACACAACCTGTTCTGGCAGGAAGATCGCTGGGCGCTGATCGATCTGGATTCGATGTGCCAGCACGGCTCGGCGGGCAGCTTTGCTCCGGCCTATGCCCGGGATCGCGCGCGCTTCATGCGCAACTGGCCCGAGAGCAGTGCGTTGTATCGGGTGATTGATCAGCGTTTGCCCAAGGATGCATTGGACGCTGCGTGATTGTTTTCGCCTGAGCATAAGACATTTCTGTAATAAAAATCTGGCGAGGTTCGTGGTGACAAATCCTTGTGATTTCTCCTACAGCCTTGCCAGAACCCATGAACTACCCCTCGCAAAACCCCGGTGCTAGTTTGTCCCGACGTACCCGGAGGGCAAATCTTGACCATCGAAACCTCTATCGCTATCGGGGCATTTTCCCTGGCGCTGTCCGGCTGTGGCACCGCCGTTACGGTGTTGCGGGGCGACGAAGCCGCCACGCGCTGTCTGCGCAAACAGAAAACTTACTGTCAGTTAATTCCGCGCATCTACAGTGAACTCGCCCATGATTTCTGTCTGCTGCACGCGCCGCCCGATCCTACCGGCATTCTGGTGCCGGTCTTCCTGCTTGACCTGACTCTGTCCGGCGTCTTCGACACGGCTTGCCTGCCGTATACGATCTATCGCCAGGCGGTGGACGGGAATGTCGGTGTTTATTGGCGATCAGGCCGTGGGTAATCACGTTGTCCCCAATCAGTGAATACAGCGATATCATCGTTTATGTCGATGAGAGCGGTGATCACGGAATGCAGACACTGGATCCCAACTATCCAGTCTTCGTGCTCGCGTTTTGTGCCTTTCATAAAAGGCATTACTGCGAGAAAGTCATTCCTGCTCTACAGAAATTCAAGTTTGCACATATGGGGCACGATCTGATCGGTCTGCATGAACTCGAAATTCGTAAAGAAAAAGGATCGTTTTCTGGTCTCTTCATGTCCAGAGATCACAAAAATGCTTTTCTTGAGGAGCTGACTTGCATCATTGAAGCCAGCAACTTTGTTTTGATCAGTTGCGTCGTAGACAAGGCTTCCCTCCGCGAAAAACAAGGCACGGGACACAATCCTTATCACCTTGCTCTCGGCTTTTGTCTGGAAACGCTCTACGAGTTTTTGCAAGAGAAGAATCAGCAGGGGGCGCTGACGCATGTGATTTTCGAGCGTCGAGGAAAGCGAGAGGATAACGAGCTTGAGTTGGAGTTTCGCAGGATGTGTGGTGAGGCGAATCGATGGGGTATTCAACTGCCGTTAGACATCGTTTTTGCAACCAAACAGGTGAACTCCACCGGCCTGCAGCTAGCCGATCTTGTTGCGAGGCCCATTGGCATGAGCTTTTTGAGGGCGGGTCAGGGAAACCGTGCTTTTGACGTGCTTAAGCGCAAGTTCTATTGCAGCGGGGGGGCGGAGCAAAGTTGGAGAGGGTTTCGAGAATTGGGGTTTGAAGCTTTTCCCATCCCCAGAAAGCGAAAAGCCCCGATGATCTCACCGAGGCATTAGCGCCGACCGGGATCTCCCAGTCCATTTGTGCTGGAGTCTATGTCGACGCTGCTTGAGTGTCAACGCACCGGCCGGCCAGTTCCGCTAGAGGTTTGTCGGCGTTTTTAAGCTATAATCCCGCCCTTTAGCTGTCTCTCGCCCGGTGCGGGGGCACATCATTTTTCAAGGCGCATCGCGCCTGAATGCAGACTAAAGAGGCTAGACCCCTGTGGCATTGACGATTCTTGGCCTGTCCGGCGCCCTTAGCCATGATCCTTCAGCAGCCTTGTACATCGACGGCAAGCTGGTCGCGGCGGCTGAGGAAGAGCGCTTCGTACGCGATAAACATGCAAAGAACCGCATGCCCTACGAATCGGCGAAGTTCTGCCTGGAGCAGGCTGGCATCAAGCCGTCCGACGTTGACGTGGTCGCGATTCCGTTCGCCCCGATCAGCATTTTCGGCAAGGCTCGCTGGCAATACGCCAAACGTTACTGGTACGCCCCGGATCGCGCGCTCGACGCGATCCTGATGGGCAACCGTCGCTACAAGCGCTATCGCAACAAGATCGTCTGGTGCCTGGAGCAACTGGGCTTCGATCCGAAGAAAATCAAGATCGAACCGGTGGAACACCACCTGGCCCACGCTTCCAGCGCCTACCACTGCTCGGGTTTCAAAGAGAAAACCGCGATCCTCGGCATCGACGGCAAGGGCGAGTACGCCACGACCTTCTTCGGTTATGGCGAAAACGGCAAGATCCACAAGATCAAGGAATTCTTCGATCCGGACTCCCTTGGCGGCCTGTATGGCGCGATCACCGAGTTCCTCGGGTTCGACATGCTCGACGGTGAGTTCAAGGTCATGGGCATGGCGCCATACGGCGACGCCAGCAAATACGATTTCTCGCGTCTGGCCTCGTTCGAGAACGGCGAGCTGGTGATCAACACTGACTACGCCAACGTGATCGGCCTGCGTCGCTATAAAGAGAAGGGCAAGGGTTACTACTTCTCGCCGAAGCTGATCGAGTGGCTGGGTCCGAAGCGCGAGGGCGACATCGCCGACGAGCCGTACATCCACTACGCCGCCAGCATTCAGGCGCTGTTCGAAAAAATCGCGCTGCAGATGATCGACTACTATCTGGGCGACGTGCTCAAGGAAACCGGCAAGCTGGCCTACGCCGGTGGCTGTGCGTTGAACGTCAAGCTCAACCAGAAAATCATCGCCCGTGACGACGTCAAGGAGCTGTTCGTGCAGCCTGCTTCCGGCGATGCCGGCACCGCAGTCGGCGCAGCAGCCTATGTGTCGAACGCCCGTGGCGTGCCGGTCGAGAAGATGGAACACGTCTACCTCGGCCCGTCGTACAGCAACGAAGACGTGATCGCCGCGTGCGCCCGTCACGAGAACAAGCCGACCTGGCGCAAGCTCGACAACATGCCGGAGCAGATTGCCAAAATCATGGTCGATGGCAACCCGGTGGCCTGGTTCCAGGGCCGCATGGAATTCGGTCCGCGTGCACTGGGTGGTCGTTCGATCATCGGTTGCCCGAGCGTGGCTGGCGTGGCTGATCGCATCAACCACCAGATCAAGTTCCGCGAGCGCTGGAGGCCTTTCTGCCCGTCGATGCTCGACACCGTTGCGCCACAGATGATCAAGATCGATCATCCGGCGCCGTTCATGACCTTCACCTTCGAAGTGGCGGAAGAGTGGAAGACCCGAGTGCCGGAAGTCGTCCACGAAGACGGTACGTCCCGGGCCCAGGTGCTCAAGCGCGAATACAACCCGCGCTACTACGACATGATGAAGGCGCTGGAAGTGCTGACCGGCAACGGCGTGTCCCTGAACACCTCGCTCAACCGCCGTGGTGAACCGATGATCTGCTCGCCGACCGATGCCCTGAACATGTTCTTCGGCTCGGATCTGCAGTACCTGATCATGGAAGATATTCTGGTCGTTAAAGAGGGTGTGAAGGGATACGGTCTTGACTGAGACACTGATCAGCGTCGTTATTCCGGTTTACAACTACGCACGAACGCTGCCTCGTGCAGTGGAGTCGGTGTTGGCGCAGTTGGATGAGGCTGCGGCGGATCTGTTGGTCATCGACGATGGGTCGACGGATGAGACGCCTGAGGTAGTGGAGAGGCTTCTGCTCGAGCATGGCGGGCGTTTTCGTGCGTTGCGCAAAAGCAATGGCGGGTTGTCTACCGTGCGCAATCGCGGGCTTGAGGAGACGAGCGGGCAATATCTGATTTTCCTCGACTCCGACGACGAAATGGCGCCCGGCGCGCTGGCTGCGCTTTCGGAGCATATTGCCAATAACCCTCAAACCATGATGGTCATTGGTGCCCATTGGTCGGTGTTTGCTGATGGCAGGCACAGCCTGCAGCCAGCCAAACCTCTGCCTTTAACCCCCCGGCAGCGATTACAGGGCTACCTGCTGGACAAGACCGTGTCGATTTCCAACGGGGCCTGCGCGATGCATCGCGAAGTGTTCGTTCCTGGCACGTATCCTGAGCATTTGCGCAACGTCGAGGATCTGCCAGTGTTTGCCCAAGTGCTGGCGCGTTTCCCGTGCAGCGTTCTGGACAAGCCTCTGGCCCTTATCTACAAGCACGCTGACAGCATGCGACATGATTTGCGTCAAAGCCTTGCCGCCGGTACAGAGCAGGTTGTGAGTGAAGTGTTCTCCAGTCGACGCATGCCTGAAGAGATGCTTGACCTGCGTCAGGCGTTTCTGGCGCAGCGCTGCCTGTCGTTGTTTCGTGATTGTTACTCTCACGGCGAATACGCTCTGGCCAAAGGGTTCTATTTTCAGGCGTTGCGTGCAGACTGGCGCACGTTCTCGCGCTGGTCATACACTCGCAAGGCTTTGCGGTTGCTGTTTCGGTAAATGGTTCGCGGTGAACAGGCGCGTACCTGGTAACGAGTGTCGATGAGGTGGCTGGGTGAAAGGTACGGGCAGTAAAGTGGGAACTCGAGTATCCAGAATCATCGACGAATACCCAGTTTGGCTGGCATTTTGGGGCAGTGTTCTGCTCTCGTTGATCGCAGTCATGGGTACTGCAACCGTCGGGCGTGATGCGGCGCTGTACATCGATATTGCGCAGCAAGTCACCGAGCATGGGCCCAATGTGGCGTGGGCAGCGTTCGATTGGCCCTGGTTTTCCTTACTTCTGGCAGGCACCCATGCCGTCCTGCATCTGCCACTGGAGCTGAGTGCCTATCTCTGGTGCGGACTGTTTTTTGCCGGCACCAGCGCGTTGATGGTTGATTGCATCCGCCAGCGTACCCCCCACATCACTCGCTGGGCTTGTCTGGTGGTGCTGGCAATGCCTGCGGTCAATGCCTTTCGTAACGACATCATTCGTGAGTGCGGTTTCTGGTTTTTTTGCACGCTTGCGCTGTGGCTCGCGTTTCGCTGGCAGACGCGAGGCGGCTGGTTGCGTGCTGCTCTCATTCATCTGGCGATTGTCGCGGCGGCGTTGTTTCGCCTGGAGGCGTTACTGATGGTGGTGGCATTGGGATTGTGGCAACTGCCCAATCTCTGGTCTTCGACTCGGCGCCTGCAATTCTTCCAGTTTTCACTGTTGCCGATCCTGGGTCTGCTGGTGATCTCGGTGTCCGGCGTGCTTCTGTCTGCCCGCGTGATGCTCTATCTGAACATGATTGAACCTCGTGGCGTGCTGTCGTCGTTTCAGATGCTATGCGACCAGTTCGCCAATTCACTCATCAACAAGTACTCCCAGGACGAAGCCGGGCGGATCATTTTCTTCGGCATCCTGGCGACCATGGCCATCACTTTCGTGAAGTTGATGGGGCCTTTTGCTGTGCCGTTCATATTGCGTCGCAACTGGGTGGTGCTGGGCATTTACTGGCGCGACTACCGTCCCTTCGCCTGGGCGGCGCTGTGTTACCTGCTTGTTCTGGTGCTGTTTTTCATCAAGCAGCAGTTCATGAATACACGCTACCTGAGCTTCCTGAATCTTCTGTTTGTGCCGGTGCTGGCGATGGGGCTGGCGGCGTTTGTCCGCGAGTTTCCGCGATGGGGCAAGGGGCTGGTGATCGTAGGGTTGCTGGTGATGCTGGCCAACGTCATTTCCACTGGGGCCGGCAAAACCCACTATGTCGAGGCGGGACGCTGGATGTCCTCCCACGTCGAGCCGGGTGCGCCGACTTACTTCGAGGATGGGCGGATCAGCTACTACGCCGGTCGCGGCTATGTAATGCCTGTTCTGACTCAGGAAGAAGCCATGTCGGCAGCTCATGCCAGTGACTTTCGTTATTTCGTCATTGAAGCAAAGGGTGACGAACCATGGCTGAACGAGTGGCTGGCGGCGCACAAGCTGCGCGTCATCGAGCATTTCGCCAATCGCAAAGGTGCCACGGTGGTGGTCATCGGCCGCTAAGGCTCAACCCAGCAGCGGGCGCAGGCGCGAGATCAGAGGTGCCTGCCGGTTGCTCGGCAGGGCCTGCCGGTAACCCTCGATAAACGTATCGCCGGCGTCTTCCCCCAGCAACCATTGCCGGTCTTCCTTGTAACGCAGCAAGTGGGCGAAGTTGCGCAGGCGTTTGCTGTCGCTGAGTGCGCGCTTCTGGCAGCGCAGGTCGGCGATATCGATCAGGCCCAATTGGTTGTCCGGGGTCAGCACGACGTTGCCGAAGTGCAGCGATCGGAAGTACACACCTTTCTCGTGCAATTGCGCGAAATACGCGCCCAGTTGAAATCTAAGTGTGTCCGTCCCTTCGCTGGAGCCTTGCAGCTGGCGCACGGTCTTGCCCGCCAGTGGACTGTAATAAACGCAGTCGCGCTCGATACTCGGGATGCGGTATACAGCGATGACTTTTGGGCAAAGAACGCCGCGCTGTTCCAGTGCTCTGGTGTTGTCGGCAAAGCGTTGTGCGTACGGATAGAACAGTGCCGAACTGAGCAGGCGTTTGCGACGGAACAGCTTGAGCATGCATCCATCGGCCAATCGAAGCACCTTGTCACCGGAGCCGTCGGCTTCCAGTACGTGTGCACCGGCGCGCAGTGCCTCGTAGGTGCTGTGATCAATCGATTGCATTATCGGGCTCCCCATCATTAGCGGCGTATCTTAACCGACTTGATCAAGGGCTGGCTTGAAGTCATGTTTATCGGGGTAAAAATGCGTGTGATATCATCCCCGCCTCACTGAATTGTGCGGATCACCATGAGCAGTCCTGAACCGAAAGCCCAGTCAACGCTGGCGATCTATTTCCGCCTTTTGGCTTACGTGCGGCCTTATGCCGGCCTCTTTCTTCTCAGCATCGTCGGGTTTCTGATCTTCGCATCGACTCAACCGATGCTCGCTTACATCCTCAAGTATTTCGTCGATGGTCTGGCCAATCCTGAAGCCAGTCTGTTTCCAGGCAACCCTTATCTGGGCAAATTGCAGTTGCTCGAAACCGTGCCGTTGATGATCGTGCTCATCGCGCTGTTACAGGGCGTGGGTTCGTACCTTGGCAACTTCTTCCTGGCCCGGGTTTCCCTGGGATTGGTGCATGACCTGCGGGTGGTGCTGTTCAACAAGCTGCTGGAGTTGCCTAACCGGTTCTTTGACAAGAACAACTCCGGCCATCTGATTTCCCGGATTACCTTCAACGTGACCATGGTCACCGGCGCGGCAACGGACGCGATCAAGGTGGTCATTCGCGAAGGCATGACCGTGATTTTCCTGTTCTTCACCCTGTTGTGGATGAACTGGAAGCTTACGCTGGTGATGGTGGCCATCCTGCCGGTGATCGGCATCATGGTGAACAGCACCAGCAAGAAATTCCGCAAGCAAAGCAAAAAGATCCAGGTGTCGATGGGCAACGTCACGCACGTTGCCTCCGAGACGATTCATGGTTATCGCGTTGTGCGCAGTTTCGGCGGCGAACTCTATGAAAAGACCCGCTTTCGCGAGGCCAGCCAGAGCAACACCGACAAGCAACTGACAATGACCAAGACCGGCGCAGTTTACACACCGATGCTGCAACTGGTGACTTACAGCGCCATGGCCGTGGTCATGTTCCTCGTGCTGTACCTTCGTGGCGATGCCTCACCGGGGGACCTGGTGGCATACATCACCATGGCTGGTTTGTTGCCAAAACCGATTCGCCAGCTCTCGGAAGTCAGCTCGACCATTCAGAAAGGCGTAGCCGGTGCCGAAAGTATTTTCGAGCAACTGGATGAACCGGCTGAAGTGGATGAGGGCACGGTCGAACAGGATCGCCTTGAGGGGCGTCTGGAAGTGCGCAACCTCAGTTTCCAATACCCGGACACCGACAAGCAGGTGCTCAACGACATCAGTTTTGTCGTTGAACCGGGGCAAATGGTCGCGCTGGTGGGGCGTTCGGGCAGCGGCAAGTCGACGCTTGCCGGCCTTATTCCACGTTTCTATCAGCATGAACAGGGCGAGATTCTGCTCGATGGCATCCGTGTGCAGGACTTTACCTTGCACAGTCTGCGTCGCCAGATTGCGCTGGTGACCCAGCAGGTCACGCTGTTCAACGATACGGTGACCAACAACATCGCTTATGGCGACCTGGCGGGTGCGCCGTTCGAGGAGGTCAAACGGGCCGCCTCCGAGGCCTATGCCGATGAATTCATCATCAAGATGCCGGAAGGTTACGAAACCCTGGTCGGTGAAAACGGCGTGTTGCTGTCTGGCGGCCAGCGCCAGCGCATTGCCATCGCCCGGGCGCTGCTCAAGGATGCGCCGCTGCTGATTCTCGACGAGGCTACGTCTGCCCTCGATACCGAGTCGGAACGGCATATTCAGGCGGCGCTGGATCACGTGGTGCAAAACCGCACGACCCTGGTGATCGCTCACCGCTTGAGCACCATCGAGAAGGCCGACCTGATTCTGGTCATGGATGAAGGCCGGATCGTCGAGCGCGGAACCCACGCGCAACTGCTGGAGCAGAACGGCTATTACTCCCGTCTGCATGCCAAGGAGTTTGAAGAAGGTGACGAGCTCCAGCCAGCCCACGCGACCAACGTATGCTGAAGGTGTTTCGCAGCATTCGTGAGCGTGGCTGGACGGAGATAGACCAGGATGCTTACGCCCGCGCCTGGCAGCGCTTCGGCGGCAGCTTTGCCACGCATCCCGAGGTGGTCGAGCGGCTGTCGATGTTCGTGGGCATCGAACTGCGTTATCTGGGCTGGGTCGTTGGCGACGAGGTAGTAGCTGCGATTCCTTGCTGGGGCCGTCATGTGGCCTTGTCCAAGGAAGTGCTCAAGCGCGAGGGCAAACGCGGATTGCTCGACATGGGTAATGCCGAAATCATTCTGCCGATCGCGCCGGATGTCGTCGTGCCGGTTCGCCAGCGCATGGCCTATGTGTCCCAGCTCAATGCCGAGCAGATCAGTACCTTGAAAGTGCAGCCGGAGGGCTTGGCCCTGGCCCGGTTGCCGGAAGAGTATTCGAAGAAATTTCGCTACAACCAGCGTCGCGAACAGCGCCTGCTGGAAGAGGCGGGTGGTTCGCTGGTGCCGATGTCGGACTTTACTGCGGCGCAGCAGGCGCAGACTTACAGTGATCTGTTCGAACGCCGCTGGGGCTTCGAAGTACCTGGCAGGGCCGGGCTCGTTGAGGTATTCACTCTATTGCGTGAGTTCATGACCGGTTCCGTGGTCATGCTCGAATCGGCACCCGTGGCCATTCAGGTTTTGTACCGCGTCGAAGCGCCGCAATGGGTCTCGCTGGAATACATCAATGGTGGCGTCGACCCGCAGAGTCGCGAGTTCAGCCCCGGTAGCGTGTTGAGTTTCGTCAATACCCAGCAGGCCTGGGCAGACGCGCAGGCACTGGGTAAGCCTTTGCGTTATTCATTCGGTCGTGCCGACCGTGAGTACAAGGATCGCTGGTGCCACACGGTGCCGGTCTACAAGGTCTGAATTGATGAGCGCTCGCAAGCAACAGCTTCTCAAGGCACACCGACGCGGCAAGCGTCTGTTCCTCATCGCCTTCGTGGTTGCGCTGTTTCTGGTCGGCTTTCTGGTCGGCTGGTCGCTGGTGCCGCTGTTGCTGGTACTGGCCTGGGTTGCCCACGAAGCGTGGTTTGCCGATCACTTGTTTTACCGGCCGTCCGACGACTACCAATACGACTTTCCTGCGGACACCGCGCGACAGACTGTCAGTCTGGACGGCGGTGTGGTGCGTCTGAGCGAGCCGTTGGCGCCGGGCGAGACACTCATTCTCGAACTTGAATTGAAGGCTGGCTGGCTGGGTCGCTGGCTCGATCCCTACGTTGCGGTGGGGGATGATCGCCAGGACTTCGAGCGCGGGGTGAAAGGGCGGCGTTACCTAAACCTTTCCGGGCAGGCAGATGCTTTGGCGCAGGGCGTGCTGACCCTGCGCGGACGATATTGCACGGCGGGTACCATGGGCACGCTTTGGGTCATGGCGAACCCTGATTACAGCCGCCAGCGCGTTATGGTCATCGCTCCTCATGCCGACGATGCCGAGCTTGCGGCATTCGGTCTTTACAGCCGTAGTGAAGACGTCAGCATCGTCACCCTGACCCAAGGCGAGATCGAAGCTGAAGATTTCCAGCGTATGGGCCTTGATGAGGCCGCCGCAGCGCGGTTGAAGGGGCGTTTGCGCAGTTGGGACAGTCTGGTGATTCCTCTGTGGGGTGGCGTGCCGGCCGAACGTTGCGTGCAGCTGGGTTATTACTGCCTGCAATTGCCTGCGATGGCCGCTGAACCGGCCACGGCTTTCGGTTCCCTCGAGTCGCAGGAAGGCGATGTGCGCACTGTGCGCCGTCACAATCCGCTGACCTTGCCCGCCGATGTTGACGGGCAGCCAACTTGGCAGAACCTTGTCGAAGACCTGACGGCGCTTCTGAAGCATTACCGTCCAGAGGTCGTCGTCACGCCGCATCCCGAGCTGGATCCACACAGCGATCACGTCGCCTCGACTCAAGCGCTGCTTGAGGCCGTTGGCCTGAGTAGCTGGAAGCCGACGACGATGTTGCTGTACGCCAATCATTTGCATGACAACGACCGCTGGCCAATGGGCCCTGCCGGTGGCGGAATCGCGCTGCCGCCAGCCATCGAACCATTGCCGGCCAACCGCTTGTGGAGTCCGGTGCTGTCGCCGGACGTGCAACTGGATAAGGCCATGGCGTTAGCCATGGAGCACGACTTGCAGGGCGGGCAAGTGTTCAAACGGCAATTGCGCCGCTGGATCCAGCAGGGACTGGCGGGGCGTCGCTGGCCTGTCACTGGCAGTAATGAGTTTTTCCGCAAGGCTGTGCGGCGCCACGAGTTGTTCTGGGTGCGCGACCTTTCAGATTGAGGCGGACGGCCCTTGACCCTGTGTTAATATCGCGCCCCTGTTCATTTTGTATGTGGGTTGCTCCATGAAGTTGTCCATGCCGCGATTCGATCAAGCCCCTGTCTTGGTGGTCGGCGATGTCATGCTCGACCGTTACTGGCATGGCGGTACCTCACGGATTTCCCCTGAGGCGCCGGTTCCTGTCGTTAAAGTCGAGCAAATCGAAGACCGCCCGGGCGGTGCCGCCAACGTTGCCTTGAACATTGCTGCGCTGGGTGCGCCGGCGTCGCTGGTCGGTGTGACCGGTGACGACGAAGCCGCCGACAGCCTGAGCAACAGCCTCAAGGGTGCGGGCGTGCGAGCCTTGTTCCAGCGCATTGCGCACCAGCCGACCATCGTCAAGCTGCGGGTCATGAGCCGGCACCAGCAATTGCTGCGTATCGACTTCGAAGAACCGTTCGCCACCGACGCCCTGGCCCTCGGCGCGCAGGTCGATGACCTGCTTGAAGGCATCAAGGTGCTGGTGCTGTCCGACTACGGCAAAGGCGCCCTGAGAAACCATCAGGCGCTGATCCAGGCCGCCCGTGCCAAAGGCATTCCGGTGCTGGCCGACCCGAAGGGCAAGGATTTCTCGATCTACCGGGGCGCGAGCCTGATCACCCCGAACCTCAGCGAGTTCGAAGCAATCGTCGGCGGTTGCGCCGATGAGCACGAGCTGGTGACCAAGGGCGCGAAGCTGATGCACGACCTGGATCTCGGCGCATTGCTGGTGACCCGTGGCGAGCACGGCATGACCCTGCTGCGTCCGGATCATCCGGCTTTGCATTTGCCTGCGCGGGCCCGTGAAGTGTTCGACGTGACCGGTGCCGGCGACACGGTGATTTCCACCCTTGCGGCGGCGATTGCTGCCGGTGAGGAACTGCCACACGCGGTGGCGCTGGCCAACCTGGCGGCGGGCATCGTCGTTGGTAAGCTCGGTACGGCGGCGATCAGCGCTCCGGAGCTGCGTCGCGCCATTCAGCGTGAAGAAGGTTCCGAGCGCGGCGTGCTGGGTCTGGAGCAACTGCTGCTGGCGGTGGCCGATGCCCGTGCACACAACGAAAAAATCGTTTTCACCAATGGCTGCTTCGACATCCTCCATGCAGGTCATGTGACCTACCTGGAGCAGGCGCGGGCTCAAGGCGATCGTTTGATTGTCGCGGTCAACGACGATGCTTCGGTCAGCCGCCTCAAGGGGCCTGGCCGTCCGATCAACAGTGTCGATCGACGTATGGCTGTGCTGGCGGGGCTTGGGGCGGTGGACTGGGTCATCAGCTTCCCTGAAGGCACGCCAGAAAACCTGCTGCGTGAGGTCAAGCCGGACGTGCTGGTCAAGGGCGGGGATTACGGGATTGACCAGGTGGTCGGCGCCGACATCGTGACGGCTTATGGCGGCACCGTGAAAGTGCTGGGACTGGTGGAAAACAGTTCAACCACCGCGATTGTCGAAAAAATCCGCAGTCGTTGATCAGATGGAACTTTATTGTTTTGGACTGCGTGTGAACGGATTTTGCCTTGGGGATCTAACCGTTTCCGTTGATGTTGGCAGGTTTGAATCCGCTGCGCTTGCCTGCCTGCATCGTGTGGTCATTTAACCTATGAAAGTCATGCTCCTGGTGATGAATGAACAGCGGGTCATTCTCGACCGGCTCTACGACATCGTGCAGCAGAACTGTGATGAATGTGTCATCTATCGGCTCAGCAAACAGCAACAGATGAACCTGGGGCCTTTTTTGGCCTCGGTTGATTACCAGACCTTTGATCGTGTCGTTATCTTCTCCAGGGTCAAGCGCCTGGTCTCGCAACTGCGGGTGCTCAAGTGCATCCCCGGGCTGGTCTTTCTCGAACACGATGCCTACCAGAACTACATGCCCGCCAGTAAATATCGTGGCGTTTATTCGCGTCTCTACAGGCGCCTGCCGAGTTGCCGGGCGCTGGTTTCCGGGGCGGTGGTCGCACGCAAGATGCTCGCTGAAGGCATCGACACGGTGTTCGTCTCCAAGGGTTACGACGAGCAGATGCTGCGCAACACCGGGTCCGAGCGCGACATTCCCATCGGTTTTCTCGGCAGCCTGAAAAGTACCGAGTACGCCCAGCGCAAGGCACTGCTCGAATCGCTGGCGCAGCGTACCGGTATGCTGGTGACCCGTACCCGCTCCGGCTCCGAATACCTGGAAACGCTCAATCGCATCAAGATTTTCGTCAGCGCCGACATCGGCATGAACGAGTTCATGATCAAGAACTACGAAGCCATGGCCTGCGGTTGTGTGCTGCTGGCCTGGAGTCAGGGCGAAGAAGACAAGTTGCTTGGCTTCGAAGACATGCACAACACCGTGTTCTATCGCAGCGAAGACGAGGCGGTGGAAAAGATCAAGCTGTTGCAGGGCGATCCGGAGCTGTCGCAGCGTATTGCCAGCAATGGTCAGGCCTTTGCAGAAAGTCGCTATTCCTTCGCCCGTGTCGGCCAGGCCCTCGCCACTGAAATACAGCGCGAGATGCGCCCATGGCAGCCGCCGTCAGCATTCACGCGGTTCTGGGTGAAACTGCGTTTCGGCATGAAGGTGCCGGTCTGAATGAAGGATGAACATATGGCGCTGGATGCGCTCCCCGGCGGTGACCAGTCGGTGTTGGACGCGTTGCCCGAGCCATTGCGCGAATGCCTGAGCCGCGCGCACCGGGTCATCCTGATCGCGAATAATCCGGCCATCACGGCGGCGGATTTTCAGGCGCTGAATATCAGCGCCAATGACGTCGTCGTCAGTTTCAACACCTGCATCAAGGCGCCGCTGCTCAACGAGCACAGCTTGAACGTCTTCGTGCATGGCTATAACGCGCCGGACGCCTATTTTTTTGGTCTGCCTTACGGCCCGGACGTGCAACGGTTGTTCGAGCATGCGGGCGAGCGTTGTTTCACCATGCTGGTCGGCTGCGCCGCACCGATGTGTCCGTTGCCACGGGTGGCCATGTATTGGGATCGTATCCCGCTGCCGGCTCTGTGGAACTATCCCGTCGACCGTCCGGGCGGCAAGCGCTACGTTGGGCCATCTACCGGTTTCAATACGCTGGTGGTTTTAGACTGGTTGCGCGGTCACGCCGGTTATTCCTATCAGCTCATGACCCTGGGGTTTTCCAACGAATCGGGGAAACTGTGGGGTGGGCATGCCTGGGATTACGAGCGCGACTGGCTGCAGCAGTCGGACGTCATTGTGGTGCCTTTGCAGCCGCGTCGCTGGTGGCAAAAGCTCTTTTGCCAAAAATAGAAGGTGCTGTTGAGTGTTGAAAATTGCCGTCGCTTTTTTCGGGATCCCGAGAAATTCGCAGATTTGCTTCCCTTCCATTGAACAGAACGTTCTGGCGCAGTTTCCGGCGGGCAGCGACGTACAGTGCTTCTATCATTTGTACAAAATCGATGAAGTACAGAACTTCCGCTCGGGCGAAAAAGGCGAGTTGAGGGCTGACAACTATCAGCCATTCGAGCCGATGATCGGGGCCCTGACTTCGACTGACGGGGTACTGGAGCGTTGGGATTTCGAGCAGGTCAAAGCGCAGGGCGATACTTGGGCCGATGACTATGCGTCGCTGCGCAACCTGATCTATCAGCTCAATTCACTGCACACAGTGACCAGCATGATCGAAACCTTCAATCCCGATTTCGTCGTGTTCGTGCGCCCGGACAATTTCTTCCACAATCCGCTGCCCGCCTATGTGTTCAATCATTCAGAGGCCCGGAGGCACTTTGCCTACATTCCGGACTGGCAGTGGTGGGGCGGGTTGAACGACCGCTTTGCCATTTGCGGGCGCGATACCTATGTCGCCTATGGCAAGCGGATCGAGCGCATTTTCCAATTCTGCAAAGCCACGGGAAGAAAGCTGCACTCCGAGCGCTTGCTCAAGTACGCACTACAGCAGGCCGGTGCCAAAGTCTGCACGCTACCGACCCAAGCCTCTCGGGTGCGAATCACCGGCGCTTTTGCCGAAGAGTCGTTTTCGCCCAAGCGCGGCATGGGCAAGCGTGAAAACCGCTATTTCCATTTCTTCGCGACCTTGCGCACCTGGATGGATCGTCGGCGCTAGTCGGCTATTTGCTCGCGCGTTTCTTGCCGATGCCAACCAGACGCAGCGCCTTCAGACTCAATTGCTTGAGTCCCGCGCGAGGCGGCTTCGCCGGTTGCAGGCCCTGTTGCACGACCCAGTCTTTCCAGCGAATCCGCTCTTCACGCACGACCCAGCCCGTCTGGGTCGCAAAGCTTTCGGCCAGATAAAGCCCGCGGGTGCCGGCCGGCAGGAGTTTGTCGCGCTTGAGGGTATACAACTCGGCCAAGGGCGCGCCGTCCTTGAGCGGCATCAGGTAGAGATCGGGGCGCTTGCGGTCCAGCCGGGCCACCAGTTGATCGCCTTCCAGTCGTTCATCGACATGGAACAGGCTGAGGCTCTTGGCTTCCTTGGGTACATCCAGCCGCAGGTCATAGATCAATTGCAGTGACGCGGTCGGCAAGTGCACGTAAGCCCGTGGCCGTTCAAGCAATTGCAGATTGGCGCAGCGCACCGGCCTGGCTGAACCGGACAGCGGCGTCAGGCGAAAGGGCAGGGCCTCGCGATAATGCAGCGCCGAAGCGTATGGCGCCGGCAGCCAGGTGTCGTTGAAGCGCCCGCCGAGCCAGCCTTCCGGGGTTTCCAGCAGGCATTCCTCGGCGATCTCCTGGATCGCCGTGTGCAGCGGAATATTCAGTTCATGGGCTGGCACGTAACCGGAAATCAACTTGAGCACGACGTCGCCGCGATCCTGCCGCCGCTGACGCACCAGCACCCAGTAATCGCGATTCTGCCAGTGCAGGGTCAGACGCACCGAAACACCAAGGTTGGCCAGCTCCAGCGCAAAGCGCTCGGCGTCAGCCACGTTGACCGGTTTACGCCGCTGAAGGGTCTGGGTGAAATTCAGCGGCATGCCGACGCTCTGATAGGTCAGGCCTTCCGGCGTGGCTTCGACGAACAGCGGCAGCGTCTTGAAGTTGCTCGGGTTCTTTCTGATGAGCGTACGCGGCATGTCGGCTCCTGCTTAAGGCCGCGAGGCGGCGTCAGTGACCACGAAGGACCTGGGCAACGGTCGCAACGTTATGGGCGAGGTGCAGCGGATTGATGGTCCCGACAATGGCACTGGCCACGCCGGGCTGGGCGAACAGCAACTCGAAGCTGGCGCGCACCGGATCCACACCGGGACTCAGGCACACATGACCGCTGGCCAGCGCCTTTTTCACCAGAATGGCTTTGCCGTGGGCAGCAGCATAGTCAATGACCGCCTTCTCGTTTTGTTCGTTCAGATTGTAGGTGACCATTGCGCAGTCGCCTTGCTCCAGTGCCTTGAGGCCACCGTCGACGGTTTTGCCGGAGAAGCCGAAGCCGCGAATCTTGCCTTCGGCCTTCATCGCCGCGAGGGTTGCGTAGACTTCGCTGTCGTTGAGGATCGCCAGGTCGTTGCCGTCGGAGTGCACCAGCACCAGGTCGATAAAATCCGTTTCCAGACGTTGCAGGCTGCGCTCCACCGACATCCGGGTGTGAGCGGCGCTGAAATCATGGGTCGATTGGCCGTCGACAAATTCTTCGCCGACCTTGCTGACAATCACCCAGTCCTGACGCTCACCACGCAGCAGTGGGCCGAGGCGTTCTTCGCTGCGGCCATAGGCCGGTGCGGTGTCGATCAGGTTGATGCCCAGTTCCCGCGCCTGCTTGAGCAGCATGCGCGCGGCGTCGTCATCGGGGATCTGGAAGCCGTTGGGGTATTTCACGCCCTGGTCGCGGCCGAGTTTGACGGTGCCCAGGCCCAGTGGCGAAACCAGCAGGCCGGTGCTGCCCAGCGGGCGATGCAGGTCGTGCAGGGTCGGCAGGCTCATGGCAGCAGTTGCTCCCAGGCGGGAACGCCCATCGGTGGTTTTGGCAGTTCTGGCAGCGGGGTCGTATGGCTCGGCTGGATGCCGTCGCGTTGAAGTGATGCCATCACCCGGTCAGCAAAGTCCGGCGCCAGGGCCAGTTTGGTCGGCCAGCCGACCAGCAGGCGTCCTTCTTCAGCGAGGAAGGCGTTGTCCGGGCGGGTCAGGCCGGTTTGCAACGGTTCGGCGCGATCCACGCGCAGGGTGGCCCATTGCACCGTGCTCAGGTCGATCCATGGCAATAGCTGACCGAGTTCTTTCTGGGCGGTGGCGATTTGTTCGGCCGGTTCACGGGCCACGCCTTCGGATTCGGCAATGTCGCCGCCCAGATACCAGACCCACTGGCCGTCGGCGGCCGGGTGCGTGGTTACGGTGATGCGCGGTTTGGTGCCGCCACCGAGGCAGTGCGCATATAGCGGCTTCAGGCCCGGGCCTTTGGCGATGATCATGTGCAGCGGCCGGCGTTGCATGGCCGGATGGGTCAGGCCCAAAGCAGTCAGCAGATCGGCTGTACCGGCACCGGCGCTGAGGACGATGCGCTGGGCACGAATCTCACGGCCGTCGACCTTCAGGCCAACCAGCACGCCGCTTTCCAGCAACGGCTCGATGTTTTGTCCGGCCAGCAGACCGTCACCGGACAGGTCGGCCAGACGCTGGATCAGGCTCGGCACATCGATCACCAGTTCGGCGAGGCGGTAGACCTTGCCCTTGAAGCGTTTGTCTTGCAGGGCCGGCGGCAGTTGATCGCCCTTGACCTGATCGACCCGGCCACGCACGGCTTTACTGGCGAAGAAACTGGTGAGGTTGCCGGCCAGGGTGCCCGGCGACCACAGGTAATGGGCTTCGGACAGCAGGCGCACGCCGGTCAGATCCAGTTCGCCGTTGCCGGCCAGAGCTTCACGCCAGCGACGCGGCATGTCGGCGATGGCTTCCGAGGCGCCGGTGAGCGCCCCGTGCAACGCGTATTTGGCGCCGCCGTGGATGATGCCCTGGGACTTCACACTCTGTCCGCCACCAAGGCTGGCGCTTTCCACCAGCACGGTCGAGAAACCTTGGCGACGCAGACGCGCGTTCAGCCAGAGACCGGCGACACCCGCGCCGACAATCAGCACGTCGGTGGAAATTGGAGATGGCATGCAACGACCTCAGGGTTTGAAGAAGTCGCAAGTTTCAAGCTTCAAGCTGCAAGCTGCAACCCGAAGCTGTAAATCGGTCGAGCTTGCAGCTTATGGCTTGATGCTCGTCAGTGTTTCAATGGCCGGCGGTTTTCGAGAACAGCTGAATCACCACCACGCCGAGCACGATCAGCGCCATCCCGAGCATCGCCGGGAGATCCAGCTTCTGCCCATAGATGAACAGCGCCGCGACGCTGACCATCACGATGCCCATGCCGGCCCACACCGCGTAGGCCACGCCCACCGGTACGCTGCGTACCACCAGGGTCAGCATCCAGAACGCGATGGCGTAGCCGACGATGACCAGCACCAGTGGCAGTGGCGTGCTGAAGCCTTTGACGGCTTTCATCGAAACGGTCGCGATCACTTCGGCACAGATGGCGATGGCCAGGTAGACGTAAGCGTTCATGTTCAATTCCTCATGTGAAGCGTTGCTTTCTGAGGCGGCATTCTAGTGACTCCCCAGATGGGGTAAAGTCATTACCTATCTGTTTGAAAGATGGGTTGGTCAATGAGCATGCAGTGGAATCTGGAGCAGTTGCGGGTGTTCGTTGCGGTGGCCGAGCAGCGTTCGTTTTCCGCTGTGGCGCGTCAGCAGCGCAAGGCACAGTCGGCGATCAGCAGCGCGATTGCGATGCTTGAGGACGATCTCGGAGTCAGCCTGTTCGAGCGTAGCAGCGGTCGTCAGCCGAGTCTGACCGAGGCGGGAGAGGCATTGCTGGAGGAGGCGCGCGAAGTGCTGCGTCAGTGCGAACGCCTGAACGGCCGGGCCGTGGCCATGATGCGCGGGCAGGAGGCGCAATTGCGGGTGGCGCAGGACGAGGCAATGCCCTATCAGGCGCTGGTGGAAAGTTTCGGTGCGCTGGCCGAGCAGTTCCCGAGTCTGGAGGTGCAACTGACCAGCGCCGCCCAGGGCGAGGTTTCACGCAAACTGGTGGAGCGCCGGGCCGATCTCGGGCTGCTGTTCTATCACGACGAAATTCCCGAAGCGCTGGAGCGCCGGGTGCTGGGCAGCGTGGAGATGGTCACGGTCTGCGGCGTCAATCATCCGCTGGCCGCGCAGTCCCGGGTCAATTGCCAGCAACTGGCCCAGCATCGGCAGCTGCTGATGTCGACCCAGACCAGCGTCTACCCCGGCAGCGAGCCGGCCAGCCCACAGGTGTGGCGCGCCGACAGTTTCTACGTGATGGCCGAATGGCTGGTGCGCGACCTTGGCTGGGCCTGGCTGCCGCGCCATGTGGTGCAGTACTCGGCGTATCAGGGCCTGATGGTGGAGCTGGACAGCGAATGGACGCCGCCGGCACTGGTGGTGGAACTGGTCTGGCGCCGCGACGAACCATTGGGGCCGGCAGCTCGTTGGCTGGCGGAGCGATTTGCCATACACCTGCGGGCGATCGGCGGCAAAAGCCGATAAACTCCGCCGCCATGAATAGAACTCTTTACACCGCGCTGTTTTACCTGGGGCTGCCATTGGTGGCGATTCGGCTGTGGCTGCGCTCACGCAAGGCGCCGGCGTATGCCCAACGGATTGGCGAACGTTTCTCCTACGGGATGCCGACCCTGCAACCCGGTGGTATCTGGGTTCACGCCGTGTCGGTGGGCGAAAGCATCGCCGCCGCGCCGATGATCCGCGCACTGCTGCAACGCTATCCGACGCTTCCGATCACCGTGACCTGCATGACGCCAACCGGTTCGGAACGTATCCATGCGCTGTTCGCCAACGAGCCACGCATCCAGCACTGCTATTTGCCGTATGACTTGCCCTGTGCAGCCGCGCGTTTTCTGGATCGCGTGCAGCCGAAACTGGCAGTGATCATGGAAACCGAACTGTGGCCCAACCACATTCATCAGTGTGCCAAACGCGGGATTGCGGTGGCGTTGGCCAATGGACGACTGTCCGAGCGTTCCGCCAAGGGCTATGGCCGGTTCAGCAAACTGACCGCGCCGATGCTCGCCGAGATGAGCCTGTTCGCCGTGCAGACCGAGGCCGAAGCCCAGCGCTTCCGAGATCTCGGTGCGCGCCCGGAGACAGTCGAAGTCACTGGCTCGATCAAGTTCGACCTGACCATCGACCCGCAACTGCTGCAACGCGCCGCTGAGCTGCGCAGCCAGTGGCAGGCTCAGGAGCGCCCGGTGTGGATCGCCGCCAGCACCCATGAAGGCGAAGACGAAGTGGTGCTGAATGCTCACCGTCGCTTGCTGACCAACCATCCCGATGCGTTGCTGATTCTGGTGCCGCGTCACCCGGAGCGTTTCAACTCGGTGTTCGAGTTGTGCCAGCGTGAAGGCTTTGCCACGGTGCGTCGCTCCACTGGCGCGAGCGTCGATGCGCAGACTTCGGTGCTGCTTGGCGACACCATGGGCGAGCTGCTGTTTCTCTATGCCCTGGCTGACAGCGCGTTCGTCGGCGGCAGCCTGGTGCCCAACGGCGGGCACAATCTGCTCGAACCGGCAGCCTTGGCGAAACCGGTGATCAGCGGCCCGCACCTGTTCAACTTCCTCGACATCGCCGCGCAACTGCGCAGCGCCGGGGCATTGGCCGAGGTGGATGACGCTGAAGGTCTGGCGACAGAAGTGCAGCGTCTGTTTGAACTGCCGCGCGACGCACAGCGCATGGCAGAAAACGGGCTGAGCGTGATGCGCCGCAATCAGGGCGCGTTGCAGCGCTTGCTCGATGGACTGGGAAGGTTGATCGACCGCCCATAAAAAACGCAGCCTCAGGGCTGCGTTTTTTGTTTAAGGCCGAGCCTTGAGCTGGGCTTCGGCGGCCTTGGCCAGATCCGGGGGCAGGAAGTCCTTGTCCGGGTTGTAGTCGGCTTTCAGGTAGCGGGTCAGATCCTGCAGGTCGCCCGGGTTCAACGTCCCCGCCGCCTGCTTCAGGCGCAGGTTGTCGAGGATGTAGTCGTAGCGGGTGTTGTTGTAATTGCGCACCGAAGTGTAGAGCTGACGCTGGGCGTCGAGCACGTCGACGATGTTGCGCGTCCCCACCTGATAACCGATTTCCGTGGCTTCCACTGCGCTCTGGTTGGAAATGATCGACTGGCGGCGCGCCTGTACCTGTTCGACGTCGGTGTTCACCGCGCGGTGCAGGTTGCGGGTGTTTTCGACGATCTGCCGGCGCAGGCCTTCACGTTGCTGTTCGGTCTGGTCCAGTTGCGCATAAGACTGACGCACCTGGGAGCTGGTCAGGCCGCCGCTGTAGAGCGGGATGTTCACCTGCAACGCCAGGGTGCGCTGTTCGACGTTGCCGCCATACGGCGTGCCGAAGGCATTCGGGTTGCTGAAACCGAACGAATCGTTGTCGCCTTTCTCGTACTTCGCCACGGCGTCGAGGGTCGGCAGGTGGCCGGCCTTGCGCTGTTTCAAAGTCTGTTCGGCAGAGCTGACCGCGAAGTTGCTGGCCAGCAGATTGAGGTTCTGTTTCGCGGCGGTATCGACCCAGGCCTTGGCGTCGTTCGGCGCCGGCGGCAGGATCGGCAAGGTGTGGACGATGCCCTGGATCGAGTTGTACTGACGGTTGGTCAGGGTGACCAGCGCTTGGAACGCATCATCGACCTGACGCTGGGCGACGATCCGGTTGGCGCGCGCGGTGTCGTAACTGGCTTGCGATTGCAGCACGTCGGTCTTGTCCGACAGGCCCACGTCGAAGCGCTCGTTGGACTGGTCGAGCTGGCGCTTGAACGCGGCTTCTTCGGCCTTGGTCGAGGCCAGGTTGTCCTGGCTGCGCAGCACGTTGAAGTAGCTTTCGGCGGTTTGCAGGATCAGGTTCTGCTCGGTGGCCGAAAGTTGCAGCGCGGCCTGCTCGTTGACGTCCTTGGCGGCCTGGTACTGGAACCAGCGGTCGGCGCGGAACAGCGGTTGCGCCAGGGTCGCCTGATACGACTGGGCACTGCGGTTGGCGACCGCCGACGGCTGATCGATGTCGGTGCGCACATTGGCCACCTGGGCGCCACCGGACAGGTTAGGCAGCAGCCCGGCGCGGGCCTGGGGCACGACTTCTTTCTGCGCACCGTACTGGGCGCGGGCGGCGGCCAGGTCGGCGTTGTTGTCGACGGCTTCTTGATAGACGCTGACCAGATCCGTTCTGGTCGACAAAGGCGCTTCTGCTGCCCATACCGTTGCGGTGGACGCACAAGACACGGCGACAGCCAGTGAGAGTTTGCGCAGCATGAGGCGATCCCTAGCATGAATATTATGGAAATAATCCGGGCGCCAAAGGTAAGGCGCGGCCCATGCAGCGTCAAGGCGCAGCATGGCGTAGCGAGTGTAGTTGCGCAGGCGGCAGGCAACAATCTGCCAATTGCGCCATTCATCATGGTGTTTGCAGCGGTGTTGGCGTTCTTTGCCGGTTGTGTCTAGACTGGCCGGGTTCTTGTCGGGGTGCCTTGCTATGAGGCTGAGATCGAATAATTTCGGATCCCGTTGAACCTGATCAGGTTAGCGCCTGCGTAGGGAACAAGATTTCTCGTCACCCGGCGAGTCCTCTTGTGCTTCGTCCGGGAAATTGTTCGACAATCGAACGCTCGACGACGAGGCACAGCACCAGTCCTGGTGCGTCCGTGCCTTTCAGGTTCTGCTCCGACAATCCACTGCCTGGATGCTGTCTGGAGAGCCCGTGATGACTACAAAATCTAAAAACGCGATCAACCTGAGTGACTCGGCCAAGGTCGATGAACAGTCGGTTCAACCGTTCACCCGTTCGCAAAAAGTCTACGTTCAGGGCTCCCGCCCGGACATCCGCGTGCCGATGCGCGAAATCACCCTCGATGTGACCCCCACCGACTTCGGCGGCGAAATCAACGCGCCGGTCACCGTCTACGACACCTCGGGCCCGTACACCGACCCGAACGTGGTGATCGATGTGCGCAAAGGTCTGGGTGACGTGCGTTCGGCATGGATCGACGACCGTGGCGACACCGAGCGCCTGCCGGGCCTTAGCTCGAATTTCGGTCAGGAGCGCCTGGCCGATCCGGAACTGACCAAGCTGCGTTTCGCCCACGTCAACAACCCGCGCCGCGCCAAGGCCGGGGCCAACGTCAGCCAGATGCACTACGCGCGCAAAGGCATCATCACCGCCGAGATGGAATACGTCGCCATCCGCGAAAACATGAAACTGCAAGAGGCCCGCGCTGCCGGTCTGCTGAATCAGCAGCACGCCGGCCACAGCTTCGGCGCGAGCATCCCGAAAGAAATCACTCCTGAATTCGTGCGCGAAGAAATCGCCCGTGGCCGCGCGATCATTCCGGCCAACATCAACCACGTCGAACTGGAACCGATGATCATCGGCCGTAACTTCCTGGTGAAGATCAACGGCAACATCGGCAACAGCGCGCTGGGTTCGTCCATCGAAGAAGAAGTGGCGAAACTGACCTGGGGCATTCGCTGGGGCTCGGACACCGTGATGGACTTGTCCACCGGCAAGCACATCCACGAAACCCGCGAGTGGATCATCCGCAACTCGCCGGTTCCGATCGGCACCGTACCGATCTATCAGGCGCTGGAAAAGGTCAATGGCGTGGCCGAAGACCTGACCTGGGAGCTGTTTCGCGACACGCTGATCGAGCAGGCGGAGCAGGGCGTCGACTACTTCACCATCCACGCCGGCGTGCTGCTGCGCTACGTGCCGCTGACCGCCAAACGGGTGACCGGCATCGTTTCCCGTGGCGGCTCGATCATGGCCAAGTGGTGCCTGGCGCACCACAAAGAGAACTTCCTCTACACCCACTTCGAGGAAATCTGCGAAATCATGAAGGCCTACGACGTCAGCTTCTCGCTGGGCGACGGCCTGCGTCCGGGCTCGATTGCCGACGCCAACGACGAAGCGCAGTTCGGCGAACTGGAAACCCTCGGCGAGCTGACCAAAATCGCCTGGAAGCACGACGTGCAATGCATGATCGAAGGCCCGGGCCACGTGCCGATGCAGTTGATCAAAGAGAACATGGACAAGCAGCTGGAGTGCTGCGACGAGGCGCCGTTCTACACCCTCGGTCCGCTGACCACCGACATCGCACCGGGTTACGACCACATCACTTCCGGCATCGGTGCGGCGATGATCGGCTGGTTCGGTTGCGCGATGCTCTGCTACGTGACGCCGAAGGAACACCTGGGCTTGCCGAACAAGGATGACGTGAAGACCGGGATCATCACCTACAAGATCGCCGCTCACGCAGCGGACCTGGCCAAGGGGCATCCGGGCGCACAGATCCGCGACAACGCCTTGAGCAAGGCGCGTTTCGAATTCCGTTGGGAAGACCAGTTCAACCTCGGTCTGGATCCGGACACCGCCCGCTCGTATCACGATGAAACCCTGCCGAAGGATTCGGCGAAGGTCGCACATTTCTGTTCGATGTGCGGGCCGAAATTCTGCTCGATGAAGATCACTCAGGAAGTCCGCGAATACGCGGCCAACCAGCGGATCGACGCGGTCGACGTGGATGTCGCCCAGGGCCTGGCGGAACAGGCCGAGCGGTTCAAGAAGGAAGGCAGTCAGCTGTACAAGAAGGTTTGATCTGACCTGAAAGGGTGGGGCCTGTAATGGCCCCTTCGCGAGCAAGCTCGCTCCCACATTTGAATGCATTCCAAAGTGGGGGCGAGCTTGCTCGCGAATACGGTCGACACAACAACAAATGTCCCTCTGAGATAACACCCTTGAGCATTCAACCCGGTACTTATTCCCCCGACCTCGCCGTGCCCGCCAGCCAGCGTGTATTCGGCGGTCGCGATCTGTTTTCCCTGTGGTTCTCCCTCGGCATCGGCCTGATGGTCTTGCAGACCGGTGCACTGCTGGCGCCGGGGCTGGGCCTGTCGGGAGCGCTGCTGGCGATTTTCCTCGGCACCCTGGTCGGCGTCTTGTTGCTGGCCGCCGTTGGCGTGATCGGCAGCGACACCGGCCTGTCGTCGATGGCCGCGCTGAAACTCAGCCTCGGCAGCAAAGGCGCGAGCCTGCCGGCGCTGCTCAACCTGCTGCAACTGATCGGTTGGGGTTCTTTCGAAATCATCGTCATGCGCGATGCGGCCAGCCTGCTCGGCACTCGTGCATTCAGCGAAGGTTCGCTGTGGGCCAGTCCGATGTTGTGGACCCTGTGCTTCGGTGCGCTGGCGACGTTGCTGGCGGTCAGCGGGCCGTTGACGTTCGTGCGCAAGATCCTGCGCAAGTGGGGCATCTGGCTGATTCTGGGCGCGTGCATCTGGCTGACCTGGAACCTGTTTGCCAAGGCCGATCTCGCCGCCTTGTGGGCACAGGCCGGGGATGGCTCGATGCCGCTCGCCGTGGGCTTCGATATCGCCATCGCGATGCCGCTGTCGTGGCTGCCGCTGATCGCCGACTACTCGCGCTTCGGTCAGCGGGCGAAGAATGTATTCGGCGGCACGGCGATCGGTTTCTTCATCGGCAATTTCTGGCTGATGAGCCTGGGCGTGGCCTACACCCTGGCCTTTGCGCCGAGCGGTGAGGTCAACGCGCTGCTGCTGGCGCTGGCTGGCGCAGGTCTGGGCATTCCGCTGTTGCTGATTCTGCTGGATGAGTCGGAAAACGCTTTCGCCGACATTCACTCGGCGGCGGTTTCCAGCGGGATTCTGTTGCGTCTGAAAGTCGAGCATCTGGCGTTGGCCATCGGTGTGATCTGCACCCTGATCGCCTTGCTCGCGCCATTGGCGCAATACCAGAATTTCCTGTTGCTGATCGGTTCGGTGTTCGCACCGCTGTTCGGCGTGGTGCTGGTGGATCACTTCATCCTGCGTAAGCGCAGTGCCCAGGTGGCATCGGCCGCGTTGCGCTGGCCGGCACTATTGGCCTGGCTGGGTGGCATCAGCACCTATCACTTGCTGGCCAACCTGTATCCGGATGTCGGCGCTACCCTGCCGGCGCTGGTGCTGGCAGGGCTGCTGCAACTCGTGCTCGGCCGGGCTTTCAGTTACGGCCGGGAAACAGCTCGGGCTTGAGAATGCCATTCAGGCGCGGGTAAGGGATTTTCAGTTCGACGTGGCCCAGCGCATAAGGCGCGATGGTGGTCACGTCGTACTTGAGGATCACGCCGCCGTAGGTCAGCGCCACGTTAGGGGTTTTGACGAACGGCCAGCTCTTCACGAACTCCGGTTCCTGATCGAGCTTGGTGCTGATCAGCCAGCTGTTGTGGGCCACTTGCGCGGCTTTCCAGAACGCTTCTTCCTGACCCGGCAGCAACATGTCCGCCAGGGTCAGCACCTTGTGCTGCTGACGCGAATAGTTGATGAAACCACGTCCCGGCGTACCGTGGGCACCGCCGGTGTCCAGGTAGCTCGACGTTTCGATGATCACCAGACCGTCATGCTGCTCGCGTACTTTCGCCTGCAAATAGCTGCTGTTGCGCGGGCCGGCGTTGGCCAGGAATTGCTCGCGATACGCTGCCAGCGTCGGCGCCACCGGGGCGTTCGGTGCGGTGCGGGTCATTTGCAGCAGGCGTTTTTCGATGATGCCGTCCAGCGCCGGTTCTGCCGGAAAGCGCAACGTATCGATGTTCACCAGCGGGCAGTCCGGGTTGGAGCAACCGGGTTTCAGCGTTTCCGAGGCGTCGCGGGTGGTTTCCAGCGGCGTGCGGTAGTTGGGCTGGAACAGGCTGGCGCACGCGCCCAGGGTCAGGGCGATGGCGGCCACGGAGGCAATTTTGAAAAGCGACATGGGCGTCCTTTCTGAAGCAGGGGAAGGCAAAAAGTTACCGCTTCGACTCTCAACGAAGCGGTCAGTTCGCCACTAAGCTAATTAGAGTGGGTTTCGCCTTCACCGTCCATCCCGCTGACAGTAAAGGGGCTGCATCAAATGTCACGGGCGCGTTAGGATGGCGCGAAGTCGAGGTCGCCATTAGCAAGACGAACCTCGTATTGGAATCTGCAGTAGACGAGGATGCCCATGACCGATTTTGCCAATGCCATTCCAACCGCCGTCGATATCGTGCAGCGGGTGCAATGCTACGAGGGCTTCTACAAGCTCGATCGCGTGCATTTGCGCCATGAACTGTTCGCCGGTGGCATGAGCCGCGAAATCAATCGTGAAGTGTTCGTGCGCCATGATGCCGTGTGCATGCTGCCCTACGATCCGCAGCGCGATGAAGTGGTGCTGATCGAGCAGTTTCGTGTCGGCGCCATGGGCAAGGCCGACAACCCGTGGCTGGTGGAACTGGTCGCCGGTCTGATCGACAAGGATGAACAGCCGGAAGAAGTTGCTCACCGCGAAGCGCAGGAGGAAGCTGGGCTGGACATCAAGGCCCTGTGGCCAATGACCAAATACTTTCCATCGCCGGGCGGCAGCAACGAATTCGTGCATCTGTACCTGGGGCGTTGCAGCACGGAAGGCGCAGGCGGCCTGCATGGTCTGGAGGAAGAAGCCGAAGATATCCGCGTCACGGTCTGGGCTTTCGAAGATGCCTTGCAGGCTGTACGCGACGGACAGATTGCCAATGCGGCGAGCATCATCGCCTTGCAGTGGCTGGCGCTCAACCGCGCCGAAGTGAGGGGGCTATGGTCGTAAACAAGTTGCGCGATCGCTACCGCGTCGACCTCGTGGGACTGCAAGCCGCCTGCGAGGCCAACTACGCGCGCCTCATGCGACTGTTGCCGGACATGCGCAACGACCCGCAGGCCCGGCGCATTGCCGTGACCCAGGGCGACCAGATGCTCGGCGTTCTGACGCTCGAGGTGCTGCAGACCTGTCCGTACACCACGACCCTGCAAGTGCGCCAGGAACACAGCCTGCCGTGGCTGCCGGTGCCGCAACTGGAAGTGCAGGTCTATCACGACGCGCGCATGGCCGAGGTGATCAGCGCCGAGCATGCGCGACGTTTTCGCGGCGTCTATCCTTACCCGAATGCGGCGATGCATCAGCCGGACGAAAAGGCCCAGCTCAATCTGTTCCTGGGCGAATGGCTGAGTCACTGCCTGGCGTGCGGACACGAATACGCGGCGGTCCGATAACCACCGCAAGTTGTGAACTGCGTCCGTTTCGCCGGTTTCTCTTTACGCTGTCCCCCCGCATAATTGCCGCACCTATCCAGTCCCGCGATCCCGGGGGAGAACGCCTTGCCGAGCGTATCGACTTTGACCACCGCCGACACGGCGTTGCTGGTGCAGCTCTCTGACAGTCATCTGTTCGCCGAGGCGGACAGAACGCTGCTGGGCATGAATACCCGCGAGAGTCTGCAGAAAGTCATCGAGTTGGTGCTCGAACAGCAATCGCGGATCGACCTGATCGTTGCCAGTGGCGACTTGTCCCAGGACGGCACGCTGGAGTCCTATCAGCAATTCCGCCAGATGACGGCGCAGATCGATGCGCCGGCCCGCTGGATCCCCGGCAACCACGATGAACCCCAGATCATGGCTCAGGCGACGGTCAAGAGTGCGTTGCTGGAGTCCGTGGTGGATGTCGGCAACTGGCGCGTGACCCTGCTCGATTCGGCGGTGCCCGGATCGGTGCCGGGGTATCTGCAGGACGACCAACTGCAATTGCTCGCCAGCTCCCTGAGCGAAGCGCCGGATCGCCATCATCTGGTGTGCTTGCACCACCATCCGGTGTCGATCGGTTGCGCCTGGATGGAGCCGATCGGCTTGCGCAATCCGGAAGCGTTTTTCGAAGTGCTCGACCGTTTCCCGCAGGCCCGCGCCGTGCTGTGGGGGCATGTCCATCAGGAAATCGACCGCGAACGCAACGGCGTAAGGCTGATCGCCTCGCCGTCGACCTGCATCCAGTTCGAGCCGGGCAGCGAAGATTTCAAGGTTGGCGAACAGGCGCCGGGGTATCGCTGGTTGCGATTGCTGCCGGACGGGCGGATCGAGACTGGTGTGGAGCGTGTCACTGATTTCCGGTTCACTGTCGATTACGGCTCCGACGGTTACTGATTGACGGGCACAGCGCTGTTTTCCTCGGGTGCTGGCCCAACACCCCTCGACTCCCTGTAAACTCCGCTATCTTCAGCCGACGCCCAGGGAGCTCAAATGTCCGGTTCGATTCTCTATATCCATGGTTTCAACAGCGCGCCGGCTTCGAAAAAGGCCTGTCAGCTGGTCGAGGTGATGGAGCGGCTGGGTTTGAGCGATCAACTGCGTGTCCCCGCGCTGCATCACCACCCGCGCGAAGCCATCGGTCAGCTGGAACAGGCAATTGCCGAACTCGGCCGGCCGTTGCTGGTGGGAAGTTCGCTCGGCGGCTACTATGCGACTCACCTGGCCGAGCGCCATGGCCTGAAAGCCCTGCTGGTCAACCCGGCCGTCAGTCCGCACCGGATGTTCGACGGATACCTGGGCACCCAGAAAAACCTGTACACCGACGAGACCTGGGAACTGACCCACGACTACGTGACGGCCCTGGCCGAGCTGGAAGTGCCGGCGCCACAGGATCCGCAGCGTTATCAGGTATGGTTGCAGACCGGCGATGAAACACTGGATTATCGCCTTGCCCAGCAGTATTACCGGGCCTGTGCCTTGCGCATCCAGGCTGGCGGCGACCACAGTTTCCAGGGATTTGTTACACAATTGCCGGCATTGCTCAGCTTTGCCGGGATTGGCGCCGATATCTATCAGGCAGTCGATTTCACCGCACTGTGAAGTCTTGCCCCATTTTCATTGAATCACTGACGACGAGACCCTATGGCCACTCCCAGCGCTAGCTCCTATAACGCCGACGCCATCGAAGTCCTCTCGGGCCTCGACCCGGTGCGCAAGCGCCCCGGCATGTACACCGACACCAGTCGGCCGAACCACCTTGCCCAGGAAGTCATCGACAACAGTGTCGACGAAGCCCTGGCCGGCCACGCCAAATCGATCCAGGTCATCCTCCACGCCGACCATTCGCTGGAAGTCTGCGACGACGGCCGTGGCATGCCGGTCGACATTCACCCGGAAGAGGGCGTGTCGGGCGTCGAACTGATCCTCACCAAGCTCCATGCGGGCGGCAAGTTTTCCAACAAGAACTACCAGTTCTCCGGCGGTCTGCACGGGGTGGGTATTTCCGTGGTCAACGCCTTGTCGACCCAGGTGCGGGTGCGGGTCAAACGTGACGGCAACGAATACGAAATGACCTTCGCCGATGGCTTCAAGGCCACCGATCTGCAAGTCATCGGCACCGTTGGCAAGCGCAATACCGGGACCAGCGTGTACTTCGCGCCGGACCCGAAATACTTCGATTCGCCGAAATTCTCCATCAGCCGCCTCAAGCACGTGCTCAAGGCCAAGGCCGTTCTCTGCCCGGGGCTGCTGATCAGCTTCGAAGACAAAGGCACCGGCGAAAAGGTCGAGTGGCACTACGAAGACGGCCTGCGCTCCTATCTGGTGGATGCGGTCAGCGAATTCGAGCGTCTGCCGGACGCGCCGTTCTGCGGCAACCTGGCGGGCGCCAAGGAAGCGGTCGAGTGGGCCCTGCTGTGGCTGCCTGAAGGCGGTACTTCGGTCACCGAAAGCTACGTCAACCTGATTCCGACGGAGCAGGGCGGTACCCACGTCAACGGTCTGCGTCAGGGGCTGCTCGATGCGATGCGCGAGTTCTGCGAATTCCGCAGCCTGCTGCCGCGTGGCGTCAAACTGGCCCCGGAGGACGTCTGGGAACGCATCGCTTTCGTCCTGTCGATGAAGATGCAGGAACCGCAATTCTCCGGCCAGACCAAGGAACGTCTGTCGTCACGTGAAGCGGCGGCATTTGTCTCCGGCGTGGTCAAGGATGCGTTCAGCCTGTGGCTCAACGCCAACCCGGAAACCGGTCTGGCGCTGGCAGAACTGGCGATCAGCAACGCCGGCCGTCGTCTGAAGGCCAGCAAGAAAGTCGAGCGCAAGCGCATCACCCAGGGACCGGCACTGCCGGGCAAACTGGCCGATTGCGCGGGGCAGGACCCGATGCGTTCCGAGCTGTTCCTGGTGGAAGGTGATTCCGCCGGCGGTTCGGCCAAGCAAGCGCGGGACAAGGAATTCCAGGCGATCCTGCCGTTGCGCGGCAAGATCCTCAACACCTGGGAAGTCGACGGCAGCGAAGTGCTGGCCAGCCAGGAAGTGCACAACATCGCCGTGGCCATCGGTGTCGATCCGGGCGCCGAGGACATGAGCCAGCTGCGCTACGGCAAGATCTGCATCCTCGCTGACGCCGACTCCGACGGTCTGCACATCGCGACCTTGCTCTGCGCCTTGTTCGTCCAGCATTTCCGCCCGCTGGTGGACGCTGGTCACGTCTACGTCGCGATGCCGCCGCTGTACCGCATCGACCTGGGCAAAGAAATCTACTACGCCCTCGACGAGGCCGAGCGCGACGGGATCCTCGACCGTCTGGTGGCCGAGAAGAAACGCGGCAAGCCGCAGGTCACCCGATTCAAGGGTCTGGGTGAAATGAACCCGCCGCAACTGCGTGAAACCACCATGGACCCGAACACTCGGCGCCTGGTGCAGTTGACCCTCGGGGACGACTTCGCCCAGACCTCGGAAATAATGGACATGCTGCTGGCGAAGAAACGCGCCGGCGACCGCAAGACCTGGCTCGAATCCAAGGGCAACCTCGCCGAGGTTCTGGCCTGATGCGGTTTGGCTGGGCCTTGGCGGGTGCGTTGCTGCTGGGTTCGATGACGGTGTCGGCAGAGCCTGCGCAAGAGCTGCGCGTGCTCGCCGAGCACCCGGTCGAAGGCATGCGCGGCGGCAACCTGTCGGGGCTGGCCTTGTGTGGCAATGATCTGTGGACCGTTTCGGATCGCGACGATGACCAGATCTACCGTCTCGATATCCGCGACCGGGTCTGGCAGGCCACGGCCGTGCGCATCGATCCGCCGAAAGTGCCGGACAGCGGCTTGCCGTGGGGCATCAGCTCGCGCACCTGGGCGGCTTCGTTCATTCGGGGCGGCGATCTGGATTTCGAAGGCATCACCTGCGACAGCGCCGGCAACCGCTACATTGTCAGCGAAGCCCACGCAGCGGTGCTGCAAGTGCCGCCTCAGGGGCCGTCGTCGTGGCTGAAAATCTCGCCGATGATGGTCCGCGAGGCGCGGGCCAGCGGGATGTTGCTGCAGTTCAACGCGATATTCGAAGGCCTGGCGATCAATCCGGCGGGCGATCAGATGTGGCTGGCTGCGGAGCGGCAAAGCCGTGGCTTGCTGATGATCAAGCGTCAGCAGACGGTGTGGGATTGTGACGGGCGCTGCGTGCTGCTCAGCGAGGGCGGGATGGAAATGCAACCGCCGCAGTTCCCGAAAGCCCGCCCGGTCAATCGGGATTTTTCCGACGTGTCCCTGTTCAACGGCAAACTGTTTACCCTTGAGCGCAACGCGTACCAGATCTGTCGTCGCGATGCGCTGACGGCCAAGGTCGAGCTTTGCTGGTCGTATGCGGCCGAGTTGTTGCAGGCCAATCGTCGTTATTCGCAGAACTTCGGGCTGGAAGAGGCGCTTGTGGTCGATGCTCAAGGTGCCTGGATCGGCGTCGACAACAATTTTGGTCCCCGGGCCGATGGCGAGGTCCGCCCGATCATCTGGCGATTCGCCGCGCCCGAGGGTGGCTGGAGCGCCAAGCCATGAGCCAGCAACCGCCGGGCAGGCGCGCCGGTCGGGTGTTGATGATTCTGGCCTGGTGCGCGGCGCTGTTTCTGGCCACGCGGTTCTTCGGCCAGTGGGAAGAGCGCCAGCGCAATCCCAATGTGGAAGTGGCTTCGCAGCAGGGTAACGGCTTTATCGAAGTGAAACTGATCGGCAACGCCCAGGGACATTTTGTCGCCAGCGGCCTGATCAACGGTCGGCCGGTGGAGTTCATGCTCGACACTGGCGCGACCGACGTGGCAATCCCGGCCGAAGTGGCGAAAAACCTTCGGCTGGAAGAAGGTTTCGGTGTGACCCTGAGCACGGCCAATGGCCTGAGCCAGGGCTATCGCACCCGGATCGACCGCCTGCAACTGGGCGACATCGTGCTGCGGGATGTCCGCGCACTGGTGGCGCCCGGCCTGCATGGCGATCAGGTGCTGCTCGGCATGAGCGCCCTGAACAAACTTGAATTTACTCAGCGCGGCGGCACCATGCTGCTGCGCCAGACAACGAACCGATGAGGCCCGCATGAGCGACAACCTTGCAGACAGCTTAGATGGCGTAGAACGCCGGTCGCTGGCTGACTTCACCGAAAATGCCTACCTCAACTACTCCATGTACGTGATCATGGACCGTGCCTTGCCGCATATCGGCGACGGTCTGAAACCGGTACAGCGGCGTATCGTCTACGCCATGAGCGAGCTGGGGCTGGATGCCGATTCCAAGCACAAGAAGTCGGCGCGTACCGTCGGCGACGTGCTCGGCAAGTTCCACCCCCACGGCGACTCGGCGTGCTACGAAGCGATGGTGCTGATGGCCCAGCCGTTCAGCTATCGCTACACGCTGGTGGACGGCCAGGGTAACTGGGGTGCGCCGGACGATCCGAAATCCTTCGCCGCCATGCGTTACACCGAAGCGCGGCTGTCACGTTATTCCGAAGTGCTGCTCAGCGAACTGGGCCAGGGCACCGCAGACTGGGGCCCGAACTTCGACGGCACCCTGCAGGAACCGCTGGTGTTGCCGGCACGTTTGCCGAACATCCTGCTCAACGGCACCACCGGTATCGCCGTGGGCATGGCCACCGATGTGCCGCCGCACAACCTGCGCGAAGTCGCCACCGCGTGCGTGCGCCTGCTCGACGAGCCGAAAGCCACGGTCGAACAGCTTTGCGAACACATCCAGGGCCCGGACTACCCGACCGAAGCGGAAATCATCACTCCGCGCGCCGACCTGCTGAAAATGTACGAAACCGGCAAGGGCTCGGTGCGCATGCGCGCCGTGTACCACGTCGAGGACGGCGACATCATCATCACCGCGCTGCCGCACCAGGTCTCCGGGGCCAAAGTGCTGGAGCAGATCGCCGCGCTGATGCAGGCCAAGCCGTCGAAAGCACCGCAGATCGCCGACCTGCGCGATGAATCCGATCACGAGAACCCGTGCCGCATCGTGATCATCCCGGTCAACAGCCGTGTCGATCACGAAGCGTTGATGCAGCACCTGTTCGCCAGCACCGAGCTGGAGTCGACGTATCGGGTCAATGTCAACATCATCGGTCTGGACGGCAAGCCGCAGCTGAAAAACCTCCGTGCGTTGCTGGTGGAGTGGCTGGAATTCCGCGTGCTGACCGTGCGTCGCCGGCTGCAATTCCGCCTCGACAAGGTCGAGCGCCGCCTGCACCTGTTGGACGGTTTGCTGATTGCCTACCTCAATCTGGATGAAGTGATTCACATCATCCGCACCGAGGATCAGCCGAAAGCCAAACTGATCGAGCGTTTTGCCCTCAGCGAAATCCAGGCCGATTACATCCTCGATACCCGTCTGCGTCAGTTGGCGCGACTGGAAGAGATGAAGCTGCGCGACGAGCAGGATGAACTGCTCAAGGAACAAGCCAAGCTGCAAGCGCTGCTGAGCAGTGAAGCCAAGCTGAAGAAGCTGGTTCGCAGTGAGCTGCTGAAAGACGCCGAAACCTACGGCGATGACCGTCGGTCGCCAATCGTCGAGCGCGCTGAAGCCAAGGCGCTGACCGAGCACGATCTGCTGCCGAACGAGAAGGTCACCGTCGTGCTGTCGGAAAAAGGCTGGATCCGTTCGGCCAAGGGCCACGATATCGACGCCACCGGCCTGTCGTACAAGGCTGGCGACGGCTTCAAGACCTCGGCAGCGGGACGTTCGAACCAGTCGGCCGTGGTCATCGACTCCACGGGCCGCAGTTACTCGCTAGCCACCCATACCCTGCCATCGGCACGAGGCCAGGGCGAGCCGTTGACCGGCCGTCTGACGCCGCCGCCGGGCGCAACGTTCGAATGTGTGCTGATGCCGGAAGAGGACTCGCTGTACGTGATCGCCTCTGACGCCGGCTACGGTTTCGTGGTGAAAGGTGAAGACCTGCAGGCCAAGAACAAGGCCGGCAAGGCGCTGTTGAGCCTGCCGAACAACGCCAAGGTGATCGCGCCGCGTCCGGTGGCCGACCGCGAGCACAACTGGCTGGCCTCGGTAACGACCGAGGGTCGCCTGCTGATCTTCAAGATCAGCGACCTGCCACAATTAGGGAAGGGCAAAGGCAACAAGATCATCGGTATTTCCGGTGAGCGTGTGGCCAGTCGCGAAGAATATGTCACGGACATCGCCGTTCTTCCGGAAGGCGCCACCTTGGTGCTGCAGGCCGGAAAACGTACCTTGTCGCTGAAGGCCGACGACCTCGAACACTACAAAGGTGAGCGTGGTCGCCGTGGTAACAAACTGCCACGTGGCTTCCAGCGGGTGGATGCGCTGCTCGTCGAAAACCTCAATTAAGCGGCCAGGGGGCGTTCGTACTGATTTCTCCGGCGGAGAAAATGAGTGAGAACGCCTCTCTAGAGCGTCCGATCTTCGATTTAACCCGTAGATCGGCGCTTTGGCGCTGGAGTCGGAACGCATATTCACGGATGATATGGCCTTTCCAAGCGCCGGCGTGGCCGAGCGTTCTTCATATTTGCTGAGTATTTTCACTGTGGTCAGCCTTGTGGCGGCCACCTGGACGGGATGATGACTTCTCTGCGCCCCCTTATTTTCCTGCTCGCCGGCGTTCTTGGCCTGGCGGGTTGCAGCGTTCACCAGCCGGTGTCGCTGTATCAGCTGGACAGCGGAAGTCCGGCTCAGCCTGCGCAAAGCTCAGGCATGGCAGTTCTGCTGGGTCCTGTAATCGTTGCCGATTACCTGCAGCGGGAAACCCTGTTGCAGCGTCAACCGGACGGCAGCCTGCAAGCCTCGGTCGATGGTCGCTGGGCTGGTAGCCTTTCGTCGGATATCGATCAATTGCTGCTGCGTCAGGTTGCCGGTCGTCTGGACAGCCAGCGGGTGGTACTGGCACCGGCGACCACCGGCTTCACGCCCGATGTTCAAGTGTTGTTGACCATCACTCGTCTGGACTCCGGCGCAAAACAGCCGGCGATTCTTGACGCGCAGTGGCGACTGCTCGACCGTCGTGGCCAGGTGCGTGACAACCGCATCGTCCACTTGCAAGAACTGCACAGTGGCAGCACGGCTTCCCAGGTTCAGGCGCAAGGCATTCTGCTGCAGCGTCTGGCCGAGCAACTGTCGGTCGCGCTCAAGCCGTTGGCCAACCAGCCACCGGTTGCCGAAGCGCCACGCAAACCGGCACCGAAGCCGGCAGCACCGGCGGCGGAAGCCGAGAAGCAGCCGAAGATCCCGATGGCTTCGCCGATTCGTACCGATATGGAAGTGTTCCGCTTTTAAGGCTGGAACGAGTCAGGACAAAGCCCGCCTTGTGCGGGCTTTGTTGTGTCTGGGCTCTGAGTGGACGATCAAAAGCCCCTCACCCGAACCCTCCCGAAACGTCGGACCGCTTGGAGGGAGAGGGTAGGGTGAGGGGCTGTCGAGAGTGCATAAAAAATCCAGAACGCCACACACAAAAAAGCCCGCAGACGAGTGATCATCTGCGGGCTTCTTTACATCAAGGCCTCAGGCCCGACGCTCATGCATCCGCGCCAGTTGCCGCTCGAGCATCGACGGATATGGCTCCATCAAACGCTCCACGCAGCAGGCGCCTTCAGGGCTGGCAATCGGCCGGATCCGCGCACGCTGACGGATCAGCGCGTCGTCACCGATCTTGCGCTCCACCAGCAGCAGGTTGCGGCTGTGTTGCGACAGCGCCAGGGCGTCTTGAGCGCTGTCGGTCAACAGCAGGTCAATCTGGCTCAGACCGAACAGTTCGTCACCAAGAGTCAGGCCCAGCTGCAATTGCAGGGTGATGCCGCTGTCGGCGACTTCGATCTGCAACTGGTGGCCCAGCGCCCGCAGCAGCTCGCCGCAGCAGATGGCGTTGGTCAGGTAATCGTCGCCGCTGTCTTCGGTGTGGAACAGCATCAGCGTGCTGCCATCGTTCAGGGTTTCGATTTCGCCCTGATACAGCGAAGCGGCCTGTTCCAGACAGTCGCGATAGCGATCCTGCAACTCTTCCAGGCGCGCACGCGGCAAGCGGCGCAGTTGTTCCTGCGAGCCCAGTTGCACCGCCAGCACCGCCGTATGTTGCGGCACGCTCGGGTTCGGTCGGCGCACGGCCGGTTGTGCGGTTTCGCTCAGCGACTCGTCACGCAGGTCGGCGAACGGATCTTCGTCATCGTCGTCTTCAACGGTGCTGACCACATGGCGTGGGGCAGGCTTGTGCGCGGCCATCGGGCGGCTTTCGTCGAAACTCGGATCACGCAGGTTGCGCACTTCGAATTCCGGCTCGTCGTCGAACTCGGGTTCCGGTTCGGGCTCCGGTTCGGCCGGCTCCGGGGCATAGCTGGCGTGTAACTGGCGGGCAAGATCGCCGATCTCGTCCTGACGCTCGATTCCCGGCGTGTATTCGTCGATCCGCCGCAGCCACACGCGCAGTTGCAGCAGCGGCGTGGAGAGGTGCCGGCCCAGACGCAGGCTCAGGGCCAGGGACAGTGCCAGCAGAATCGCACTCAGGATGCCCATGCTTTGCAGGCTGATGGTCATCGGCTGCTGGAACTGATCCATGTCCAGGCTGATGCGCAGTTGCCCGGCGGTCACGTCCTGAAAGGTGATCTTGCTCTCGTACATGCCCTCGGCTTCGCCCAGCAGGCCGTGCTTGGGCCGCTGACCGGACTCGGCGAGGATGCGGTTGTCCACGCTGTAGATGGCGGCGTGGGCCACCAGCTTGTTCTTGGTCAGGTTGTTGAGCAGCACGTTGAGGCTGAGGATGTCGTTGGACACCAGCAGCTCGGTCGCGGAGGTGGCGGTCTGCGTGGTCAGGCTTTCGCCCAGCGCATCGGCCTGCTCGTGCATGGCCTGCTTGAACTGCAGGCCCATCACGCAGGCATAGATCACCAGGGCCAGGGCGACCAGGATCACGTTATGGCTGGCAATGCGCAATGCAATCGGTACACGGCGGTGGCGCAGTGCACGGAAGATCAGCAGAAAGAAGTTATCGGTTTTAACTGGCGTGGGCCGGTTCACTGAGCTCGGCTCTTTTGTCCGTGAAGTTGACGCGCAGTATAGCGACAGGCCCTAGACCGGCAAAGCGCTGGCGGTGCCCGATGGTCACTGAAAGTGGGTAGAATGCGGTTTTTTTCCAGTTGCGGGGGTGCGCGTTGCGCGAAATCGTCCTGATTAACATCACGGGAGTCGACCGTCCGGGTCTGACGGCGGCCATTACCGGTGTACTGGCGCAGGGTGGTGTGAATATCCTCGACATCGGTCAGGCGGTGATCCACGACATGCTGTCGTTCGGCATCCTGGTGGAAATTCCCGACTCCTTGCAAGGCAAGTCGGTGCTCAAGGACATCCTGTTCAAGGGCTATGAGCTCGACCAGCAGGTGCGCTTCACCCCGGTATCCGAAGAGGATTACCAGCAATGGGTGGGCAATCAGGGCAAGAAACGCCACATCGTTACCCTGCTGACCCGCAAGGTCACCGCCGGCCAGTTGCAGGCCGTGAGCTCGATCACCGCCAAATACGGCCTGAACATCGACCATATCGACCGTCTGTCGGGTCGCATGCCATTGGACACTCCGGCGGACAAGGGCAAGGGTTGCATCGAGTTTTCCGTGCGCGGCGAAGCGGCCGACCCGCAGGCCTTGCGCGCCGAATTCCTCAGCGTGGCCCAGGAGCTGAACGTCGACATCGCCTTCCAGGAAGATTCGCTGTTCCGTCGCAACCGTCGTCTGGCGGTGTTCGACATGGACTCGACCCTGATCGAAGCCGAAGTCATCGACGAGCTGGCCAAAGCCGCCGGCGTCGGCGACCAGGTTTCGGCAATCACCGAGCGGGCGATGGCCGGCGAGCTGGATTTCCGCGCCAGCTTCAAGGAGCGTCTGGCATTGCTCAAGGGCCTGGATGTCAGCGTGCTGGATTCGATCGGCGCCTCCCTGCGCCTGACCGAAGGCGCCGAAACCCTGTTCGCCGAACTCAAGCGCCTGGGTTACAAGACCGCGATCCTGTCGGGCGGCTTCACCTACTTCGCCAAGCAACTGCAGGCCAAACTAGGCATCGACTACGTGTTCGCCAATGAACTGGAAGTGGTCGACGGCAAGTGCACCGGCGTGGCCATCGAGCCGATCGTCGATGCCCAGCGCAAGGCCGATCTGCTGAAGCAGCTGGCTGAAAAAGAAGGTTTGCGCCTGGAGCAGACCATCGCCGTGGGTGACGGCGCCAACGACCTGCCGATGCTGGCCATCGCCGGTCTGGGCGTGGCGTTCCGCGCCAAGCCGCTGGTCAAGCAGTCGGCGAAGCAGGCGATCTCGACCCTCGGTCTGGATGGCGTGCTGTACCTGCTGGGTTTCCGGGATCGCGACGGGCAGCTCTGACCCGGGCACGGGATCGCAGCCCTCGGTTGCGATCCTGGCTCAAAGGGATTTCCACAACGAGTCGAAATCCTCTTCGCCCCCGCCATTCTGCGCGCCCTCCAGCGAGCGATAGGCAAACTGATTGAAACTGTGAGTGCTGGCCACCCGCCGATCCAGTCCGGCGCGGTGCTCTTCGCCCTGGGTGTTGATCAGCACTTTATTGCCCTCCTGAAACGGCAGTCGCGGCGCCAGTAGCGTCGCCGGCAAGTCGATTGCGCTGATCTCCGGCAACAGCAAACCGCGCAGATACTGGCTGTGATCATCCCGCGAACGCACCAGTTGCAACCCGCATGGCCGGGCATGCGGAGCTACCAGTTCGATGCCCATTTGCGTGCCGGCGCCGCGCACCTGGCGGATCCAGCGCACCACGGCAATGCTCCAGCCCTGATTGAGGCTGTCCTGAATCCCGACCATTTCCCCGGCCTGCAATTCGGCCGGTACGTCCTTTGGCCAGGCCAGGCAATAACCACCGGGGCTGTGATTGATGACGGGCAAGGCGTAGGTCGGGTAATGCGGCGGGCTGTCAGTGTCGCCTTCATCGTCGATCAGTGGTTCATAGCGGATTTCCTCGTAGGGCAACAATTCATCGGACGTGCTCTGCGGCGCGGCATCGAAGGCTTGGCTCCAGCTGTCCTTTTCGCCCTGAACCACCGCGCGGCTGAAATTCGCCGCACGGGCGCCGGGGTGCTTGAGCAGTTCGCTGAAGGTGCGTTCGCCGCCGAGGTAGAAGTGCAGGGCGCTCATGCCGACGCATACGGTCAGGTTGCCCTGGCCGACGGTGCGCTGGAAGCTGCGTTCGGCGGCTTCGCCCCAGGTAGCGTGCAAATGTTGCAGGGTGTCGAGGGTCAGACCGGCCGGTACGGGCAGCGGCGTGGTCGCATCCTGATGCAGCAGGTGGGCTTCGATGGCATTCACCAGCGGTTGCGGATCGAAGCCGAGCAGGAGGGCCTGTTGCTCGCTGCGAAACTGGGAGCGGTAACGCGGGCCGGCGTCGATCTCGGCCGAAACCGCGAACAGCCCCTCGCCCTGATTGGCGGGGTGCAGTTTCAGCCAGGCACTCCACGGTTCCACTACTTGGGCCAGGCGTGCGATCTGGTTCTGTCGCAATTGATTACAACGGGCGCTGCCCAGCAACAGGGCGGCGAGGTAGGTCTGCTCGACGCTCAACTCGCCGGTCAGGCTGGCAAGGTCGTCGCGCACCCGGCGATGTTGCAGTTGCAGCTCGCAGGCGCAGCGAAACAATTGATGCAACTCGAACCACAGCTGTTCCGGCGCGGCGCTGTACAGCTGCGTGGCTCGAACCAGTTGCGCTTTCAGTGCATGAGCCGCGCGTTGCAGCGCTTCGCTCACCAGGGCTGCGCGATCCCGCGAGTACTTGGGCGCGATCCGCAGAATGATTTGTTTGTAACCGATGGCCAGTTGGCTTTGCAGGGCCTGGCATAGATTGCTGATCTTGCGCGAGCGCTCATCGAGCATGATCGCCTGATGCAGAAAGTGCCGCTCCAGGTGCTGGCAGACGAAATAAACCTCGGGCCGCAACAGTTCCAGCAGATGCAGGCGGTTGTCGCTGGGCGTCAGCAGTTGATTGAGTTCGCCGAGGCCTTGATACAGCAGACGCGCGGTTTCGCCGATGTTGGCCTTGGGCAGGTTGGCGATCCAGCGTTTGAGGTCGCGCGGGGTGGCTTCACAGAAGGACAGGCGCAACTGCGTGGGCGTCGGGGCGCTCAGTTGGGGTCGTGATCGTGGCTCACTCATGCCGTGGCAAGCTCCGGCGGCGAATAGGGCAATGCCAAAAACTCTAGCAGTTGTGGCCTGTTTCGCAGGCGATTGTCAGGCTTTTTTACCGCTGGCCTGCTGGCCTGGTGCCATTTTCGGCAGGCACTACCAGGCTTGTGGCAAGTGGGTGATCGGCGGGCGGGATAACCAGAACGTTATCGCGTTGAACGTCACGTCCAGTGACGGAGGGAACAACCTCGGCGGCAGCCATACCTGCGCCAACGAAGGGCCGATCGGCTTCCGTGGGCAAATGGAGTAACGACGCCACTCAGGCTGTGTCCGCCCCTTCGCAGACGTGTGAAAGGGCGGATCAACGGATTCAGGCGTTGGACAGTGCCAGGGCCTGACCCATCTGTACCGGCGAGCCGGCCTTGATTTCTTCAACCCATTTCACCTGATCCGGCCCGAACAGCACGATCGCGGTCGAACCCAGCTTGAAGCGCCCCAGTTCTGCACCTTTTTCCAGATGGATTGGCGCACGGGCAGCTTCGTCGTAGCGGAAGGTTTTCAGTTCGCGCTTCGGTGGCGTGACCAGACCGGCCCACACGGTTTCGATCGAGGCCACGATCATCGCGCCCACCAGCACCACGGCCATAGGCCCGCGCTCGGTGTCGAAGATGCACGCCACGCGTTCGTTGCGGGCGAACAGCTCAGGGACGTTTTCCGCGGTGGTCTGGTTGACCGAGAAGATCCGGCCCGGGATGTAGACCATTTCGCGCAGAGTGCCGGCCAGCGGCATGTGCACGCGGTGGTAGTCCTTCGGCGACAGGTAAACAGTCGCGAATTCACCCCCCATGAACGGCGCAGCATTCGCCGCATCGCCACCCAGCAGCTCCAGCACGCTGAAGCTGTGGCCCTTGGCCTGGAAGATGCGGCCGTGCTCGATCGGGCCGAGCTGGCTGATCGCGCCGTCGGCCGGGCTGAGGATCGCGCCCGGGGTCTGGTCCAGCGGACGTGCGCCGTCTTTCAGGGCACGGGTGAAGAAGGCGTTGAAGTGCTCGTAAGCGGTTACGTCTTCAACCAGCGCCTGGGACATGTCCACTTGATAACGCTTGGCGAACCAGGTGGTGAAGGCATTTTTGAACCAGCGCACACGGCACTCGGCGACGCAGCCGGCCAGGCGCGACAGCAGGTGATGCGGCAGCAGGTACTGGCTGATGATAAACAAACGCTCTTTCATGACTGTCCTTAAAAATCCTTAAAGCTCGACGGGGGTATCGGGGTGGTTGCCCCATTCGCCCCAGGAACCGGCGTAGCCCTTGACCCGCGGATAACCGAGGGCCTTGGCCACCAGATAAGTGAAACCGGACCGGTGATGGGTCTGGCAGTGGGTAATGATTTCTTTGTCCTTGGTGATCCCGAGGTTTTCCAGGATCTGCGGCATGTCGGTACGGATGCGCAACTGGCGCGCCTGATCCATGCCCGCCGTCCATTCGAAATTGACCGCGCCGGGGATGTGTCCACCCTTGGCCGCGAGGACTTTCTCGCCGGAGTATTCCAGCGGCCCGCGGGCGTCCCAGATCGCCAGGTCGGCAGCGCCGAGACGGCTTTGCAGGTATTCGCGGGTGGCGGTCGGTTCCTCGTGCAGGGTCAGGGCAACCGGGCCGCCCGCCGCCGGAGGAATCTGGATCGACATCGGCGAACCTTCCGCCAGCCACGCCGGCAGACCGCCGTCGAGATAGTGGTATTTGTCGTGACCGATCACGTCGAGCAGCCAGATGAAACGCCCGGCCCAGCCGCCGCCTTCGTCGTCATAGACCACGTAGACCGCATCCTTGCGATGGCCGAGCTCACCGAACAGTTCTTCGAGTTTTTCTTTGCTCGGCAACAGGCCCGGAGCCGGCGCCTGACCCAGCTGAGTGCGTTTCGGATCGACAAAACGTGCGCCGGGAATATGTCCCTCGGCGTAGCGGGCGGCACTGGTCAGATCCACCAGAATCAGATAGCGGGATTCGAGGCGCGGCAGCAGGTCGCTCGGCTCGATCACCAGGGCCAGGCCAGAGAAATCAGACATGTGAGGTCTCCAGAGCACAAAGGGGGTGGATTGTAGCTGTCATTGGCCGCGCTGGCTAAAACTGTGCAGGGCTTTCTCGATGCACTGCGCGGTTTTGCCGAAGGCTTGTACGGTGATGTCGGCGAACGGCCCGCCACCCTGGTCGGCGACCACGATCATGATCACCCGGCCGTTGTTCACCAGCGAGCGCAGGAACAGATGCTCGCCACGAAACAGCGTGCGCAGTGAAGGTGGGAGCAGGGCGGAAAACTGGGCGTTGTTGTCTGGGGTGATCCGCACTTGCGCCTGCTGCGCGAGCAGGCGTTGCAGCACCGAACTCTGGCTGACGACGAAATTGAGCGCAGCGGCTTCCTTCGGCAACCCCGAGGTTTGATGGACGCGCAGATTAGCGTGGCTGCGGTCGGCCATCAGGATCATCACCCGGCGCATGCCGCTGGCGACCAGCGCGTCACGGGCGGCGACGGTCAGGCTCATGGCGTTGGTGAAACGGCTTGGCACGGCCAGCAGTTCGGCGCACTGCCGGCGCCACTGGGTCAGATCTTCAGCGGACGGCGCCGCCGCCGGGAGCATTCCGGCGGGCAGCCGACGGGTTCCCCATGGCCACAACAGCGAAACCGCCGGGTGCCACAGGTCCGGCATGGAATGAAGGCGAGCGCTGACGGCAGCCTGTTGGTGCAGCTGCTGTTGCACCTCGTCCATCGAGATTTGCAGGTAGAGGCTGGTCAGGTATTGCCAGCGCTCGCTGTGCGGACTGTCCCAGGCTTGTTGCGCCGAGAGGGCCAGGCCGTTGGCCAGCAACACGGTGTTGGCCGGTTGATTGAGCCAGCGGCGCAGGGTCGGATCGTCATCGAGGCGGTTTTGCTGGCGCAGCGGATGATCGACGTCGCGGGCAATGCGCAGGACCTTGACCAGTTCGCGCTGCTCGTTCAGCAGCAGTCGATAGCCTTGCTGCACCCAGATCGGCAGACGCCAGGCTTCCACCAGCGCTTCGCCGATTTTCAGCAGGCGCACACCGAACAGCTGCTTTTCCACGACGCGCGCTGATTCGCCTTTGTGGATAACCCGCACTTCCCACTCTTCAAGCAATTTGGGAAAGGTCAGCGCCAACGGCCAGAGCGGCGACAGAAACAGCAGGCTGCCCCAATGAATGTCCTGCCAAAGTCGCGCCAGGCGGCTGGCAAAAAAGCCGTTGGCCTGTTGCGTGGCGTGCTGGCTGATCATCTGCAGCTGGCGCAGGGCCTGGGGAATTTGCGCGGCAGGTTCGGCGGGCAGGCGCGCCAGCAGTTCCTCGGTGCGGCCAAGGCCGAGGCGATTGATCGCCACTTCAAGGTTTTCCGCCGGCGCGGTCATGTTGCCATGGGTGTGGCGGTTGGCTTCGCGGATGATGCTCAAGGCCAGCGCCGGGCTGTCCTGCATCAGGTCGGCGATGTCGCGCAGCGAGCGGCGGTCATCTCGAATCGCCCGGCAGACTCGGTCATGGGCGTCTTGCGGTACTGGCAGGCGAACGCTGTCGAGCAACTTCACCCAGCCATCGAGTGTGGTCGGTTTCACGTGTGGGACGTTCGTTTCATTAGCCATGTCTGGACGAGATCTTCACTGACTGTAGACGCGCCCGGCATGGGCTAAATTGGCTTTTCGCCTGAACTGGCTATAGTCTGGCGCAGTTTTGCCGATAAGTAGAAGAAGAGATTTTTTAACTTCCGAATATGACCTTGAACCCGACTTAAACAAGTACCTTTCTACCTATGGCTAAAATTATCGGCATCATCGTCGTATTCGCGAGCGTGCTCGGCGGATACGTGCTCTCCCACGGCAAGATTGCCGCCCTGATCCAGCCCTTCGAGGTGATGATCATCGGCGGTGCGGCACTCGGTGCATTCCTGCAGGCCAACCCCGGTTACATGACGATGCACGTGCTCAAGAAGTCCCTGAGCATGTTCAGTTCGCGTTTCAGCCACACGTTCTATCTGGAAGTGCTCGGCCTGATCTACGAGATCCTCAACAAGAGCCGCCGTGAAGGCATGATGGCCATCGAAGGCGACATCGAAGACGCCGCCGCGAGCCCGATTTTTGCCAAGTACCCGGCGGTACTGAAAGACGAACGCATGACCGCGTTCATCTGCGATTACCTGCGCATCATGTCCTCCGGCAACATGGCTCCCCACGAGCTGGAAGGCCTGTTCGACATGGAGCTTTACAGCCTGAAAGAAGAACTGGAGCACCCATCGCACGCCGTCAACGGCATTGCCGACGGCATGCCGGGTTTCGGTATCGTCGCGGCGGTACTGGGTATCGTGGTGACCATGGCGTCTCTGGGTGACGGCGATCAGAAGTCCATCGGTCTGCACGTAGGTGCGGCACTGGTCGGTACCTTCTTCGGTATCCTCGCGGCGTACGGCTTCTTCGGCCCGCTGGCGCACTCGCTGGCGCACGATGCCAAGGAAGAGCTGAACGTTTATGAAGCCATCAAGGCCTCGCTGGTGGCTTCGGCCTCCGGCATGCCGCCGTCGCTGGCTGTCGAATTCGGTCGCAAGGTTCTGTACCCGGCTCACCGTCCAAGCTTTGCCGAGCTGGAACAAGCCGTTCGCGGTCGTTAAGCCATGGAAAATAACCAGCCAATAATCGTCAAGCGCGTCAAGCGCATTGCCGGCGGGCATCACGGCGGGGCATGGAAGATTGCCTTCGCCGACTTCGCGACGGCGATGATGGCGTTCTTCCTGGTGTTGTGGCTGCTGTCCACCGCGACCCCGGAGCAGAAGATCGCCATCGCCGGTTACTTCAAGGACCCGGTCGGTTTTTCCGAGAGCGGTACGCCGTACATCATCGATCTGGGCGGCACGCCGACCCTGGCGCCGGAAAACACCCTCAACCCTGAAGTGAAGTCTCAGCCGCAACCGGACAAGGTCACGGTCGACACCGATCAGGTCGAAGGCATGGCCGAGCAGGTCGAGAAGGAACGCCTGGAGCTGCTGCTGCAAGAACTGCAGAACAAGGTCGACGAGAACCCGCAGTTGCAGAAATTCAAGGACCAGATCCTGTTCGAAATCACGCCGAACGGCTTGCGCATCCAGATCATGGACGCCGAGAACCGGCCGATGTTCGACTCCGGTTCTGCACGCCTGAAGCCATACTTCGAAGACATCCTGCTGGCCATGGCCGACACCATCAAAGCGGTGCCGAACAAAATCAGCATCAGCGGCCACACCGATGCCAAGCCTTACGTGGGCAACGGCGACTTCGGCAACTGGGAGCTTTCGGCCAACCGTGCCAACGCCGCGCGGCGGGCACTGGTGGCAGGCAGTTATCCGGACGCTCAAGTGGCTCGCGTGGTGGGTTACGCCTCGTCGGCGCTGTTTGACAAGGAGAACCCGTTCAACCCGGTCAACCGCCGCATCGACATCGTGGTGTTGACCAAAAAAGCCCAGGCGGCCATCGAAGGTGCGCAAGGTGCCGATACCGCAAAACCGGCAGACCAAGGTCAGAACGGCGGGGCTCCGGCCACCCCGGTCGACCCGAACGCCTTGCCGGCGGATCAGCAACCGGTGCCGGCCCACGAGTTGCGCGAACGGCTGAACCTGTTCGACGACCCGCTGCCGAAACCGACCGAACCGGGCAGCGCAGCGCCAGCCCCGGCACCTGCTGCACCGGCCACTGCACCGGCGCCCGCGCCGAAACAGTGATCCAAAAAAGCCGACAGTGATGTCGGCTTTTTTGTGCCCTGTGCCCTGCATTCAAGGAGCGTTGTTGAGCAGGGCATCGCGCATAAGCGACCTTTCCCACTCCATTTGAAGAAACTGCCTACATTACCCGCAAAGCGCTCTTGATAGCGTGCCCGCCAATTCTCGCGAGCACGAACCACGGACGGTTTGGACATCGCGCTCTTTTCCTCTTTGCTTAAGGATAAGCGTATGTTCCGGT
>NZ_NEJJ01000021.1:0-130445 GCF_002113045.1 Pseudomonas sp. B26(2017) | reverse complement strand
CGAAATCTCCCACGGATCTGTACTGCGCCAACAGTCAGAATCGAGCCTTGTCCCTCCTCCTCCCTTCAAGTACCAGCATACAAGCGAGCTTGCTCGCGAAGAGGCTGCTCGGGGCAGCGGCAATCTCAAACCCTGCATATCCCTAGTGCTCGCCTCGGATCGCTGGCAGACTGCCAATCCTTTTACGCCGTTCGTTTTGAGGCTGTATGCCAACGTTTTCTGAGCGTCATGTAGTGTTCTGGGTCAGTTGCATCATCATTTTCGGCGGCCTGTTGCTGGTGTTGCCGTTGCGATTGTTGCCCAGTCTGTTGGCAGGATTGCTGGTGTACGAGCTGGTCAACATGCTCACCCCGCAACTGCAACGGCTGATCGAAGGCCGGCGTGCGCGCTGGCTGGCGGTGGCGCTGCTGGGCACGCTGGTGGTGAGTGTGCTGACGCTGATCTTTGCCGGCGCCATCAGTTTCCTGCTGCATGAAGCGGAAAACCCTGGCGCTTCTCTCGACAAATTCATGGGTGTGGTTGACCGTGCGCGCGGGCAGTTGCCGCCGTTCATCGATGCCTATCTGCCGGCCAGCGCTGCCGAGTTCCGGGTGGCCATCGGTGAGTGGGCGAGCAAGCATTTGTCCGAACTGCAACTGGTGGGCAAGGACGCGGCGCACATGTTCGTGACGCTGCTGATCGGCATGGTGCTCGGCGCGATCATCGCCTTGCAGCGCGTACCGGACGTCACCAAGCGCAAACCGCTGGCGGCCGCACTGTTCGACCGTCTGCACCTGCTGGTTCAGGCGTTTCGCAACATCGTGTTCGCACAGATCAAGATTTCCCTGCTCAACACTTTCTTCACCGGGATCTTCCTGGCGGTGATCCTGCCGCTGTTCGGGATCAAGCTGCCGCTGACCAAGACCCTGATCGTGCTGACGTTCCTGCTGGGTCTGCTGCCGGTGATCGGCAACCTGATGTCGAACACGCTGATCACCATTGTCGGCCTGTCGCTATCGATCTGGGTGGCGATTGCGGCGCTGGGCTACCTGATCTTTATCCACAAGCTGGAATACTTTCTCAACGCGCGCATCGTCGGCGGGCAGATCAGTGCCAAGTCCTGGGAGTTGCTGCTGGCGATGCTGGTGTTCGAGGCCGCATTCGGCCTGCCGGGAGTGGTGGCGGGGCCGATCTATTACGCGTATCTGAAGAGTGAGCTGAAGCTGGGCGGGATGGTTTAGTAGGCGATCGTTCCCACGCAGCGCGGGAACGATCATCAGTGCAGTGTCAGTTCATCGAGCCATAACGCTTCATGGCTTCAATCGCCAGGCCGCTACCAATGCTGCCAAAGATATTCCCTTCGACATGCCGCGCGTTCGGCAGCATTGCCGAGACGCTATTGCGCAGCGCCGGAATACCGCTGGAACCGCCGGTGAAGAACACCGTATCGACCTGACCGACCGCCACGTTGGCGTCTGCCAGCAACTGGGTGACGCTGCCGCGCACGCGTTCGAGCTGCGATTCGATGGCCGACTCGAACAGTGCCCGGGTCAATTCAACGCTCAGGCCCGGCTCGATGCGATCCAGCGCCACATGGCGGCTGTCGTTGTGGGTCAGCTGGATCTTGGTTTCTTCCACTTCCATCGCCAGCCAGTGCCCGGCGCGCTGTTCGATCAGCTTGAACAGACGGTCGATGCCGCCGGTGTCTTCGATGTCGTAGCGCATGCTGCCCAGGGCCAGGGTCGATTTCTGTGAGTACACCGAGTTGATGGTGTGCCAGGTCGCCAGGTTCATGTGATGACTGGTCGGCATGAACGCTCCGCTTTTCATGCGGCTGCCATAGCCGAACAGCGGCATCAGGCCTTGCAGACTCAGTTGCTTGTCGAAGTCGGTTCCGCCGATGTGCACGCCGCCGGTGGCGAGGATGTCGTCGTGACGGTTATCCACACCGCGACGCTCGGGCGACAGGCGCACCAGCGAGAAGTCCGAAGTACCACCGCCGATGTCGACGATCAGTACCAGCTCTTCCTTTTCGATGGTCGACTCATAGTCGAACGCGGCGGCAATCGGCTCGTACTGGAAGGAAACGTCCTTGAAACCGAGCTTGCGCGCCACTTCCACCAGGGTGTCTTCGGCTTCCTGGTCGGCCAGCGGATCGTCGTCGACGAAGAACACCGGGCGGCCCAGAACAACCTGCTCGAACTCACGACCGGCGGCAGTTTCGGCGCGGCTCTTGAGCTGGCCGATGAACAGCCCGAGCAAGTCCTTGAACGGCATCGCCGTGCCGAGGACGCTGGTGTCGTGCTTGATCAGCTTGGAACCGAGCAGGCTCTTGAGCGAGCGCATCAGCCGGCCTTCGTAGCCTTCCAGGTATTCGTGCAGCGCCAGACGGCCGTAAACCGGGCGACGTTCTTCGATGTTGAAGAAGACCACCGACGGCAGGGTGATCTTGGCGTCTTCCAGCGCGATCATCGTTTCCACGCCGGGGCGCAGCCAGCCGACGGTGGAGTTGGACGTGCCGAAGTCGATGCCGCAGGCACGGGCTGGAGAGGCGTCTTTCATGGTCTTTCGGTTCCGGTCAAAAAAACGGCCGCGCAGTGTATGTCAGTGCGCGACAGATTCGAAGGCCGGTCATCTGCTATTTAGCGACTAAGCTTGCTTGAAAGTCGGCGCTTTGCCCCAAACTTGCTGGCATGGGCCGGCAGACACACCGGCGGTCGCAAGAACCGCTGTCCACTGCCGATAAACTTCTGCTGCGCCACCCGGTCACAAACTTGAGATCGGTCAACCCGGCACGCGCAAATCGGCGCATGCTGGCAACGGCGCGAAATCGTTAACGGATGGTGATTCCTTCGATGGACTTCAAAGACTATTACAAGATACTCGGCGTGGAGCCGACGGCGGACGACAAGGCAATCAAGGCTGCCTATCGCAAGCTGGCGCGCAAATACCACCCCGATGTCAGCAAGGAAAAGGACGCCGAGGCCAAGTTCAAGGATGCCTCGGAAGCCTATGAAGCGCTGAAAAGCGCCGACAAGCGCGCCGAATACGACGACCTGCGGCGCTACGGCCAGCACGGGCAGCCGTTCCAGGGCCCGCCGGGCTGGCAGAGCCGTGGCGGTTTCGGCGGCGGTGGCGACACCGGCGACTTCTCGGACTTCTTCAGTTCGATCTTCGGCAATCGCGGCCCCGGTTTCGGTGGCGGCGCTGGCCGGCAATCCCGCAGCGCCGGACGGCGAGGGCAAGACGTGGAACTGGAACTGCCGATCTTTCTGGAAGAGACGCTTTCGAACGAATCGAAAAAGATCAGCTTCCAGGTGCCGCAATACAACGGCTCGGGCCAGCACGTCAGCAACACCAGCAAGAGCCTGAACGTGAAAATTCCGGCGGGCGTGACCGACGGCGAGCGCATCCGCCTCAAGGGCCAGGGCGCACCGGGCATCGGTGGCGGCGCCAATGGCGATCTGTACCTGACCATCCGTTTCGCGCCACACCCGAAATTCGATGTCGAAGGCGAAAACCTGATCATCACCTTGCCGCTGGCACCGTGGGAACTGGCGCTGGGCGCCGAAGTGGCCGTGCCGACCCTGACCGGCAAGATCAACCTCAAGGTCCCGGCCGGCAGCCAGAACGGCCAGCGCATGCGCGCCAAGGGCCACGGTCTGCAGAACAAGGCCGGCGAACGCGGTTATCTGTTCGTCCAGCTCAAGGCCGTGATGCCCAAAGCCAACGGCGATGACGTCAAGGCGCTGTGGCAGGAACTGGCGAAGAAAGCCGCCTTCAATCCGCGCGAGAACTTCTGATACTGACGACGGAGTAGCCCATCATGAGCAGCCCCCTGATCGTTCAACTGGACATGGCAGAATTCTGTGAGGCGGCCGAGTTGTCGGACGTCTACGTGATCGAAATCGTCGAACACGGCATCCTCGAACCTCAGGGCGCGCAGCCCAGGGAATGGCGCTTCACCGACTACGAACTGGCCCTGGCCAAACGCGCCGCCAAACTGCGGCGCGACCTTGACCTGGAATGGGAAGGCGTCGCCCTGGCGCTGGACCTGCTGGAAGAGGTCAAGGAGCTGCGGGCCGAGAACCGCATGCTCCGTCAGCGGCTGGGGCGGCTGGTGGTCGAGTAGCGCTCAGGCCTGTCTGGGCAGCATCACGCTGAACAGTGTTCCTTCGGCTTCGCTTGAGCTGACTTCGATGGTTCCGCCGTGGGCGGTCACCACTTCCTTGACGATAAACAGGCCCAGCCCGAGGCTGGTCGAGGCCTGACCGAGCTCTTCATTGGAGCTACGCACCAAGGGGTCGAAAATCGTGCCGATGGCTTCTTCGGAAATCGGCTCGCCATGGTTGTGCACCGTCAGGCTCACGACATCGCCTTCACCTTTCAGCGTCACGATCAGATCCCGCGGGTGAGTCCCGTACTGCAAGGCGTTGCCGATCAGGTTTTGCAGCAGTTGTGCCAGTCGAGCGGAATCCCAGACACCCCGCGTATCGCCTTCGATGATCAGCGTCGGATCGCTTTGCGGGTTGCCGGCACAGGCTTCGGCAATCGCTGCCCGCGCCGCATCGGCCAAGTCCATCGGCGCGGGCTCTATCGGCAGGCTCTTGCCCAGGCGACTGCGCACCAGTTCCAGCAGATCGCTGACCATCGCCGCCATGTGCCGCGCACCTTGCTTGATGCTCAACGCACAGCTCAGCGCATCGCCCTCCAGAGCTGTTTTGCGCATCAGCAACTCAGTAGACATGCTGACCGCTTGCAGCGGTGCGCGCAGGTCGTGACCGAGGATCGCGAGGAAAATGTCGCGCGAGCGGTTGACCTGCTCGGCGTAGGCGGCGGTCGACTCGGCGAGGGCTTCATCGATGGCTTCGTTGAAACGGATCATGTCCTGGAAGTACGCCATGTCCGGGGTTTCCAGACTGTTGGCCCAGAGGCGGATCACGCAGGCGCGCAGATGGCGGAATTCCGATGTCATCTGCACCAGGTCGAAGCCCACGGCATGGCGCAACTCACCGTGGCTGGCACCGGCCTCATCCAGGCTCGGGGTTTTCTCCGGGCCTTCGCCCTTGGCCTTGGCGATTTGTTCGCGGGCGGTTTGTGTGGTGTCCATGTCCCGCGCGGCGGCCAGCAGGATGGCCTTGGCATGGTCGCGCAGTGCCGCCTGATCCATGGTGTCGGCCGCCGGGCTGATGGTCCTGGCGAACTGTTCCCACTCCTCGACGATGTGATCCGCGTGTTGCCTGATGAATTCGGATAAACGCATGACCGGGTTCCTGGAAATTCAAGGCGGGGCGTTCGAATATTAGACCCTTTGCGCGGGAATGAAAGCGCCGCTCCAGCCTGAAACTTCCGCTGACAAGCTGCCCCGTTGCGATATTTATGTACCGCAGCCACGGAGGTCGGTCATGGTCTGCTTTTGCTCCATTTGAAGGAGTGAAACCATGTCCGAAATCCCTGCCGCTTCATCTTCCCCGGACCCCGTTGCAGCGCCGAGCGCCTTTGTAACGCAAAGTCTGCACGCCGACCTGCTGCAGCGGTCCAGTCCCGGATGGCTGATCGATGCTTCGCAGCGCCAGCGTGAGGCGTTGAAGCATACCGATGTCGCCACACCGGACTGGTACAGGCACGCATCCCGCGATCAACGCAAAGCCGTGGGCGATGCCTTGACCGCCAGCCTCGCCGCTCAGGCACGGCTGGACAATGCCATGTCGGATTTTCAGGACATCGATCGCTTCGCAGCGCCCTTGCTGACCCAGGCCCTGAAGGACCGGTTCAACGTGACCCTCGACGTCAACAAGACCTGGCTGGTGCTGAACAAACCGGTGGAGGTGGGGATTTTCGCCATCGAAATCGATTCTTTCCAGGTCCTGAAACTGCCTTTGCTGCAAGCAGCGCTGCACAATTTCGAAGCCCGCGAATGTAAGGGCGGGGCCTTTCATCGAACTTCGGGATTTCGCATTGAAACCTCGAAACCGGGCACCCTGGAACCGTTAACCACCCGTTTGACAGTCGAGCAGTTCACCGGACTGTGCCGTTCGCTGGACATCGGAGCGAAGTATCAGGATTACCTCAAGACGTTTCTGTACCCCAAGGATGCGGTGGCCAGGAATGTGCTGCGCGACAAGTTCATCGACGCCCACAAGACTGCTTTGCGGGCAGCGGCCGAAGTGGCGCTGCTCACGGGCGATATCGGGCGCGAAGACTACGCCTCGATTCGCTCGATCCTCAATGGCGAGCTTGCGCCGCGCCAGGGCAAGCGGCAGATCTGGTTCTGCGATCTGGGCCTGATGGGGCGGCGCATGACCGGCTGCGTGTTGTTCGCGATCTGCGAGAAGTACCGCTACAGCGACGACTCGATCCTGTATATCCCGGGCGATCCTTATCACCCGCTCAAACGTTACAAGGGCCAGGAAATCGAAGCGATGTTCAAGCAGCGCTTCACTGCGCGCGATGCCACGCAGGCTCATCCGGCGGACCCGAATGCGTATCAGCGGTTCTTCAGTCAGTTCGTGGCCTATGCCGACCGGTCTTACTATTTCAGTCAGTTCACCGATGACAAGCCAGGCCGAACGGCCTTACAAAGATTGACGCCCTACGCTCCACTGCTTAATGAGGCTTTCAAGGCCATCAACCCGATCAGCGGGACGTTTGTCGGCATCCGCGAGTTGCCGCCTGCGCCTGCCGTCGAGCAGGTCCCGAATCCTGATCCGTATCTGAATCCCGTGGACTTGTCGCGCAAGGGCCACGGGATCTGGGCGGACAATGTCGACCTGTGGGAATACCTGTTCGATCAGCATCGCGATCGACTGATCGCCGATGCCCGTAGCCACGCCGTACCCACCGCGGATGTCGATGCCAGGGTGCGCTCGGAAAAACTCGCCGGGTTGCTCAATCTCGGAATGCTGGTGCTGACCGGTGTTTCGATGTTCGTGCCGGTGCTGGGGGAATTGATGATGGGGGTGATGGCCGGGCAACTGCTCGACGAAACCTTTGAAGGTGCCATCGAATGGAGTGAGGGCGATCGCAAGGCCGCGAAGGCGCATCTGATCGATGTCGCGCAGAACCTGGCATTGATCGCTCTGATGTCAGGTGGCGGTAAAGCGTTCGCCAGGCTGACGACTGCCAGGCCGGTGCCGGCTATCGAGAACCTGCATCAGGTGCAGATGCCCGATGGCACCACCCGCTTGTGGAAGCCTGACCTGAGCGCTTACGAGAGTCCGGTGAAACTGGACTCGCGCGCAGCGCCCAATGCGCTGGGGCAATACGAAGTCGGGCAGGACAAATACATTCAGCTTGACGGCAAGACGTATCGGCAGACTTATGACGAGTCGCTCAAAGCGTGGCGTATCAGCCATCCAAGTGATCCGCAGGCCTATCATCCGCCGTTGGCGCACAACGGCGCCGGCGCCTGGCGACACACGCTTGAGCGCCCGCAGCGCTGGGATCGACTGAAACTGCTCAGGCGGATCGGCCACAGTACTGACGCCTTCGCCGACGAACAGTTGCTGATCCTTGGCGACGTGGCCGGTGTCAGCGATGAAGCCCTGCGCAAAATGCACCTGGACAACGCCTTGCCTCCCCCGGAGCTGGCGGACGCCATGAGACTTTTCCGCGCCGAACGGGATGCCGGACTGATCGTCGAACAGGTGGCCGGTACGCAACCCATCGACGAGCGATACCTGCAGGTTTTGCCCTTGCTGCCCGAGATGCCACGCTGGCCGTGGGGGCGGCAGTTGCAGGTCTACGAGTCTCCTGATTTGTCGGGTAGTGCGCTGCGTTACGGGACACGGCGCGGTGGCAGGGCGCCCATCCGGATCAGCCGGGCCGAGGTGCTGAGCGGTGGGTTGCCGGCGCGGATTCTGGCCTCACTGGATGAGGCCGAAGTGGTTGGATTACTCGGTGATGAGCCTGCACGGGTCGCCGCCGTGAGGCCGCTGGAACTGGCCCGGCAGATCGGCGATTTTGCCGACGCTCGCAAACCGGCGCTGCTCGAGAGCCTTTTACGGCCCGTCGATCCTGTTGCGCCACGGATCGCGAAATTGCAGCGAAGCCAGCCAGGCCTGACAGAGCGGGCCGCGCAGACTGTGTTGCATCAGGCGAATGCCGACGAACTCGCGCGGCTGGACAGTTCACCACGCGTTCCCCTGCATTTGCAGGAGCTCGGTCGCGAGTATGCCGGTGAAGGGCGCCTGACCCGGGCCATGGCCGGGCTGCACGGCGAAACCATGGCGTCGAACGATAGCGCCCGACTGGCGCTGCATGCATTGAGCAGACTACCTGGCTGGCCTGGCGATGTACGTCTGGAACTACGCGCAGGTGGTGTCGGCGGACCGCTGATCGATGCCATTGGCAGCGAGGTCGCGCCGCATCACAAATTCGTGGTCAGGAACGGTACGGCCTGGCAGGCCTTTGACGATCGTGCTGAAACACTCAACAGTATGCCCGCCAGAGGGGACAACTTTTACGCCTCGCTGATGCATGCGCTGCCCGATGAGGCTCGGCGCTCGATCGGATTGCCACAGGTGGGGCAAAGCAGGGAACTGCAACGCGCGATCATTGATTACGCACGCACTCATCGCACGGCGTGCGCGCAGGTGTTTCGACCCGCCGCCCGTTGGTTCAGGCCACCTCGTCGCATGGCTTCCGGGCGGCTGGGGTATCCGGCCAGTGGTGAGAGCGCCGGGCTGGATCCGGTGTTGACCAGCCACGTCCAGGCACTCTATCCCGGACTGAGTGACGCACAGGCCCGAGGTTTCATTCTCGAACAATGGCGCCTGGGCAAGACCGATCAACAGATCTTCCATCTGCTCAACAATCGCATGAGCGAATGGCGACAGCTTGAAACGACACTTGATCAATGGTCGATGTCACCGGACCTGCGCCAGCGAGAGTCCCGCGACGCAATCATGCACACGGCGCAAAGCATCAAGGATGGCTGGCGCAATGCACCGTTGGCGGGACACGATCCTGAAGCGGCGCGCCTCACCCTCATCAGTGATGCGCCATTGCCGCCACTGGCGGCAGATTTCGCCCACGTCCGCGAACTGACCCTGCGCGCGCCGGCGGTCGCCGAAACGCTCGCCGTGTTTCCCAATGTCGAGAGGCTCACACTGACCACGAGTACGGCGGAGTTCGAGAAGACGCTTGCGACGCTGAAGTCGCTGCGGCACATGACCCGCCTGAAACTTTCGACGCCGTTGACTGCGACTGTGGCGACGCGGCTTCGAGAGTTGAGCCGGCTTGAAGAGTTTGAGCTGCACTGTACCGGTGGCGGGATGAATCCAGTCGTACCGACGACCCTTGATGTCAGCGGCATGCGGCAGTTGCGCAGGCTCGAAGTCAACGCCCTGCAAATGGACCAATGGCCGCGCGGTGTGCTGGACCTGCCCCGGCTCGAGCGCTTGAACCTGCGCTCGACCGCCATCAACAGCCTGCCGGTGGACATCTATGAAGGGCACCAGCGCCTGTTGTCCGGTCTGTCTCTGGACTGGTCGAGGTTCACGCGACGAGTGTTCAAGCCGATCTACGAGTTTGTCCGCAGCCAACCCCGGCATCTGCTCGATCTGGACGAAATGGTTGCCGATTACTGTCGCGGCGAACTCAAGCGTTTCGTCCGCATGGAGTCCGGCCTGCTCGATGTCTTGAACAATGGCTTCAAAGCGCAATTTACCGATGCGATGAGCCGGTTTGCGGCCATCGAAACCCTGAGCGAGCAGTTCAACGAACTCAATCGGTTGCAGGAGTGGGTGGGGTCCGAGCCGACCGTGTTCAACGGCGGAACAGCACGCTCGGAAGTGGCTGAAGCGCTGATGAGCAGTTGGCGCAGCGGGTTGCTTCAGCGCTATGGCACACGCACTGAAAGCGTGTTTTACAACCTGTATGTCAGTTTTCCCAACGACGCCTCGGTGCTGGATATCGCCGGTTCGCCGATGGAGAGTCTGCCAACCCTGTCTCCTGAAGGTTTCAACCATGTCCGCAACCTGTATCTGGCAGGGTTAAAGGCCCCGCTGGAGCAAATGCGCGGTTTTCTCCGTACTTTCCAGCACCTCGATACGCTGGATCTGAGCGATTGCAATCTGTCTGCGTTGCCGCTGGAGCCAGGTGATCTGCCGACGCTGGAAACCCTGAACCTGCATGACAATCCATTGAGCAATATTGATGTGCGCGGCATGAACCGACTGAGGGCGCTCGACCTGAGCAAGACTGCCATTGATCAATGGCCGACCGGTGCCGAGACGCTGCCCGAGCTGACCTGGCTGGATCTCAGTGACAGCCGCCTGACGTCGTTACCGCAGGCGTTGCTGTCTCGTGATCAGCTGTTGCTCGACACCAGCCTGACCGACACTCCGCTGAGTCCGCAGGCGCGTGCCGATCTCGCTGCTGCCCGGTCGCGGATCGAGGACAGCCATGGCCTGGTCGCCGGCTCGCTGCAACGCTTTGCACTGGAAGAGCCGCGTCACCAGACACCGCCCATGGAAAGCGGCTCGGTGGTTGCTCGACGCCTGTTGCCGCTGCCACCGTTGCCGACGGGCGAAGGTCCGGTAACGTGGGAAGCACGTTTGCGGCGGCTGCGCCCGGATTACGACGCCGCCCGTGCGCAGACGTCCATTGAACAGATGCGGGACGCCGGCCTGGTCGATACACAGATCAGTGCCCGGATCGCGCAATGGGAGCAGTCATTCGAGTCGCTCACCCGGCGCCTGAACGACTGGCTGTTCACCCATGAAACCCGGGGCACGCACTGGGTCGTATCGTCGCGCAGCCGCCAGCTCGCCGCGCAGCGCATCATCAGGTGCTGGCGCGAAGGTTCGATTGACTGGAACGGCGTGGCAGATCACGAATTGAGCCTCGACGGTCTACAGGTGGGTAATCTGCCTGAGCTGGTCGAGTCAATGCCTGCGGTGAGCAATCTGAATCTGTCCGGGGTCAAGCTCACCACAAGTGGTTCGAACGGTTTTCTCGGGGCATTTACGCAGCTGCGTCGGCTCAGTCTCAGCGGCAACCATCTGTTGGCAATTCCTGAACCTGTTGCGCAGATGCGCCTGCTGGAACGGCTTGAGCTGTCGTCCACGGGCCTGGCGCAATCCACACCCATGTATCCGATCCTTGAGGGGCTGGAGCAATTGCGCTGGCTGGATCTGAGCCATAACAGCCTGTACACGTTCGATGTCACTGGCCTCGGGCGGCTGGAACGGCTGGACCTGCGTGACAATCTGCTGGCTGCCTGGCCTGACGGTGTATTGCAGTTGCCGAATCTGCAAGCGGTCGATCTGAGCAGCAACGAAATCGCGTCGATTCCTTCCGAACTGTATGACGGCACTCATACCGCGCTGATCGCGAGCAGCAACCTGTCGGAGAATTACGAAATATCGCAGCAAAGCCTTGTCCGGTTGCGAGCGTACGCTGATACCCAGGGACGCCATGAGGTGCTCGGCATGACCTATGCCGACATCGACCGGATGATCGATGACATGGATAGCACCACTGAAAGTGACGGGGAGGGTGCGGGGCTCGAGAGCGAGCCGGAGCCGGATGAAGATCTTTTGACGCCTGCTCAAGGCATCCTCGAACAACAGGCCGCTCCGTGGATGGAAAGCGTTGCCCAGGAGGATGTCGCGTCATATCGGATGATGTGGCAGCGATTGGCTGGCGAACCCGACAACGCTGCGTTCTTCCATCTGTTGTCGCGGATGCCGGATACCGAAGAGTTCCGGGTTTTTCGTGCCGACCTGACCCGGCGAGTATGGAAAATCGTCGAGACGATCGATGGCAGCCAGGAGCTGCGCGATACGGTATTTTCCATGGCGACCACTCACTCCACCTGTGTCGACGGGCGAACCCTGGCGTTCAGTGAAATCGAGGTCAAGGTGTTCGAGTACAACGCCTTGCGCCATTTGCAGCCCGGCCTTGCGGAAAAGGGACGCGCCTTGCTCGACTTGTCACGGCAGCTGTTCCGTCTGGGCGAGGTGGAAAAACTCGCCGCCCGCAGCATGGACCGTCATGCCGATCCGGCGGAGGTGCGTCTGCAGTATCGAATCGGCCTGACCTCAGGCTGGGAGGATGGATTGCAGCTCCCGGGTCAGCCCGGCCAGATGCGGTTCGCCCGGCCGATCAGGGGCGAAGAGCTGGCAGCCGCGCGTGCTGCGGTGGTGAAGGCCGAGAAAAGCGTGCGGTTCTATGAGGACCTGATCAGCCGCGAATACTGGGTGCAATACCTGAACGAGAAATATCCGGAGACGTTCGCCGCGCTTGGCCGCCATGCCGATGAGCAACTCGAAAGCCTGGAAGGTGAACACGAAGACGTGAGCAGCACGGCCTATCGGGAGGCGGTGCAGATGCTTGAGGTCGAGCGCAGCATTGAGCGCAATACGAAACTGATCGAGTTGTCGCACCTTGAGACCGGCGAACCGATGCCCACCGCCACCGAGGGCACTTCGCAAGACCTGATGAACGCTTCCGCTCGATGATCACCACAGCCCTGGGCGTCGACTGTCTCGACGCCCAGGGCTTTGTCTCAGAACAGGAAGTAACGCTGCGCCATCGGCAGGGTTTCGGCCGGTTCACACCAGAGCAATACGCCGTCGGCCTTGACCTGATAGGTCTGTGGGTCGACGTCGATGTTGGGCAGGTAATCGTTGTGGATCAGGTCGGTTTTCTGCACGTCGCGACAACCTTTGACCACGGCGATTTTCTTCTTCAGGCCCAATGCATCGGGCAGTCCCGCCTCCTGCGCGGCCTGGCTGATGAAGGTCAGGCTGGTGGCGTGCAGCGAGCCGCCGTAGCTGGCGAACATCGGGCGGTAGTGCACCGGTTGCGGGGTTGGAATCGAGGCATTGGCGTCGCCCATCAGGCTCGCGGCGATGGCACCGCCCTTGAGGATCAGCGTCGGTTTCACGCCGAAGAACGCCGGGCGCCAGAGCACCAGATCGGCCCATTTGCCGACTTCCACCGAACCCACTTCATGGCTGATGCCGTGGGTGATCGCCGGGTTGATCGTGTACTTGGCGATGTAGCGCTTGGCGCGGAAGTTGTCGTTGCCTTCGCCGTCCTGCGCGAGCGGGCCGCGCTGTTTTTTCATCTTGTCGGCGGTCTGCCAGGTACGCGTGATGACTTCGCCGACGCGGCCCATGGCCTGGCTGTCGGAGCTGATCATCGAGAACGCGCCGAGGTCGTGGAGGATGTCTTCGGCGGCAATCGTTTCGCGGCGGATGCGGCTTTCGGCGAACGCCACGTCTTCGGCAATGCTCGGGTCGAGGTGGTGGCAGACCATCAGCATGTCGAGGTGTTCGTCGATGGTGTTGCGGGTGAACGGCCGGGTCGGGTTGGTCGAACTCGGCAGCACGTTGGCGAAACCGCAGGCCTTGATGATGTCCGGCGCATGGCCGCCGCCGGCACCTTCGGTGTGATAGGTGTGGATGGTGCGACCCTTGAACGCGCCGAGGGTGGTTTCGACGAAACCGGATTCGTTGAGGGTGTCGGTGTGGATCGCCACCTGCACGTCGTACTGGTCGGCGACGCTCAGGCAGTTGTCGATGCTCGCCGGGGTGGTGCCCCAGTCCTCGTGGAGCTTGAGGCCGATGGCGCCGGCCTTGACCTGTTCGATCAACGGCTCCGGCAGGCTGGCGTTGCCCTTGCCGGTGAGGCCGATGTTCATCGGAAACGCATCCGCTGCCTGGAGCATCCGCGCCAGGTGCCACGGTCCGGAAGTGCAGGTGGTGGCGTTGGTGCCGGTGGCCGGGCCGGTGCCGCCGCCGATCATGGTGGTGACGCCGCTCATCAGCGCTTCTTCAATCTGCTGCGGGCAGATGAAGTGGATGTGGGTGTCGATGCCGCCGGCGGTGAGGATCATGCCTTCGCCGGCGATCACTTCGCTGCTGGCGCCGATGGCGATGGTCACGCCGGGCTGCACGTCCGGGTTGCCGGCCTTGCCGATCGCGGCGATGCGCCCGTCCTTGAGGCCGACGTCGGCCTTGACGATGCCCCAGTGGTCGATGATCAACGCGTTGGTGATGACGGTGTCGACCACTTCTGCCGCCAGCAACTGGCTCTGGCCCTGGCCATCGCGGATCACTTTGCCGCCGCCGAATTTCACTTCTTCGCCGTAGGTGGTGAAGTCCTGCTCGACCTCGATCCACAGCTCGGTGTCGGCCAGGCGCACCTTGTCGCCGACGGTGGGGCCGAACATGTCGGCGTAGGCTTGTCTCGAGATTTTCATGCGCATGCCTTGAGATTCAATTGTTTTTGAGACTGTTCGCTTCGCTCACAGATTCGCGAGCAAGCTCGCTCCCACAGAGGGAATGCGATCACCTGTGGGAGCGAGCTTGCTCGCGAAGGGGCCTGCGCAAACGGTATAAATTCAGAGGTCACCCATGACCCGCCCGGCAAACCCGAACACTCGGCGATGCCCGGCGTATTCCACCAGTTCCACCTCGCGGCTTTGTCCCGGCTCGAAGCGCACGGCGGTGCCCGCCGGGATGTTCAGGCGCATGCCACGGCTGGCGGCGCGGTCGAAGGTCAGGGCGTCGTTGGTTTCGAAAAAATGGTAGTGCGAGCCGACCTGGATCGGCCGGTCGCCGCTGTTCGCCACTTTCAGGCTGACCGTGCGACGACCGACGTTGAGTTCGATGTCGCCGGGCTGGATCCGGTATTCGCCGGGAATCATCAGTTCGCTCCTTGCAGGACTTTGTAATAGAGGGCCGTCGGGCGATAGGTGCCGTTCGGGTCGCAGGCGTAATCGGGGATTTCCCCGGCGCGGGTGTAACCCAGGGCCTTGTAGAAATCTTCGGCGGGGGAGCCGGCCTCGGTGTCGAGGTAAAGCATGCCGCGCTTGTACTGGCGGGCCGTCAGTTCCAGCGCTTGCATCAACTGCTGGCCGAGGCCGCGCCGCCGGGCGTGTTCGCGCACCAACAGCTTCTGCACCTCGGCACGGTTCAGGCCGTTGGCCTTCTGGCACAGGCTCAACTGGACGCTGGCCTGCACTTGTTCATCCTTGACCACCACCCACAGCAAGACGTTGCCTTTGTTCAGGTTGTCCTGCACGTCGTCGAAATAGGCGCGGGCCTGAGCGGCATCGAGGTCGGCCATGAAGCCGACGCTGGCGCCATAACCAACGGCGTCGAGCAGCAGGTCGATCAGGCCCTGACGATAGTGCGCAAAACTTTCCGCATTGACGCGTCGCAGTTGGGCGGGGTTCATCGTTATCACTCCTTGTTGGCGGGCGGTGGCTCCGCGCCAGGATTGAGGGTCAGTTGCATGAAGGTCAGGTCGAGCCAACGGCCGAACTTGGTGCCGACTTGCGGCATCTGCCCGGTGGTAATGAAACCGGCGCGTTCGTGCAGGCGGATCGACGCGGCGTTGCCGCTCTCGATGGCGGCGACCATGATGTGTTTGCTGCAGGTTTTCGCGCGTGCGATCAGCGCGGTCATCAGTTGCGGGCCGAGGCCGTTGCCACGCTGGTCGCTGCGCACGTAGACCGAGTGCTCGACCGTGTGGCGGAAACCGTCGAATGGCCGCCAGTCACCGAAGGAAGCGTAGCCGAGGGTGGCGTTGTCGGCGTCGACGATCACCAGGATCGGATATCCCTGAGCCTGACGCGCGCTGAACCACGCTTGACGGTTGCCGAGATCGACCGGGGATTCATTCCAGATCGCCGTGGTGTTGAGCACGGCGTCGTTGTAGATGTCGCGGATCGCCGGCAGGTCGGCGTGCAGTGCATCGCGGATGGTGTAAGTCATGGCGCGGCCTCAGACGATCGGTTGGTGGACAGTGACCAGTTTGGTGCCGTCGGGAAACGTCGCTTCGACCTGAATCTCCGGGATCATTTCCGGGATGCCTTCCATCACTTGATCGCGGGTCAGCAGGGTCGTGCCGTAATGCATCAGTTCGGCCACGGTCTGGCCGTCACGGGCGCCTTCAAGCAGCGCCGCCGAGATATAGGCCATGGCTTCCGGGTAGTTGAGCTTCACGCCACGGGCCAGTCGCCGCTCGGCAACGAGGCCGGCGGTGAAGATCAGCAGCTTGTCTTTTTCGCGTGGGGTCAGGTCCATCGTTTGAAATCCATTGTCGGCAGTTGAAGAAAATCAGGTATTCCAGATTCGGGGAGGCAAGGCTTCGCGGCCAAGCAACGCAGGCCTGAGCAATCGCCACAGATCGATCAGCCACGCCCGCGCCAGCAACGCTTCGCTGGCCAGGCAACGGGCGACCAAAAGACCGGGCAACTGCGTCAGATCCCCGCGCACGTCGTGGCCCAGCGAGCGGCAGCGCTCCAGCAGTTCGGCATCGATCTCGCCGGTCACCAGCAACGTCGCGAACACCGGATTGCCATCCAGCCCGATCGGCGAATCAAGCAAACCGTCGGCGCCGACGATGCGCTGGCGTTCGTGCCAAAGCAGTCGGCCATCGCGGCGAATATCCAGATGCGCCTGAAAATGCCCAAGATCGAAACGCTCGCCACTGGCCGGACGACCCAGCGCTATCACGTCCCAGTAGAACAGGCGCGCATCGCCTTCAAGATCGATCGAGGTCGCAAGTTCCGCCTGGGCGGCGCTGTAGACGATGGTTTCCTGGGGCAGCCATTCCAGTGTCGCGCCATCAGCAATATGCAGCTTCAGCGACTGATAGGCGGGGCCTGCCGCGCGATACCACTTGGCCGCACCGGGGCTGGTGATCTGCGCCCAGGCGCCTTGTTCGACGCGGGCGCTGATGTCGAGCCGGTCACCGCCGGCAATCCCGCCCGGCGGGTGGACGACGATGTGCTGGCAGACCTCGGGCCCTTCGGCGTACAGATGCTTTTGCACCCGCAACGGGCCTAAGTGCCGGCGTCGGGTCGGCCGCGTGCAATCGCCGAAGCGGGCATAGGCCAGCTCCAGCTCGGCGTGCCAGCTCGGGGTAAACAGGGCAGTCGCAACAGGTAAGTTCATGTTTTCTGATTATCGTTAGGACGCTACAGATTAGACCGTAACCTCAAATAGTCACCAGCCCGCGTACACCTTCGGCTTCCATATTCTCGCCCCGGCCCTGCTGCACGATCTCGCCCCGGGACATCACCAGGTACTGATCGGCCAGTTCGGCGGCGAAATCGTAGAACTGCTCCACCAGCAGAATCGCCATGTCGCCACGGGCCGCGAGCTTCTTGATCACCGCGCCGATTTCCTTGATCACCGACGGCTGAATGCCCTCGGTTGGCTCGTCGAGGATCAGCAACCGTGGACGGCTGGCCAGCGCGCGGCCGATCGCGAGCTGCTGTTGCTGACCGCCGGACAGGTCGCCACCGCGCCGCTGTTTCATTTGCAGCAGCACCGGGAACAGCTCGTAGATGAACGCCGGAACCTCTTTGGCTTCGCTGCCGGGAAAGCGCGACAGGCCCATCAGCAGGTTCTCTTCCACGGTCAGCCGGCCGAAGATTTCCCGGCCCTGGGGCACGTAGGCGATACCGGCGTGCACCCGTTGATGCGGCTTGTACGTGGTGATCGGTTGGCCTTCCCAGTTCACCGCGCCTTCCTTGGCCGGCAGCAGGCCCATCAGGCATTTGAGCAACGTGGTCTTGCCCACGCCGTTGCGCCCGAGCAGGCAGGTCACTTCGCCGACCTTCACGTCAAAGCTCAGGCCGCGCAGGATGTGGCTACCGCCGTAGTACTGGTGCAGCTTGTCGACTTGCAGCATGTTCAAATTCTCCCCGGTGATCGTTCCCACGCTCTGATTCCTCTTCAGCGGCCGAGATAGACTTCGATCACGCGCTCGTTGTCCTGCACCTGTTCCAGTGATCCTTCGGCCAGCACGCTACCCTGATGCAACACCGTGACGTGGTCGGCAATCGAGCCGACGAAGCCCATGTCGTGTTCCACCACCATCAGCGAATGCTTGCCCGCGAGCGACTTGAACAGTTCGGCGGTGAACTCGGTTTCGGCATCGGTCATGCCGGCCACCGGTTCGTCGAGCAGCAGCAATTGCGGGTCCTGCATCAGCAGCATGCCGATCTCCAGAAACTGTTTCTGCCCGTGGGACAGCAGCCCCGCCGGACGATTGACCGAGGAGGTCAGGCGAATGGTGTCGAGCACTTCGCTGATCCGGTCTTTCTGCTCGCCGCTCAACTTCGCCCGCAGGCTGGCCCACACCGACTTGTCGGTCTTCTGCGCCAGCTCCAGGTTCTCGAACACGCTCAAGGCTTCGAACACCGTCGGTTTCTGGAACTTGCGACCGATGCCGGCCTGGGCGATCTGCACTTCGCTCATCTGCGTCAGGTCGAGGGTTTCGCCGAACCAGGCCTTGCCGTGGCTCGGGCGGGTCTTGCCGGTGATCACGTCCATCAGCGTGGTCTTGCCCGCGCCGTTGGGGCCGATGATGCAGCGCAATTCGCCGACGCCGATGTACAGGTTCAGATTGTTCAACGCCCGAAAGCCATCGAAGCTGACGCTGATGTCTTCCAGGGTCAGGATCGTGCCGTGACGGGTGTCGAGGCCCGGACCGACGCGTTGCCCGAGGCCGATCGAGTCGCGGCTGGTGCCTTCGTCCTTGTTGGGCTCCACCGGGAAAAAGGCCGGTTCCAGCATGAATTCAGCGCTCGCCGTGACTCTCATGATTCACCTCGTTTCTTCAGCAGACCGATCACGCCTTTGGGCAGGTACAACGTCACGACGATGAACAGCGCGCCGAGGAAGAACAGCCAGTATTCGGGGAAGGCCACGGTGAACCAGCTCTTCATGCCGTTGACCACGCCGGCGCCGAGCAGCGGGCCGATCAGGGTGCCGCGTCCGCCCAAGGCTACCCACACGGCGGCTTCGATCGAGTTGGTCGGCGACATTTCGCTCGGGTTGATGATCCCCACCTGCGGCACGTACAACGCACCGGCCAGACCACACAACACCGCGCTCAAGACCCAGACGAACAGCTTGAAGCCGCGCGGATCGTAGCCACAGAACATCAGGCGGTTTTCCGCATCGCGCAGCGCCGTCAGTACCCGGCCGAACTTGCTGCGGGCCAGGCGCCAGCCGATGAACAGACTCGCCACCAGCAGCAACACCGTTGCCAGAAACAGCACCGCGCGAGTGCCGGGTTCGGTGATGCCGAAACCGAGGATCGTGCGGAAATTGGTGAAGCCGTTGTTGCCGCCGAAGCCGGTCTCGTTGCGGAAAAACAGCAGCATCCCGGCGAAGGTCAGGGCCTGGGTCATGATCGAGAAATACACGCCCTTGATCCGCGAGCGGAAGGCGAAAAACCCGAACACCAGCGCCAGCAGTCCCGGTGCCAACACCACCAGGCACATTGCCCAGAGGAAGTTGCCGGTGCCGCTCCAGTACCACGGCAATTCGGTCCACGACAGAAAGGTCATGAACGCCGGCAGGCCATCACCGGCAGCCTGACGCATCAGGTACATGCCCATCGCATAACCGCCAAGGGCGAAGAACAGACCGTGGCCCAGCGACAGCAGACCTGCGTAACCCCAGACCAGATCCAGTGCCAGGGCGACGATGGCGTAGCAGAGAATCTTGCCGACCAGTGTCAGGGTGTAAGCCGAGACATGCAGCGCACTGTCCGTCGGCAGCAGCGACAGCAGCGGCAGGGCGATCAGCAATGCGAGAACGACCGCGCCGATGGCGAGCGTGACTTTCGGGCCGGCCTTTTGTGTGGCCGTGACTAGTAGAGGCTGGTTCATCAGTCGATCACCCGTCCTTTCAGTGCGAAGAGGCCTTGCGGACGTTTCTGGATGAACAGAATGATCAGCGCGAGGATCAGGATCTTGCCGAGCACCGCACCGATCTGCGGTTCGAGAATCTTGTTGGCGATGCCCAGGCCGAACGCGGCGAACACGCTGCCGGCCAGTTGGCCGACGCCGCCGAGCACCACCACCAGGAACGAGTCGATGATGTAGCTCTGGCCCAGATCCGGGCCGACGTTGCCGATCTGGCTCAGGGCCACGCCACCGAGTCCTGCAATGCCCGAGCCGAGGCCGAAGGCGAGCATGTCGACACGCCCGGTGGGCACACCGCAGCAGGCGGCCATGTTGCGATTCTGGGTGACGGCGCGCACGTTCAGACCGAGGCGGGTCTTGTTCAGCAGCAGCCAGGTCAGCACCACGACGAACAATGCGAAGGCGATGATCACGATGCGGTTGTACGGCAGCACCAGATTCGGCAGCACCTGAATCCCGCCGGACAGCCATGCCGGGTTAGCCACTTCAACGTTTTGCGCACCGAACAGCAACCGGACAAGCTGGATCAGCATCAGGCTGATGCCCCAGGTCGCGAGCAGGGTTTCCAGCGGGCGACCGTAGAGGTGACGGATCACCGTGCGCTCCAGTGCCATGCCGATGGCGGCGGTGACGAAGAACGCCACCGGCAGCGCGATCAGCGGATAGAACTCGATGGCCTGCGGGGCGTAGCGCTGGAACATCAACTGCACGACGTAGGTCGAGTAGGCGCCGAGCATCAGCATCTCGCCGTGGGCCATGTTGATCACGCCGAGGAGGCCGAAGGTAATCGCCAGACCGAGTGCCGCGAGCAGCAGAATCGAACCGAGGGACATGCCGCTGAAGGCTTGGCCGAGCAGTTCGCCGATCAGCAGTTTGCGTTTGACCTGGGCGAGGCTGGTTTCGGCGGCGGTGCGCACATTGGCATCGGTTTCGACCCCGGGTTCGAGCAAGCCTTCGAGGCGGGTGCGGGCCAGCGGGTCGCCGGTTTCACCGAGCAGGCGCACGGCCGCGAGGCGCACCGCCGGGTCGGTGTCGACCAGTTGCAGGTTGGCCAGCGCCAGGCTCAGGGCGGCGTGGACGCTTTCGTCTTGTTCGCCAGCCAGTTGCCGGTCGAGGAATTTCAGCTGCGCCGGTTTGGCGCTTTTCTGCAATTGCTGCGCGGCGCTCAGACGGATTTTGGCGTCGGCGGCGAGCAATTGGTGGCTGGCCAGTGCGGTATCGATCAGACCCCGCAGGCGGTTGTTCAGGCGCACTGTCTTGGGTTGGCCGTCGACGGTCAGCTCGCCTTGTTGCAGGGCGTTGATCAGTTCGACACGGGCCGGATCGGGCTGCGCGGCCCAGGCTTCCAGCAGTTTGGCCTGTTGCATCGGGTTGGCGGCGACGAAGTCTTCGGCGTCCCCGGCATGGGCGGCCATCGGCAGCAAAAGTGCCAGGGCCAGGATCAAGCGGTAAAGGGCAGTGGGCATATGAAATGGCCTTGCGTAGTGATCGTTCCCACGCTCCGCGTGGGAATGCAGCCCGGGACGCTCCGCGTCCCAAAAGCGGACGCAGAGCGTCCATTGAGGCATTCCCACGCAGACGGTTCGACGCCTCGACGTGGGAACGATCAGGTTGAGCGGGTTAACTCAGTTGCTCTTCACCGCATAATCCGGCTTCTTGTCGTTACCCGGAATGAACGGGCTCCACGGCTGCGCCCGAATCGGCCCCTCGGTCTGCCACACGACGTTGAACTGACCGTCGCTCTGGATCTCGCCGATCATCACCGGTTTGTGCAGGTGGTGATTGGTCTTGTCCATGGTCAGGGTGTAGCCGGACGGCGCGGCGAAGGTCTGGCCGCCGAGGGCTTCGCGGACCTTGTCGACGTCAGTGGATTTGGCTTTCTCGGCCGCCTGCGCCCACATGTGGATGCCGACGTAAGTGGCTTCCATCGGGTCGTTGGTCACCGCTTTGTCGGCGCCCGGCAGGTTGTGTTTCTTCGCGTAGGCTTTCCAGTCATCGACGAACTTCTTGTTCACCGGGTTCTCCACCGACTCGAAGTAGTTCCACGCCGCGAGGTTGCCCACCAGCGGCTTGGTGTCGATGCCGCGCAGTTCTTCTTCGCCCACCGAGAACGCCACCACCGGTACTTCGGTGGCTTTCAGGCCCTGGTTGGCCAGCTCTTTGTAGAACGGCACGTTGGAGTCGCCGTTGACGGTGGAGATCACAGCGGTCTTGCCGCCGGCCGAGAATTTTTTGATGTTGGCGACGATGGTTTGATAGTCGCTGTGGCCGAACGGGGTGTAGACCTCTTCGATGTCCTTATCAGCGACGCCTTTGGAGTGCAGGAACGAACGCAGGATCTTGTTGGTGGTGCGCGGGTACACATAGTCGGTGCCGAGCAGGAAGAAACGCTTGGCGCTGCCGCCTTCTTCGCTCATCAGGTATTCAACCGCCGGGATCGCTTGCTGGTTTGGCGCGGCGCCGGTGTAGAACACGTTCGGCGACATCTCTTCACCTTCGTATTGCACCGGATAGAACAGCAGGCCGTTGAGTTCTTCGAACACCGGCAGCACCGATTTGCGCGACACCGAAGTCCAGCAACCGAACACCACCGCGACCTTGTCCTGGGTCAGCAACTGCCGACCCTTTTCCGCGAACAGCGGCCAGTTCGACGCCGGGTCGACCACCACCGGCTCCAGCATCTTGCCGTTCACCCCGCCCTTGGCGTTGATCTCGTCGATGGTCATCAACGCCATGTCCTTGAGCGATGTTTCGGAGATCGCCATGGTGCCGGACAACGAATGCAGAATCCCGACCTTGATGGTCTCGGCGGCCTGTACGGTCCAGGTCATGCCCATCGCGGCAATGGATGCCGTGAGTGTGAAAGCCTTGATCAAACTGCGACGCTTCATTGTGCGATCTCCATGAACGTTAAAGTTTTTTATGGTTGGCAGATGCGAACGACTGAAGGGGGTTTTGCAAGGGCTGTGCCCGGTCGGGTTTGGGCAGGGAAATGTCGGTTTAGAGCGGTCGCGCTCGAAGGCGGCGCACCATGAGGGGACGTGTTGCATGCAAAGGTGCAACGAGGTGCGCCAGATTGGGGCGCACCCGGAGGATTCACCGGCGGCGCATCAGGCCGATGAAAAACAGGCCGCCGAGGGCTGCGGTGGCAACGCCGATGGGCAGGTCTTCCGGGGCAATCAGTGTGCGTGCGGCGACGTCCACCCAGACGAGGAAAACGCTGCCGAGCAACACGCACACCGGCAGCAGACGCCGATGCTCGGCACCGATCAGGCGCCGGGCAATGTGCGGCACCATCAGCCCGACAAAACCGATGGAGCCGCTGATCGATACCAGCACCCCGGTCATCAGCGAAGCGATCACGAACACCCGCAGACGCACCGCCCGGGCATTCAGGCCGAGGGTGACGGCGGTCTGTTCGCCGGCCATCAAGGCGTTCAGCGGACGGGCCATGCCGATCAGCAGAATCAGGCCGAGCAACACGCTCAGCGCCGGCACGGCCAACAATTCCCAGCGTGCCAGACCGAGGCCGCCGAGCATCCAGAACATCACTGCCGAACTGGCCCGGTGATCGCCCATGAACAGCAGCAGATTGGCGATCGCCATCATCACGAACGACACCGCCACGCCGCACAGCAGCAGACGATCACTGTCCAGCCGACCCTGCCGGCTGGCGATGCCCAGCACCAGAAACATGCTCAACAATGCGCCAATGAACGCGGCGATCGGCAAAGTCAGCAGGCCGACGATTTCACCGACGTGCAGCACCACGATCACTGCACCGAGCGTGGCACCGGAAGTGACGCCGAGCAGATGAGGATCGGCCAGCGGATTGCGCGTCACCGCTTGCAGCACCGCGCCGATCAACGCCAGCCCGGCGCCGACCAATGCACCGAGCAGCATGCGCGGCACGCGGATCAGCCAGACGATGTGTTCCTGGCCAGCGCTCCAGTCCGGCGCGCCGAGGCCGAACAGCTTGTGCAGCAGAATCCGCCACACCACGTCCACCGGCACCCGCGCCGGGCCGAAGCCCAGCGACACCACGCACGACACCAGCAGCACCGCGCCGAGGGCAATCAGCAGCCAGCCGTAACCACGATTGATCATTCGCCGTGGAACCCTTTGGCCAGGGTTTCAACCGCCAGCACGTTGTCGATCCCCGGCGTGGCCTGCACGTAAGGGATGACGATGAAGTGCTGGTTCTTGATCGCGTCCACCGATTGCAGCGCCTTGTTCTTGAGCAGGAATTCAATCTTCTGCTCGGCGGTGATTTCGCTGTAGTCGACGATCACGATCACCTGCGGATTGCGCTCGACCACGGTTTCCCAGTTGACCCGGGTCCAGCTCGCTTCGACGTCATCGAGAACGTTGCGCCCGCCAGCGGCGTCGATCAGCGCTTGCGGCATGCCGAGGCGGCCGGAGGTCATGGCGCGGTCCTCGCCGCTGTCGTACAGGAACACCCGCGGTTTCTCGGCGGGCAGGTCTTTGCGGATGTCCGCAACCTGACTTTGCATGTCAGCGATCAGCGCGTTGGCGCGATCCTGCACGTCGAAGATTTTGCCGAGGTTGCGCAGGTCGTTGTAGGTGTCGTCCAGCGTGGCGGCCGGTCGCTTCATCACGAAGGCGCAGGATTCGGTCAGCTCATAGACGTTGATGCCCAGCGGTTGCAAGGTCTGCGGCGTGAGATCGCCACCCACGCGCATGCCGTAATCCCAGCCGGCGAAGAAAAAATCGACGTTGGCGTTGAGCAGGGTTTCCACCGACGGGTACTTGGCTGCCAGTTCCGGCAGACCGTCGAGCAGCGACTGCATTTGCGGTGTCACCGACTTCCAGCCACTCACGCCGCTGTAGCCGGCCATTTTCGACTTGAGGCCGAGGGCGAGCATCATCTGGGTCATGTTGATGTCGTGGCTGACCGCGTGTCTGGGCGCTTCCTTGAAGGTCACTTCGCGGTTGCAGCTGTGGATCGTCAACGGGTACCGGGTGGCCTCGGCGAAGGCGTGGGTGGTGCCCAGCAACAGAGCGAGGCAAAGCAGGGAGCGCACAGTCATGGTCGGGTTATCCAGGTGATTCGCGGGTAGCCGTGGAGGGGGTGAGGATCGATCAATGCTTCGACGCCGAACACGTCGCGCAGCAGGTCGACGGTCAGGACTTGTTGCGGCGTGCCGCTGGCGACGATGCGACCGTGGTTGATCACATACAACCGGTCGCAGAATGCGGCGGCCAGGTTCAGGTCGTGAATGCTCGCCAACGTGCCGATCTGCAAACGCTTGACCAGTTGCAGAAGCTCCAGCTGATAGCGCGGGTCGAGGTGGTTGGTCGGCTCGTCGAGGATCAGCAGTTGCGGTTGCTGGGTCAGGGCGCGGGCCAGGATCACCCGTTGTTTTTCGCCGCCGGACAGCGTGGCGAAGGCGTGATCTTCGAAGCCATCGAGTCCCACCGATTTGAGGGCCTGGGTGGCGACCTGGCGGTCTTCCAGCGTGTCGCCGTCGAACAGGCCTTTGTGCGGCGTGCGGCCCATGGCAACCACTTCTTCGACGGTCAGGCCGAAGGCATCCGGGAATTCCTGCAGAACCACGGCGATGCGTTGCGCGCACCAGCGTGAAGATTGCTTCCAGACGTTGTGGTGATCGAGTCTGACCTCACCGCGTTCCGGCTGACTGAAGCGATAGGCGCAGCGCAACAGACTGGTCTTGCCGCTGCCATTGGGCCCGATCAGCCCGACAAACTCACCGGCGGCCACGTGCAACGAGGCGTCACGCAGCTGGAACTGGTGATGGCAGTGATCGTGGCCCAAGGGTGACCAGGCGAGATCGGTGAGGGACAGTGAGGTCATGTGTTGTTCAGCTTGAAGTCCATGAAGTGAATCCGGCCGTTCCATCGCCCGCAGTCGGTCAGCGCAAAAGAAAGCCCGCAGCGTGGACGGCGGGCAATGAGCTGAAATTTGGTTATACAGTAACACTTAAATCGGCCGAATATCAGGTCCGGCAGTTTAAGGACTTGTCTGAAACCTGCATCTCGCCAGTCTCATGATGAAGTTGAGGCAGATTCAGCTTGTCGGCCCAGGCGCGACAGCAGCAGTCGATCCAGCACCCACACCACCACCAGCGAAGCGCCCACCAGTGGAAACACCACCGCCAGCACCAGCATGATCGCCACCCCGGTTTTCCACTTCGGCAGATCGTGGCGCAGCGGCGGCACGCCGAACTTGCCCTGTGGCCGGCGCTTCCACCAGATCACCACGCCGCTGACGGCACTGAGCAGGATCATCAGGCAGATCAGCAGCACGATGATCTGGTTGAAGGTGCCGAACATCTTGCCTTCATGGAGCATCACGCCGATCTCGGTAGCGCGGGCAACAGCGCCGTATTGCTCGAAACGCACGTCGGCGAGGACCTTGCCGGTGTACTGATCGATGTGCAGGGTCGCGTCGTTGCGTGGGTCGTCGGCGAACACGGCGATGGTGAATACGCCGGTGGCAGTGGTCGGCAGGGTGATGCTGTAGCCCGGCTCGACCTGGCGCTCAACGGCGATGTTCTGCACGTCCTGCAGGCGGATGGTCGGTGCGGCCGGCCCGTGTTGCATGCCGCCGTGGGCCATGTGTTCGGCGTGGTCGCCCGACATCGGCATCGGAGTGTTTTCCATCGCCCAGGGCACAGTCTGGCGGGCGGCGTTGTTGAGGCTGCCGGCCTCGACGTCGGAGGTCGGCATGTTGTCCCACATCGCCGCCGGGAACACGTTCCACACCTGGGCGTACTGCTTGCCCCAGAAGCCGGTCCAGGTCATGCCGCTGAGCAGCATCACCAGCAGCAATGCCGCGCCCCAGAAACCGGTGACCGCGTGCAGGTCACGCCACAGCACGCGGCCGCGACTGCTCAGGCGCGGCCACAGAATCCCCGCGGCCTGACCGCGCGGCCACCACAGGAAAACCCCGGATACCACCAGCACCACGCCCCAGCCAGCGGCCATTTCGATCAGTCGGTCACCGACGGTGCCGATCATCAGTTCGCCATGGATCGCCCGTGCGATGGCTTGCAGGTTCTGCCTGGCATCCTGCTCGCCGAGGATGTCGCCGTGGTACGGATCGACGAACACGTTCAGCTCATGGCCGGCATTCTTCACCACGAATTGCGCGCTGCGTTCGGCGTTCACGGGTGGCAGGTACTGGGTGACCTGGCCTTGTGGATAAGCGCTTTTGACCTTTTGCAGCAAGTCATCGGCCGGCACCGTGTGATGCCCGGCGGGGACGTTCAGCAGGCTGCTGTACATCAGCGAATCGAGCTGCGGCTTGAACAGGTAAATGATGCCGGTCAGGGCCAGCATCACCATGAATGGCGCGACGAACAATCCGGCATAAAAATGCCAACGCCAGGCCAGGTTGTAGAAATTCGGTTTGGGCTGTTTCATCACGAGTGCTCCGCTTGGCTTGGATCTTCTAGTTGTTCTGCAACCCTTGTGGGAGCGAGCTTGCTCGCGAAGGGGGCGGCACATCCAACATAAATGCCGCCTGATACACCGCCTTCGCGAGCAAGCTCGCTCCCACAGGGGGAAGGGTTAGAAACTCATGTCCACCTTGGTCCAGAGCGTGCGCCCCGGCTCATTGATCGCTTGCGGGTCGTTGGCCGGGTAGCCGAACCCGGCGTTGCCCGCCAGGTTCAGGTGTTCGGCGTAAGCCTTGCCGAACAGGTTGTCGACGCCAGTACTGACCTTCCAGTTTTTGTTGATCCGGTAGGCACCGTTGAGCGAGAACACGCCGAAGCCCGAACTCTTGTCGTAATCCTTGCCGACCACGTTGCCCTTGTTCCGGTCGATCCGGTTTTGCGCGGCAACCACCCTCCACAGTGCGCCGGCGCTCCAGTTATCTTCGCTGTAGGTCAGGCCGAAACGGGCATCCAGCGGCGGCATCTGCGGCAGGGCCTTGCCGTCGCTGCTGTTCTTGCCCCAGGCGTAGGCCAGGGTCGCATCGGCTTTCCAGTTGTCGGTGAGCTTGTAAGCGGCACCGAGTTCACCGCCCATGATCCGCGCGTCGATGTTCTCGGCGCGGGAAGTGCTCATGCCCATCATCCCCGGGGTGTAGTCGAACAGGATGTAGTCGCGCACCTGGCCGATGTAGCCCGAGGCCCAGGCTTCGAGGTCGGCGCTCTTGTAGTTCACGCCGAAGTCGAGCTGAGTGGTCTTTTCCGGCTTGATCGAATCGAACGCATTGACCGAGCCGGCCGGGCCGGACTTGGGCGAAAACAGCTCCCAGTAATCCGGGAACCGTTGCGCGTGGCCGAGACCGGCGTAGAGCGTGGTCGGGCTGTCGGCGAGGTCATGCTCGTAACGGATGAAGCCGCTCGGCAAGGTGTCGGCACGGGTATCGCCGGCGGTCGGGTTCGGCCGGGACATCATTCCTGAGCCGGTGGTCTGCCGGAAATCCCTGGCCGAGGCGCGGTCGACCCGGGCGCCGGTGATCAGCCGGTCGCGGTCGGCGGCGTACCAGGTCATTTCGCTGAACACGCCGTAGTTATGGAAGTCGGCGTCCTTGGTGAACGGCTGATCCTTGTAGGTATCGATACCCATGCCGCTGCGCTGACGGTGTTCGTTGGTCTGCGCGTCGAGGCCGGTGATCAGCTGGATATCGGCCCAGCGCCAGCTCGCCTTGATCCGCGCGCCGAGGGTGCGGCGGTCGACGTTGGACGCCATGGGCCCTGCCATCATCCCGGTGCCGGACGGCGTGCGCAGGGTGTAGTTGTCCATCACGTGGTCGGCGTAGTTGTAGTAGACCTGGGCTTCGAGCTTCTCCAGCACGTCGGTGATGTTGGATTTCTCGACGCGCAGACCGAGGCTTTCGCGCAGGAATTGCGAGCCGTCCATGCCGCGTCCGGCGTAGCGTGCTTCACCGTCGCCCTTGCCGGCGGTCAGCTCGATCAGGGTGTCGGCGTCCGGGGTCCAGCCCACCGCTACATCGCCGTTCCACTTGTCATAGCGCGAGGCAACGATGTCGTTGTTGCCGTCGCGGTAATCGTCGGAGTGCGCTGTGTTGCCGATCACCCGCACGTAGCCCAGCGAGCCGCCGGCTGCCGCATCGACGACTTTGTCGAAGCGTCCGTGAGAGCCGGCCAGTACGCTGGCGTTCACGCGGGTGCCGAGTTCGCCGAAGCTTTCCGGCTCGCGGTCGAAGAGGATCGTGCCGGCCGAGGCGCCCGGTCCGTAGAGCACGGTTTGCGGGCCTTTGATCACCGTGAGCTTGTCGTAGGTCTCGGGCGAAATGTACGAGGTCGGCGCGTCCATCCGGCCGGGGCACGCACCGAGCATCATGCTGCCGTTGGTGAGGATGTTCAGGCGCGAACCGAACATGCCGCGCAATACCGGATCACCGTTGGTGCCGCCGTTGCGCACCAGGGCGAAGCCGGGAATGGTCTTCAGGTAGTCGCCGCCATCGCTGGCCGGCACTGGTTGGCGCGGGTCTTTCGGATTGGTGACGATGGTCAGCGGCGAGCTCGGGGCGATGGCGGTGATCACCGTCGGGCTCAATTCGTCAGCGTGGCCGGCGTGTTCGTCGGCATGGACCAGCGGGGACAGCAGGACGCCGCAAAGGACGGCGCCAGCGTGCCTGAAACGAACACGGGACTCGTTCAGGGCAAAGGACGCCGGGGCAGAACTCAAGCGTGGGACAGCAGAAAACCTGGACATGACAATTTCCATCAAACAGTCGTAAACGACACGGCCGGCAGCCTGAAGCTGTCTTCTCAACCGTGTGCAATCAGAGTCAGGTGTTTACGCTGCGACGGGCGGGGCGCGGGTGCGGGCGCCGGGGAAGAAGGTCTGCCGGGCATGGCCCAGACGCGGGGAGGGTGGGGTGAAGGTGTTGACGAGAGGAATGCTGAAAGTGGCGAAGCTGCCGCCGCCAGTCAGCGCCGGGCAATTGAACAGCAGGCTGCAATAGCCGCATTTTTCCCACAGCACGTGGTGCGAGGATTGTGACGGACAGTGTTCGGCGGTGGGCTGTGCACCGTGCCCGGAATGATCCATCCCCGGCATGTCCATCGACATGTCCATGCTCATCGGCATGGAGGTCGAGGCGTGCTGATCCATCGGCATCGACTGGGAAATCAGCGGGCCGATGAAGATCATCAACATGGCGAACAGGGCGATCCAGCTGCCGCGTGTCAGATGTTCAGTCTGACGGCGTTGCAGGGAGGGCCTGGCGCTCAGGGGGCGCATGGGCGGAGTCTGCCGGAACGGTTACTGGGCGTGCGCGTGGGCTTGCGTGGCTTCCGACGGCTTCTTCTGCACGGCAACTTCGACGGTCACGTCACCGGCCTTCTCGAAGTGCATCGTCAGCGGGAAGCGCTTGCCGTCAGTCAGCAGGCTGCGGTCGGTCGGATTCATCAGCATCACGTGATAGGCCATCGGCGCGAAGGTCACGTTTCCGCCGGCCGGGATGGCCACGTTCGGCACCTGTTGCATCTTCATCAGATCGCCCTGCATCACGTGCTCGTGCAGTTCGGCCGTCGGGGCGATCGGCGAGTCGACGCTGAGCAGGCGGTCAGCCGTCTTGCCGGCGTTGTGAATGATGAAATACGCGGCAACGGTTGGCGCGTTCGGCGGCAGTTCCTGCGACCACGGGTGGGCGATTTCCAGCTCGCCGGCCTTGTATTCGTGGGCATGGGCGAAGCACGCCGGCAGCAACAGCGCAGCGATGACGATGAATTTGTTCAACATGACAGTTCTCCAGAACGATTTGAAACGCAGGTCAAATGCGGGAACAAATCAAACCAGAGGGGACGCGCGGGGATTGAGGCTCGGCCATTGCTGGCGCGGTGTCGGAGTTTGCAGCAAGGCGGGCGCCACGCTGCGATTGCTTTCGTATTGGGCGAAATACAGCTGCGGCGAGTGCCCCGGCAACGCCACCACCGGCGCCGATCCGGAACAGCACCAGCAATGCTGCATGGTCGAATGACTGTCACCGCTCTGCGGCGCTTTCTGATCGAGGCTGCCGATGTCGATCGCCACCATCTTCGTCCCGCTGCCGGTGCAGAAACTGCTCCACAGCAACTGCTCGGCCGGCGTCTGCGCCGCCTGTGCCATCGCTCCCGTCAACGGCATGGCAAGCATGTTGAACAGCACTGCGAAGCAGGCGATCCAGGCAAATGCGAGCCGGTGTCGGTTCATGGGACAGATCCGTAGGGTGGGCGATCAGGCGCGGCTATTTAGCCTGATCAGGGCCGATAAGTAAAAAAGCGTCGTGCGGTTTGGTGTCGCAGAGGATTCAGCCTGCTACGGCATGCAACCGCAAACCCAGTGCCTTCATGACTTTCATGATAGTCGCGAATTCCGGATTTCCAGTGCTGCTCAGCGCTTTATAAAGGCTTTCGCGACCCAGGCCTGCATCTCGTGCAACCTGAGTCATGCCTTGGGCACGGGCAATGTCATTAAGCGCTGCACGGATAAGAACGCCATCGCCAGCATCTTCGTCAAAACAGGCGTCCAGGTAAGCCGCCATTTCCTCCGGCGTTTTAAGAAACTCTGCAGCGTCGAAGCGAGTGAATTTTTCGAACATTGGAATCGCGTCCCGAGGCAGGTTGATATTGCAAAACGTATGCTCGGGAGACTGCTGCAGGTAGTCAGTCGGGCTTTAAGTTGTTGTGCGTAGCGTCCGATTGACTGGTAGGACTCAAGTTTTTCGCTGTGAGAGCCGGCGCCATCGCGGGCAAGCCCGCTCCTACAGGATTAGCGCTGGACATCAGTTTTGTGATCGGCGTTAACCACTGTGGGAGCGGGCTTGCCCGCGAAGGCGTACTCAAGAGCGCAAAAGGCTCAGGGCTGTAAGTTGATGGTGAGTGCGCTGATGGCTTCATCCACCGTCGCAAATTCCCGATCAACCCCCGCCAACTCCGGCCGCTTCAACACCATCACCGGCACCCCAAGCTCCCGTGCCACTTCCAGCTTCGGCTCGGTCGCGGTGCTGCCGCTGTTCTTGCTGATCAGCACGTCGATCTGCCGGCGTTCGAACAGCGCCCGTTCATCCTCCAGCAGAAACGGTCCACGGGCGCCGATGACTTCGCAGCGTTCGTTGCCGGGGTAGACGTCGAGGGCGCGAAGAGTCCAGAACTGGTGCGCAGGGATTTCGTCGAGGTGTTGCAGCGGTTCGCGGCCAAGGGTGAACAGCGGGCGATGGAACGGGGCGAGAGCGGTGATCAGTTCCGCCCAGTCGGCAACTTCGCGCCAGTCATCGCCCGGCTGTGGTTGCCACGCCGGGCGGCGCAGGGCCCAGCAGGGAATGCCGGTGAGTTGCGCAGCGGTGGCGGCGTTGTGGCTGATTTGCGCGGCGTACGGATGGGTGGCGTCGAGCAAAAGCGTGATGCCTTCGTCGCGAATGAACTGCGCCAGACCTTCCGCTGCGCCGTAGCCGCCGACGCGCACCTGACACGTCAGATCGGTCGGCACCCGGCCCACCCCGGCCAGGCTGTAAATGTGTTCCGGCCCCAAGGTGCGCGCGATGGCTAACGCTTCAGTCACGCCGCCCAGCAACAGAATCCGTTTCATACAAAAGCCCCCGCATGGCCGACGATGCCGCCCTGACGATCGATCGCAAACACTTCGACCTGAACCTGCGCCGGCACCACGCTGCGGGCAAATTCAAGAGCATGGCGGCAGACCTCATCACCCAGCGCAACACCCGCCGCACTGGCCATCGCCAACGCCTGCTGGCTGGTGTTCGCCCCGCGAATGGCTTGCTGCAACGCGTCGTCAGCGCCAATCGCCGCCGCCCACTCGGCCAGTTGTGGCAGGTCGATGCTCGAATGACGCGAGTGCAGGTCCATGTGCCCGGCCGCCAGCTTGCTGATCTTGCCGAAGCCGCCGCACAGGCTGAGTTTATCCACAGGCACTTTGCGCAGATGCTTGAGCACGGCGCCGACGAAGTCGCCCATTTCGATCAGGGCGATTTCCGGCAGGTCGTAAACCCGGCGCATGGTGTCTTCGCTGGCGTTGCCGGTGCAGGCGGCGATGTGCAGGTAGCCGTTGGTTTTCGCGACGTCGATGCCTTGATGAATCGAGGCGATGTAGGCCGCGCAGGAAAACGGCCGGACGATGCCGCTGGTGCCGAGGATCGACAGGCCACCGAGAATGCCCAGGCGCGGGTTCATGGTTTTCAGCGCCAGGGCTTCGCCGCCCTCGACGTTGACCGTTACCTCGAAGCCGCCGCGATAGCCGGTTTCTTCGGCGAGCAGGGTCAGGTGATCGCTGATCATCTTGCGCGGTACCGGGTTGATCGCCGGTTCGCCGACGGCCAGCACCAGCCCCGGGCGAGTCACGGTGCCGACGCCTTTACCGGCAATGAAGCGGATTCCCGGCTCGGCTGTCAGTTGCACGCGGGAGTAAAGCAGGGCGCCGTGCGTCACGTCCGGGTCGTCACCGGCATCCTTGAGGGTTCCGGCTTCAGCGCCGTTCTCGGTCAGCCGGCAGAACTCCAGGCGCATCTGCACCTGCTTGCCCTTGGGCAACGCGATCTGCACGGCGTCGGCCGATGGGCCGCCGAGCAGCAGGCGAGCCGCGGCGAGGCTGGTGGCCGTGGCGCAACTGCCGGTGGTCAGGCCGCTGCGCAGGGGCGCGGGTTGCTCGGCGGTTTCGTCACGCATCGAAGGGTTTGACCAGATCGAGCAGGGTGATCGGCAACGCCTGGCGCCAGGTGTCGAACTCGCCCAGCGGCTGCGCCTGGGCAATGTGGATGCGGGTCAACTCACCGCCATGGCGTTCGCGCCAGTTCATCAAAGTCATTTCGCTTTGCAGGGTCACGGCGTTGGCGACCAGTCGGCCGCCAGGTTTGAGTTGTTCCCAGCAGGTGTCGAGCACGCCGTCGCGGGTGACGCCGCCGCCAATGAAAATCGCGTCCGGACGCTCCAGTCCTGCGAGGGCCTGAGGAGCACTGCCGCGAATCAGTTGCAGGCCGGGAACCCCCAGCGCATCGCGGTTGTGTTCGATCAGCTGCTGGCGACCGTCATCGGCCTCGATGGCCAGCGCACGGCAGCTCGGGTGAGCGCGCATCCACTCGATACCGATCGAGCCGCTACCGGCGCCGACGTCCCACAGCAATTCGCCCGGTGTCGGGGCGAGGCGAGCGAGGGTGATTGCGCGCACGTCGCGTTTGGTCAGTTGGCCGTCATGCCGAAAGGCGGAGTCCGGCAGGCCGGCCAGGCGGGACAGGCGAGGTGTCTGCGGATCGGCCAGGCATTCGATGGCGATCACGTTGAGGTCGGCAACGCGCGGATCGTTCCAGTCGTTGGCGGTGCCGTCGATCCGGCGCTCGGCGTTGCCGCCCAGATGTTCCAGAACACTAAGGCGACTGGCGCCGAATCCACGTTCGCGCAGCAATGCCGCAACCGCTGCCGGGCTTTGGCCGTCATTGCTCAGCAGCAACAGGCGCACGCCGCTGGACAACTGACTATTGAGGGCCGCCAGCGGGCGAGCCACCAGCGACAGTACGCTGACGTCCTGCAACGGCCAGCCCAGTCGGGCTGCTGCCAGCGAGCACGAAGACGGCGCCGGCAGGACCAGCATCTCGGCCCCCGGAACCTGACGCGCCAGACTCGCGCCAACGCCGTAGAACATCGGATCACCGCTGGCCAGCACGCACACCGCTTCGCCACGGCGCTCAAGCACCGGGGCCAGGGAAAACGGGCTCGGCCACAACTGGCGCTCGCCACGGATGCACACCGGCAACAGATCCAGCTGACGCTGACCGCCGATGATCCGCGAAGCGCCCATCAGGGCGCGCCGGGCATTCTTGCCCAGGCCCTTGAAGCCGTCTTCACCGATTCCTACTACTGTCAGCCAGGGTGACATCTGTAGTCCCTCAAAAAAGTGTCCGCAAACGCGCCGTTCCGACGGGCAGACTTTTCATGCCGTCGGACAAAGCAGGCATAATACCGCGCCTTCGTCCGCGAAGCGCCTTTCCCACAGAGCTGCCAGCCCTTGAACGAACGCCCGATGTCCAACGCCATACGCCCCTCGGCCTGCCCGGGGTTGCTGCGTATCGTCCAGGCGCTGGATGGCGGGATCTGCCGGATCAAGCTCGATGGCGGTTCGATCACGGCCGATCAGGCCGATGCGGTGGCCAATGCCGCCGAGCGATTTGCCGGCGGGGCGATCGAGGCGACCAACCGGGGCAATCTGCAGATTCGTGGCATCGGCGATCAGTCCGCCGCGCTGATCGACAGCCTGCTGGCCGCCGGTCTCGGGCCACGAACCCCGGCGGGCGACGATGTGCGCAACCTGATGCTCAGCCCGGCTGCCGGCATCGACCGGCAGATGCGCTTCGATACCCGTCCATTGGCCGGGCAGATCCTCGAGACTTTGCAAAGCCATCCGCGCTTCCATGAACTGAGCGCCAAGTTCGCCGTGCAACTGGACGGCGGTGAAGCGCTGGCGATGCTCGAACATCCCCATGACTTGTGGCTGTCGGCATTCAAAAGCGGTGAAGACACGCTGTTGGCGTTCGGTCTGGCGGGTTGTCCGACGGACCGGCCGCTGGCTGCCGTGGCGCTGGCGGATGGGCATGCGCTGGTGGTTGCGGTGCTGGAGCTGTTCCTCGATCTGGCCCGGCCGGAGCAGACGCGAATGCGTCATCTGCTGGATGAATGCGCGGCGCCGGTGTTCCTCGAAAAACTCGGTCAGCGGATCAAACTGCAAGCCGCCATTGATTGGCAGCGCGAAGCCGGACCCGAAGGTTTGCACCTCGGCATTCATCCTCAACTCTCGGCCGGTCAGGTCTATGTCGGTGCTGCACCGGCACTCGGCCGGCTCGATCCGGACATGCTGCGTGGCGCTGCGCAACTGGCCAGAACCTTCGGCGATGGCAGCTTGCGTTTCACCCCTTGGCAGAGTCTGTTGCTGCCCGATGTGCGGGAAACCGATGCGGTTCAAGTGCTCGACAAATTGGCCAGGCTGAACCTGCTGACCCATGTCGAAGACCCGCTGTCGCACCTGATCGCCTGCACCGGCGCCAACGGCTGCGGCAAAGGCCTGGCCGACACCAAACACGATGCCCGCCTGCTGGCTGCACTGTTGCCACACGCCGTGGATGTGCACCTGTCCGGCTGCCCGCGCTCCTGCGCTGCTGCACACCGTGCCCCGGTCACGCTGCTGGCGGTCGGCCCCGGTCACTACGATCTCTATTTCCGCGATGCAGCGCTGCCGGGTTTCGGCGCGCTGCACGCTCACAACCTTACTATCGAAGCGGCCGCGAAACTGCTCGCCGCCCGCTCACGGAGCCCCTTGATGCTTGATTACATCCGCGACGGTCAGGAGATCTATCGCAATTCCTTCGCGATCATTCGCCGCGAGGCCAACCTCGCGCGCATCCCGGCCGACCTGGAAAAACTCGCGGTGCGGGTGATCCACGCCTGCGGCATGGTCGAGGCCATCGACGGGCTGCAATTTTCCGAAGGAGCCGGCAAGGCGGGGCGTGATGCGCTGGCCGCTGGCGCGCCGATCCTGTGCGATGCGCGGATGGTCTCCGAGGGCGTGACCCGTGCGCGCCTGCCGGCCAACAACGAAGTGATCTGCACCCTGCGCGACGACAGCGTGCCGGAGCTGGCGCGTGAGCTGGGCAATACTCGCTCCGCTGCCGCTCTGGAACTGTGGCGTCCGCATCTGGCGGGCAGCGTGGTGGTGATCGGCAACGCGCCGACTGCGCTGTTTTATCTGCTGGAAATGCTCGACGCCGGCGCGCCGAAACCGGCGCTGATCCTCGGCTTCCCGGTCGGCTTCGTCGGCGCTGCCGAATCCAAGGCCGAGCTGGTCGCCAACAGCCGTGGCGTGCCGTTCGTGATCATGCAGGGCCGCCTTGGCGGTAGCGCCATGGCCGCCGCTGCGGTCAATGCCCTCGCCACGGAGATCGAATGATGCAGGCTCAAGGACGTTTGATTGGTCTGGGCGTCGGCCCGGGTGATCCTGAACTGATTACCGTCAAGGCCCTGCGTCTGCTGCGCGAATCGCCGGTGGTGGCGTACTTCGTGGCCAAGGGCAAGAAGGGCAACGCATTCGGCATTATCGAAGCGCACCTGCAGGACGCGCAGAACCTGCTGCCGCTGGTGTACCCGGTGACCACCGAAGTGCTGCCGGCGCCACTGTCCTACGAGCAGGTGATCAGTGATTTCTACGATGACGCGGCAGAGGAAGTGGCCGCGCATCTGGATGCCGGTCGCGATGTGGCGGTGATCTGCGAAGGTGATCCGTTCTTCTACGGCTCCTACATGTACCTGCACGATCGTCTTGCCAGCCGTTACGAAGCCGAAGTGGTGCCGGGCGTCTGCTCGATGCTCGGCGGCGCATCGGTGCTGGGCGCGCCGCTGGTGTATCGCAATCAGAGTCTGTCGGTGCTGTCCGGCGTGCTGCCTCATGACGAGCTCAAGCGTCGCCTGGCCGATGCCGACGCGGCGGTGATCATGAAGCTGGGACGCAACTTTCCAAAAGTGCGTGAGGTGTTGGGCGAGTTGGGCCTGGCCGGGCGTGCGCTGTACGTCGAGCGCGCGACCATGGCCAACCAGAAGATCGTGCCGCTGGATGAGGTCGAGCCGATGTCGTCGCCGTACTTCTCGCTGATCATTGTTCCCGGCGAACGGTGGCAAGGCTGATGACCCATTCCACACCGGCCATCGTCATTCTCGGCCAGGGCGCGCTGGCCACGGCCCGTCGCCTGCAGCAGGTCTATCCGGCTGCACAGATTCATGGACTGAAAGGGCGCGTCGAAGGCGCCGACCTGACCTACAGCGAATTCGGTGCGACCCTGCGTGAGCTGTATCAACAGGACACGCCGATCATTGCCCTGTGCGCGGCCGGCATTGTCATCCGCACCCTGGCGCCGCTGTTGCTGGAGAAAGGCGTCGAGCCACCAGTGCTCGCCGTCGCTGAAGACGGCAGCGCCGTGGTGCCGTTGCTCGGCGGCCTCGGCGGGGTGAATGTCATGGCCCGCGAGATTGCAGCAGCGCTTGAAGTCGCTGCGGCGATCACCACCAGCGGCGAGTTGCGTTTCGGCACCTGTCTGCTCAACCCGCCGGGCGGTTACGCGCTTGGTGATCTTGAGCAGGGCAAGCGCTTTGTCTCCGACTTGCTCGCCGGCCACAGCGTGCGCATTGATGGCGAGGCGCCGTGGCTTGAGCAGGCGCAGCTGCCGGAGGATCCACACGCGCAGCGCTCGATTCATGTGAGCAGCGATGCCCGCGCGGCGAGCGCCAGTGAGTTGCTGATTTATCCGCGCAGCGTAGCGGTGGTGGTCGGTTCAGAAGTGACCGATCTGCCGCGCGCAATTCGCGAGGCGTTGCAGCAGGCCGGTGTGGCGATTCAATCGCTGGCCTGTCTGGTGGCGGCTGATGTTCAGATGGCCAGCCCGGTCTTGCGTGAGGCAGCGCTTGAACTGGCGGTGCCGTTGCGCTTTGTCGCGCCGGCCAGTGACATCGGTGAGCTGGCTCGCGACGCCGTCCCCGACGCTCGAATCATCACGACATCCCAAGACCTTGCCATCGCCGTGGCCGGACAGCCGCTGGACGTTTCGCGGATCGGGCGCCCGCGCGGTCGTCTGGCGGTCATCGGCCTCGGTCCGGGTGCGGCAGAGCTGATGGTGCCGGCGGTGAAAGCCGAACTGGCACGCGCCACCGATGTGCTCGGCTACGAAACCTACGTACGCATGGCCGGCCCGTTCCGCGATGATCAGGTGCAGCATTGCACCGATAACCGCGAAGAAATGCAGCGTGCCCGTCATGCCTTCAGGCTGGCCGCCGAGGGCCGTTCGGTGATTGTCGTTTCATCGGGTGATCCGGGCGTGTTCGCCATGGCGGCGGCGGTACTCGAAGCGTTGCACGAGTCGACGGATCCGGCATGGCACAGCGTCGACCTGGAGATCCTGCCGGGTGTTTCCGCGTCACTCGCCACCGCTGCTCAGGCGGGTGCACCGCTGGGTCACGATTTCTGCGTGATGTCGCTGTCGGACAACCTCAAGCCGTGGTCGATCATCGAGAAACGCCTGGATCTGGCGGCCGAAGCGGATCTGGCGCTGGCGTTCTACAACCCGATCTCCCGTGCCCGCCCTTGGCAACTGGGGCGAGCGCTGGAAATCGTCGCGCAACACCGCACGCCGGAAACGCCGGTGGTATTGGGGCGCGATATCGGCCGGCCAGGGCAGACACTGCGGGTGACAACATTGGGAGCGCTGACCCCGGATCAGGTGGACATGCGCACCATGGTGTTGATCGGCTCATCCACCACTTGCACCTTCCCGCGTGCCGACGGCCGGGAGTGGGTGTATACGCCGCGCTGGTACGGGGAAAAGCCGGCAGGCTGATGCCCCTGGCTTCCAGGGAACGCCAGGCAATAACCGACAAGGCCGCGAATTGAATATTCGCGGCCTTGTCGGTTATTGCCTGCAGGTTTATTGCTGCGATTTCCTCAATGCAAAACGGCTCGCGGTAATCTTTGAAAGTGCGGCTTCCATTTGCCTTCTTTGTGCGTTGAGTTCGCTTCGATTGAGTTTAAGAAACGCACTGCGCTGAATGAGCTTTGCAGAATTTTTGCTCCAGGACCAAAACAGGAAACTGTTCTGCTCGACGCTGGCAACCAGCTCAATATTGAAAATGGCCAGGTGCAGGTCGCCGTTTGAGTCATACCGAGTGGGTGCAACTTGAAAGCGCCGGCCTCTATGGCTCTCGTTATCGAGCGAAAGTAATGCGGGTTTGTCGGGTTTCAGGGCATCCAGAGTGTCCATCATTGCGCTGGCCTGACGGACATCATTCATTTTCTCTGCGCTGAGTACCAGAAAGTCGGCGATGCTTCCATCAAGCACTGTCGTTGTTCTGGTCGTGACAGTACCCTGATGAAGCTTCCAGCCCAGATACATTAACGTGCGTAAATATTCTTCCAGCCAGACTTCAGAATCGGAATAGCGGTTGTGGGCCATGTCGGCTGAACGGGTGGCGACGCGGGTACAGTCAGTCAGGTCGTTATAGTCTTGAAGCGACAAGTTGTCGATGCAAGAAATAATGTTGTGTTGAGTGAGTGCGCCAATTGGAGTCTCATTGTTCATCGTGTTCTCGGTTGTCAAATGGCATTTTCAATGTGCGGTGTATCTTGCAAGCTCCGGACGGTGTTTGAAATGCAGTATTTGTAAGTATTTTGGTTTTTTAGAGTGGCGCGTGAAAGTTAATATGTTGAATTAAGTTGAGGGTGTTCGTTTGGTTGTTCGTCAGTTAGTTTTGTTTGCGCTTGAACAGTGAGCACAAAAAAAACATTACTGGTTTATGGAGTTGGAGTTGTGATGGAAAATACAAAAAACAGCGAACAATGTGTGTCGTTGGTAAAGGCACGTATCGCCAAGCGTCTGGAGTTGGGTGCTGAAGTCATGGGCACTGCTCGTGCCAGGGCCTTTTTCACGGTTGATCCGACCAGTCCGACCAAGGAGCTTGATGCAGTTGTTCTGGCGAACGCGCTGGTGGGTTATGGCGAAAATATTACCCTTGAGAACATGGCAATTATCGAGAATCTGATCAAGTTCGCCAAACTCGAAGCGAGTTTCGAGGTGCCTGGGAATAATCCGGAACAGTGGTACCACGCATTCTTGCAGTGTATGGATGACCTGGGGTGTTTCGTTGCGGATTCCGGCTACACGGTTTATGAAAAGAACGCTGCGACACTGACGATGGATAACGTCGTAGTGGATATCGTTAAATCCGGTATTGCGGCTGCGAAAGCTGCAATTCCAGGTGCTACAGCACTTTCGGCAATCGTTGATACAACACTCGACTCCTTGAAGAAAGAGCCCGAGGCTATCAATCTTTATAATCGCGAAGTGACCAAAGACAAAGGCGTCAGAATGGCGGTCTTGCCGTGCGACCAACTGGCGAACGGTATTATTCTGACTTCCCTGTCGTCGATAGATAGCTCAGGAAGTGAAAGTGAAACTTCGCCGCTGTTTTTCAACTGGAAAACCTCTGGGCGGAGAATCTTTCGCGGCAGTGCCTATCTCACCTTCAATCCTCTGCGTTATTCGGAATTGAAGGCTGACCTGGAGGAGTACCTGGGCGAGCACTTCAAGGCGGCACTGAGCAAGCGTTTTGAACGACGCAAGAAAAAATAACCAATGGTTGCGAAGGCTGGCGAATGTGATCGCCAGCCTTGTTGCGGAGTTAAACAGATGACTTACTCGTTATATGTAAACGCGGGTGTCGTTCTGGCTGTATCGCAGGCGCTGTCCCCCGCCATTAAAAAAGATGTGCTGGATACGGTAGCTTTCGCCACGCTGGCGGCGGACGAGGATTTTCCGGGAGAGCTGAACGACGAACAATGGTTTGGTACCCACTCAGAGATGCTGACTTCCTGTGGCTGGAGTCTGTTTGCTCATGAGATGGATCAGGTGCCATTGATCAAAGGGCAATTTCTTTCAGCAAGGGCCGCTATCGGGCATGTGGCTGAATTGCGATTGCCTGGTCACCAGGCTGCGGTGATCTCGGCTGCATTGGAGGCGCTGGCTTCAGTCACCAGAAGTGGTGAATTGCCCGAGCGATTTAGCCAGCATTGCCTGGTGAGTGACGCTCAGACGTCGTGGCTCAGGGCAATGGTCGGGATCGTTGAAGACGATGGGATTCTTAGCATCGTTTCCGTGTCGTTCAACACTTCGGAACAATCCGGAAAAGGGAAGGTGTCGCCGGATTCTGGTCGACGAGCTACTCGTCTTACTTATGCGGCGCGTTTCAATCGGGATCAGTTTGAAGCATTCCGGCAAGACACGATCGAATGGCTGGCCCAGGAGCCGCAACCCGCGTACATCGAAATCGGCGTGTTTTCGGGTCCAGTGTGAAAACAGGTCAGGTGCGGGCACGTAGTCGTGAACGGCAAGTTCACGACTTTTTCGTTTTATCCGAATGGTCTGGTTGTCTGGATTTTGCATGACGCCAGATTCAGGGCACCAGATAGCCCTTGATGCCGGTAAATATGATCTGGGCCGCCAAGGCACAGACAAACAACCCCATCAGTCGGCTGACAATCTGCAAACCCTGGTCTCCGAGGATCCGCTCGATGCGGTTCGACAGGTACAGCACTACGCCCACCGTGAAGCTGGCCAGCGCGATACTGAGGATCGCTGTGAGCTTGTCGTCCCAATGGGGCTGGCTCACGCCCATCACCAGGAGCGCACCGATGGTCCCGGGGCCAACCGTCAGGGGGATGGTCAGCGGGACTATGGTTACGTCCTGCTGCACGTTATCGGCTTGTACCGCAGACTTGCCCTGGGCCATCCCCAGCGCTGAGATGAACAGCACGCTGCCGGCACCGATACGGAATGCGTCCACGGTAATGCCGAATACGTCGAAAATCACTCGGCCGAACAGATAAAGCAGGACGCTGGATACCAGTGTGGCAATCGCCACTTTCCACGCCAGGCGACGTTGTTCCTTGCGCGAATAACCGCGGGTCAGGCTGATAAAGCAGGACAACACGAAGAACGGGCTGTAGAGCACCAGCATCTTCAGGTAAACGCTGAATAACACGTGGAGCATGGCGCGGGCTCGCTGGCGGGAAAGTCGTGGGCAGTCTATCAGGCGCTATCGGGTCTGTCGGCTTACGACGGTTGAGTTGTTGCGCGGTTCTGTTGATCACGCTGGGCCACCCAGTGCTCGATCAGCTCGCGCAGTTGCGACAGCTCCAACGGTTTGGCCATGTGCCCGTCCATCCCGGCCTGACGCGCACGCTCCTTGTGTTCGGCGAGGATGTGCGCGGTCAGCGCGACGATCGGCGTACGGGTGCGCTGATTGCCGACTTCCCAGGCCCGCAGTTGCTGGGTGGCGGAGAATCCGTCGAGGATCGGCATTTCGCAGTCCATCAATACCAGGTCGTAGCGCTGGGCTTTCATCGCCTGCAAGGCCTCTTCGCCATTGCTGGCGGTGTCGGGCTGCAGGTTGAGTTTGCCAAGCATGCCGCGGATGACCTTGGTCGAAATCGTGTTGTCTTCGGCCACCAGAATGCGGAAATCGCTTGGCACCTTGACCGGCGCTGCGGGACTGGCCGGCTGCGGCTGAAACACTACCTGGCCACGGTTGCGCTGGTTCAGTTCGTCGGCCAGCGTGGTCTTGAGGGTGTAGCCGGCCACCGGTTTGGCCAGGATGCGCTTGATCCCCGAGTTGCGTGCGATGATCTTGCTCGGCGCATTGCTGATGCCGGTGAGCATGATCAGCAGGATGTCGTGGTTCAGGCTCGGGTCTTCCTTGATCTTGGCCGCCAGTTGCATACCGGTCATGCCGGGCATGTTCTGGTCCAGCAGGACCACGTCGAAGTAATCACGAAGGTGCGCCTTGGTGCGCAGCAAGGCCAATGCTTCCTTGCCCGACGGCACGGCGCTGACGTTCAGGCCCCAGGCGCTGCATTGCTGCACCAGCACCTTGCGGCAGGTGTCGTTGTCGTCAACCACCAGCACGCGCGCGCCTTGCAGCGGGCTGTCGAGGTCCGAGGTCGGGTGCTCCAGGCGATCAGGGTCCAGCGGCAGGGTCAGCCACAGCGTACTGCCTTGGTTGGCGCCGCTCTTGATGCCGAATTCGCCCTGCATCAAACGGATCAATTGGCGGGCGATCACCAGCCCGAGATTGCCGCCCAGGCGGTTGGCCGACAGGAAGTGCTTGCTGTGCAGCTCGGCATGCATCAGTGCGTCGCGCTCTTCCTGATCCATGGGCTGGCCGCTGTCCTGAACGGCAATGCGCAGACGTGGCCCGGTGCTGCGTTCGTCGAGGGCGACCACCACCAGCACTTCGCCTTCTTCGGTTTTCTTCAGGGCGTTTTCCAGCAGGCTCAGCAACGTCTGGCGCAGACGCGTCGGGTCGCCGCTGATGACCCGTGGCACTTGCGGCTGGATGAAGCTGATCAGTTCGACGTTCTGTTGCTCGGCCTTGGCGCGGTAGATGCTCAGGCAATCGTCGATCAGCGCGTTGAGGTCGAACTGCACGTCGTCCAGTTCGATCTGCCCGGACTCGAGCCGCGAGATGTCGAGGATCTCGTTGATCAGGGTCAGCAGTTCGTTGCCGGCGCTGTGGATGGTCTGCACGTAGTCGCGTTGTTTGACCGACAGCGGCGTGCCGAGCAGCAGCTCGGTCATGCCCAGTACGCCATTCATCGGCGTGCGGATTTCGTGGCTGATCTTGGCCAGGAATTCGGCCTTGGCATTGATCTCGGCGTTGCTCGCGGCGAGGTCGCGGCTGATGCTGAAACGGCTTTCGGTGATGCTGCGCTGACGTTCGCCGAGAGCGATGCTCATCAACAGGCCACTGATGCAGATAAACCCCGTCAGGACCATGATCAAGCCCTGCGGCGCCACCAGGGTCAGCCCCAGCAAGGCCGGAAGGATGATCAACGTGCCGATGTTGAACACCACCATCGCGGCAACGAACAACCGGGCAGGGCGGTAGCCTTTCTGCCAGTGATAGAAACCCACCAGCAACATGCTCAGCCCGGCCAGGGCCACCAGCGCGTAGGTGATGATGTTCAGCGGCAGGGTGTTGACGAACAATAGCAGCAGGCTGCAGATCACGATGAACAGGATGTCGCCGATCAGCAGCTTGTTCAGCGGATGCGGGCCGAGCGGAGCGAAGAAACGGTAGGCGAACATCAGGCCCGCGGGTGCGGTCAGCAGCAAAGCCAGGTAGGCACCGGGAGTCTGGATCGCGTGCCAGTTCGGCAGCCACGGACCGAGGAGGTTGAGCAACAGCAACAGGCTCAGGCTCAACAGGCCCTCACACACTGCGAGCCACAGGCTGCTGCGCGAGCGGGTGTAGGCGTAGCGGATCAGGTTGTGCAGGATCAGCATCGCCAGACAGCCGAAGAGCAGGCCGTAGATCAGCGTCTGATTGTGATTGGCCGCGGCCATCACCGCCGACTGCAGGGTGATGTACGGGCGCAACTGGTGATCGGAAACCAGTCGCAGGTAAACGTCGAGGGGTTTGTCGCTCTGCGGCAACGGCAGCATGAAGTCGCTGCTCGGCAGCGGTCGCTCCACCTGGGGCTGGGTGGTGCCGGTGTCGCGCTGTTCGATCAGGCGGTCGCCGTCGAGGACATACAGATTGAGGTGCGACAGGTCGGGGGCGAAAATCCGCAGCACTTGTTCGTGCTTGCCGGGTGCCAGTCTGAAGCGCAGCCACAAGGCGCCATCGGGTTCGGCCGCGGTCAGGCGGTCAAGCTCGATAGGACTGAATTGATTGGTGTAGCGGGCGGAGCGGATATCGCTCAGTTGGAGGTTGCCCTGATCGTCAAGCAATACCGACCAGCCACTGCCTTGCGCGGCCTGGGCCGGCAGCATGCAGAGCATGGTCAACAGCGTGACAGTGAAGCCTATGGCAATCCTGAGCCAGCGCACGGCGAAATCCCTTCGTAGGTTGATGCCAGAATATAACGATGCGCAGCGTCGGAACAGTCCGGCAGGGGCGTTGAGCCCCTGCCGGAAACACAGCGTAGCTTATTACCGGGATTCGCCGCGTTCACGGGCAATGGCGCGGTAGCCAATGTCGGTGCGGTAGAAGCAGCCTTCCCAGTCGATGGCCTTGGCCAGTTTGTAGGCCTGCTCCTGGGCGGCACCGACGCTGGCGCCCATGGCGGTGGCGCACAGCACCCGCCCACCGGCCGTCACCACGTTGCCGTCCTTGAGCGCGGTACCGGCGTGGAAGACCTTGCCTTCCAGTGCGGCGGCTGCGTCCAGACCGTTGATCGGTGCGCCCTTGGCGTAGTCGCCCGGGTAACCGCCGGCGGCCAGCACGATGCCGACGCTCGGACGTGGATCCCACTGCGCTTCAACCTTGTCCAGCGCCTGAGCCAGTGCCGCTTCGACCAGCAGCACCAGGCTCGATTGCAGACGCAGCATCACCGGCTGGGTTTCCGGGTCGCCGAAGCGGCAGTTGAACTCGATGACCTTCGGATTGCCGGCCTTGTCGATCATCAGACCGGCGTACAGGAAACCGGTGTAGACGTTGCCTTCATCGGCCATGCCGCGCACGGTTGGCCAGATCACCTGGTCCATCACGCGCTGGTGCACGTCGGCGGTAACCACCGGAGCAGGGGAGTAGGCACCCATGCCGCCGGTGTTCGGGCCGCTGTCGCCGTCGCCGACGCGTTTGTGGTCCTGGCTGGTGGCCATCGGCAGGACGTTCTTGCCGTCGACCATGACGATGAAACTGGCTTCTTCGCCGTCGAGGAATTCTTCGATGACGACACGTGAGCCGGCATCGCCAAAGGAGTTGCCGGCGAGCATGTCACGCACGGCGTCTTCGGCTTCGGCCAGGGTCATGGCAACGATCACGCCTTTACCGGCGGCCAGGCCGTCGGCCTTGATCACGATCGGTGCGCCTTTTTCACGCAGATAAGCCAGCGCCGGCTCGATCTCGGTGAAGTTCTGGTAGTCGGCGGTCGGGATTTTGTGGCGCGCGAGGAAGTCCTTGGTGAAGGCTTTGGAGCCTTCCAGCTGCGCGGCACCGGCGGTCGGACCGAAGCAGTCCAGGCCACGAGAGCGGAACAGGTCGACGACGCCGGCCACCAGCGGCACTTCCGGACCGACGATGGTCAGGGAAACGTTTTTCTCGGCAAAGTCAGCAAGCTGCTCAAGGGCCAGCACGTCGATCGCGACGTTTTCGCACTTGGCTTCAATCGCGGTGCCGGCGTTGCCCGGCGCGACGAAAACTTTCTGCACACGCGGATCCTGAGCCACTTTCCAGGCCAGTGCGTGTTCGCGGCCACCGCTGCCAATGATCAAAACATTCATTTCAAAAACCTCGGATGACGCTAATTCTGTTGAGCGCCGCTGGGGCGCTTTTCTGTGGGAGCGAGCTTGCTCGCGAAAGCGGATTTTCAGTCACATCTGAATTGAATGTGCCGCCGTCTTCGCGAGCAAGCTCGCTCCCACAGTGGATCGTGTACTTAGTGGCGGAAGTGGCGCATGCCGGTGAATACCATAGCGATGCCGGCTTCGTCGGCAGCAGCAATCACTTCAGCATCACGCATCGAACCACCCGGCTGGATCACCGCCGTGATACCGACCTTGGCCGCATTGTCCAGGCCGTCGCGGAACGGGAAGAACGCATCGGATGCCATCACCGAACCGGCCACTTGCAGACCGGCGTGCTCAGCCTTGATCGCAGCGATACGTGCCGAGTTCACGCGGCTCATCTGGCCAGCGCCGACACCGATGGTCTGACGGTTCTTGGCGTAGACGATGGCGTTGGATTTGACGAACTTGGCCACTTTCCAGGCGAAGATCAGGTCATTGATTTCCTGCTCGGTCGGGGCGCGCTTGGTCACCACTTTCAGGTCGTCGGCGCCGATCATGCCGATGTCGCGGCTCTGTACCAGCAGGCCGCCGTTGACGCGCTTGTAGTCCCAGGCCGGAACGCGATCGGCGGACCACTGGCCGCAGGCCAGCAGACGCACGTTGGCCTTGGCGGCGACGATGGCGCGGGCTTCTTCGCTGACGCTCGGGGCGATGATCACTTCAACGAACTGACGCTCGACGATTGCCTTGGCGGTCTCGGCATCCAGTTCACGGTTGAAGGCGATGATGCCGCCGAACGCCGATTCGGTGTCAGTGGCGTAGGCCAGTTCGTAGGCCTGACGGATACCGCCTTCGGCTTCCGGGCTTACGGCCACGCCGCACGGGTTGGCGTGCTTGACGATCACGCAGGCCGGTTTGACGAAGCTCTTCACGCATTCCAGCGCGGCGTCGGTGTCGGCCACGTTGTTGTACGACAGTTCTTTGCCTTGCAGTTGGGTGGCGGTGGCAATGCCGACTTCGGCAGGCTTGCCCTCAACGTAGAACGCCGCGCTCTGGTGCGGGTTCTCGCCGTAGCGCATTTCCTGGGCCTTGATGAACTGGCTGTTGAAGGTGCGCGGGAATTCGCTGCGGTCTTCGGTGCTCAGGGTGTCGGCAGCCTGGTTCACGGTGCCCATGTAGTTAGCGATCATGCCGTCGTAGGCGGCGGTGTGTTCGAACGCCTTGAGCATCAGGTCAAAACGCTGAGCGTAGGTCAGGCCACCGGCCTTGAGGTTTTCCAGAACGTTGGCGTAGTCGCTGGCATTCACCACGATGGCCACGTCTTTATGGTTTTTCGCCGCCGAACGGACCATGGTCGGGCCGCCAATGTCGATGTTCTCGATGGCGGTCGGCAGGTCGCAGCCTGGCTTGCTGATGGTGGCTTCGAACGGGTACAGGTTGACGGCTACCAGGTCGATCGGCTTGATGCCGTGCTCGTTCATGATCGCGTCGTCGATACCGCGACGACCGAGGATCCCGCCGTGGATTTTCGGGTGCAGGGTTTTCACCCGACCGTCCATCATCTCTGCGAAACCGGTGTAATCCGCGACTTCCACTGCGGCCACGCCGTTGTCCTGCAGCAGTTTGAAGGTCCCGCCGGTGGAAAGGATTTCCACGCCCAGGGCTTCCAGCTCCCTGGCGAATTCGAGGATCCCGGTCTTGTCGGAAACACTGATCAAGGCGCGGCGGATCGGCAGGCGGGTAGTCTGGTCGGTCATCTCAATTTCCATCAAAAGCAAGGGAAGTCAGCAAAAAAGGCGACCGGTTTTACGCGGGCGCCTTTCAGGTTTGATTGAATGCTTACAGCAGATCGTACTGCTTGAGTTTCTTGCGCAGCGTGCCGCGGTTCAGTCCGAGCAGCTCGCTGGCCTTGGTCTGGTTGCCCTTGACGTAGTTCATCACGCTTTCGAGCAGGGGAGCCTCGACTTCGGAGAGCACCAGGTTGTACACATCCGTGACGGACGCGCCCTCAAGGTGGGCGAAATAATTGTGCAGCGCCTTCTCGACACTCCCGCGAAGGGTCTGGCCTTCTTCGCTCGGGGTATTGAGGTGCTGTTTCAAATTCACGTTGTCGCTCACGGGTGTTGTTCCACTCACTAAAGTCTCGGTCATCATCGTCATGCGGCCACCCCTTCTCCGTCCCCTGCCAGGCTCTTGTAACGTTCGGCGAAGAACTCCCGAACGTTGGCGCATTGTGTTTCCGTACCATCCAAACGATTGAAGTGGGCGCGAAATTCCCTGGCGCCCGGCAAGGTTGCGAGATACCAGCCCACATGCTTGCGGGCAATTCGCACACCCATCACGTCCCCATAGAAGGCGTGAAGGGCGGCCAGATGCTCAAGCAGAATGCGTTCCACCTCGATCAGCTCCGGCGCCGGCAGTTTTTCGCCGGTACGCAGGAAGTGTTCGATCTCGCGAAAAATCCATGGCCGCCCCTGGGCAGCCCGGCCGATCAACAGGCCATCGGCACCGGTCGCGTCGAGCACGTAACGGGCCTTTTCCGGCGATACGATGTCGCCGTTGGCAAAGACCGGAATCGACACCGCCTGCTTGATCGCGGCAATGGTGTCGTACTCGGCTTCACCGGTGTACAGGTCGGCGCGGGTGCGGCCATGCACCGCCAGTGCCGTGATCCCGGCCTGCTCGGCGATCTTCGCCACGGTCAGGCCGTTCTTGTTGTCGCGATCCCATCCGGTGCGGATCTTCAGGGTCACCGGTACATCAACTGCTGCCACAACGGCATGCAGGATTTCGGTAACCAGTGCCTCATCCTTCAACAGCGCGGAGCCGGCGGCCTTGTTGCAGACCTTCTTCGCCGGGCAACCCATGTTGATATCAATAATCTGTGCGCCCAGCTCGACGTTGGCCCGGGCCGCATCCGCCAGCATCTGCGCATCGCCACCGGCGATCTGCACCGAGCGTGGCTCGGGATCACCTTCGTGGATCATGCGCATGCGCGACTTGCGGGTGTTCCACAGGCTCATGTCACTGGTGACCATTTCCGAGACTACAAGCCCTGCGCCCAAACGCTTGCACAGCTGACGAAAGGGCTGGTCGGTGACACCCGCCATCGGGGCGAGGATCAAGCCGTTCTGCAATGTATATGGGCCGATGCGTACCGCCGACATAGGACTTCCCTGAAGTGGGGCCGGATCATGAGAGTTCGAAAAAGGGTTGGCATGATACCCGCTCTCGATGACTGGATAAAGGCTGAATTGAACAAAATCTGAACAGTTATTCTGTTATTACCGCCGGTTTGGTCGTGCGCGGCGCAGTCAGAAAACTGCCGTCAATCCGGGAACGGTGAAGCGTTTCACTCGGGTGAGTGGAAACTCAGGCTGTAGTTCACCGCTTTCGGGCCTGGATCGAGGATGTCCAGAGCGATGTGGATCGGCGTCTGCGGCGGCATTTCCGCCATGCCTTCAAGGTCGCCGTTGAGGTATTCGCCGGGTTTGAAGCGACGACTGGCGATCAGGTGCCCGTTGAGGTCGGCGAAGCGCAACTCCAGCAGCGGAAACGGCTGCGAGAACGGGGCGCGGTTGTAAATGATCGCGTCCACCACCAGCGCACCGCTGAATTCCGGGTGGCTGCGCACCACCAGGTTGCTGCTCTTGATCTTGGCGATGTCCACCTTGGACGGCACCGTGCAGCCAATTTGCGGGCATATTTGCTGGAACCAAGGCCGGTACTGATCCTGGCGGGCCAGTTCATCGAAGTGATAGGCGATGTACTGTCCGCCCAGCCCGGCGGCGGCCAGCACGATCAGCAGCAGCCAGAGCAGGCGACGGCCCCAGGGCGAGCGGCGTTTCTGCCAGTCCAGTTGCAGCGGGTCGTCGGTCAGATCCTGCAAGGCTTCGGCGCGAACACTGGATTCGACGCGTTCGCGTTTTTTGCGCGCAGGTTCGATCAGTGGCAGTTCGTCGTCGATGTCGTCGCCGGCGGACAGGCGCTCGCGGCGGGCATTCGGGTCGATCGGGTCGTGCAGGCGCAGTTGCGGAATCGGCGGTTCGTCATCGAGATCCACCGGCTCCAGCGACAGCGAAGGCTCGGTGCGCTCCGGTCTGATCGGCTCGGCCTCGACGGCTTCGGGTGCCTCTTCGACGTCTGCTGCGCGCTCATCCGCCGGTTCGCTGAACAGGCTGTCCGGCCATGTCGTATCTTCCGGTTCGTGGCTGTCGCGGCGGGCACTCAGGGCGTCTTCACGCGGGCGGCCGAACTCGGTGGTCGGCTGGATTTCCCGCTGTTCAAGGCGAGCCAGTTCTTCGTCCAGATCCAGGCTGTCCAGATCCAGCTCGGCGGCACTCCATTGCTTCTGGCTGATGGCGCGCGGTTCGGGCGTTTCGACGATGGCCGGTGGCTCGACAGGCGCCGGCTCGCTGATTAACGGCGCCACCGGCGTGACCGGCGTGACCGCTTCCTTGCCTGCATGTTGCTCCAGCAATTGCTTGGCGGCATTGAACACTTGCAGGCAGGAGCCGCAGCGAACCACCCCGCGGGCCACGCTCAACTGAGCATGGCTGACGCGGAAACTGGTTTGGCAATGCGGGCACTGGGTGACGAAGCTGTCGGTCATGCGGCGGTCCGGATTGAGCAGGCGGTCATTCTAGCGCCGACGGCCGGTGATGCGCACCCAGCCATCACGATTGGCGATCGGGTCGAGATCGAAGTCTTGCGCGTAGGCAGCGGCGACTTCGTCACCTTGTTCGGCGAGGATCCCGGACAGTGCCAGGCGCCCGCCGGATTTGACCAGGCCGGACAGTTGCGGTGCCAGGGAAACCAGCGGACCGGCGAGAATGTTGGCCACCAGTACGTCGGCTTTGACCTGCGGCAGGTCTTCCGGCAGGTACAGCGCAAACAGTTCGTCAGCGATGTTGTTGCGCCCGGCGTTGTCGCGGGACGCTTCCAGCGCCTGCACGTCGATGTCGGTGCCCACGGCTTCTTTGGCGCCGAGCAGCAGGGCGGCAATCGCCAGAATCCCCGAGCCGCAGCCGAAATCCAGCACGTTGCAGTCTTTCAGGTCCTGGCCGTCCAGCCATTCCAGGCACAGAGCGGTGGTCGGGTGAGTACCGGTACCGAACGCCAGGCCCGGATCCAGCAGCAGGTTGACCGCGTCCGGCTCCGGTGCGGCGTGCCAGCTCGGCACGATCCACAGGCGCTGACCGAAACGCATTGGCTGAAAACCATCCATCCAGCTGCGTTCCCAGTCCTGGTCTTCGATCACTTCGCTGTGATGCTCGGGCAGCGGGCTGCCGGTCAGCAGTTCCAGATGGGCCAGCACCGGTTCCGGTTCGGTACCGCCTTCGAACAGCGCCAGCAAATGGGTGTGCGACCACAGCGGCGTGGTGTTGAGTTCCGGTTCGAAGATCGGCTGATCTTCGGCGTCCATGAAGGTCACCGACACGGCGCCGACTTCGAGGAATGCGTCCTCGTAGGTTTCGGCTTGTTCCGGGGTGATGGCGAGACGGACTTGCAGCCAAGGCATGGCGGGCACCTTTGAAAATCTGTGGGGCAGCCCGAAGCTGCAAAAGCGCGCAGTTTACGCCAGGTCGCCGGCAAAGTGGACACACCGCTTGGCTGTTACACATTCGCGGCCGCGATATACCTATGTATGGCCTGAGCACTGTTGTCGGCAAATAGAGTCAGGGCTCATCTCTATGCAACAAAAGGCTGGGCGACATGGCGGATCAACAAGGGATTGTAGAAGAACTACCGGTAGCCGCTGCGTCTGCGGGGTCGGTGCAGGAGATCCTGCTGCGTATTACGCGCTGGCAGGTGATGATCGACAAGCGCTTGAACAGCCAGATGACGTTGCTCGAGGCACTGGAGCATTTCGCATTGACTGAACTGCGCAGGCATTACCCGGACGGCCATTTCGCCCCGGGTTTTGTGATTGCCCTGCTTGACGCCATTCTGCAGAAGCTTATCGACGGCCGGCCAGTCATGTTCCTGGCGCTCCAGGACGCGCCATTTCGCTGGCCGGGGGGCGCCGACCCCGGTTTGCCGTCCAGCCGTCATGAGCATGTTATCCGGACGGTGGATAGCGTTTCGCTGCATTTCCTCGACCAGTACAAAAAATACCTGCGAGAACATTGGGCGACAAAAGGGCAGGAAGTGCTGTTTGATCGTCTGGTCAAACGCAAGCTGCGGCGCTATATCAAGGACATCGAGTTGCTGTTGCACCGTGATCGACTGGCGGGCCTGACACTGGATCGATTGCGCAGCAAAATCGACCGGGTTCAGGCCCGGAGCACGCGTCGGTACCGGTTGACCGCCCTGGCAACCGGTGCAGAGAAAAAGATTCTCGAGGCGCATTCCTTCGCGCAACTGCCGTCATGGATGAAGGCGCTGAAGGAGCCGGAACGCGCCCTGTTGCGCGATTATCAGGAGCAGACTTCACTGGCCCAGGCAGCACTCGATGACCTGCTGCTGGGCTACGGCTCGTTGCGCGACTTTGCCCGCCAGCAGGCCATCGAATACATTCAGCTCAAGCTCGACATGACGGTTGAACCAGACCGGATCGACGTGCGGCTCAAATGGCGCTCGGCGGTCGGTGAGCCGACCCGCAATCGCAGCCTCAGTGATCTGCTGGCCTGCGGGCCGATCGGGCAGGACTTCGCAGCGGTACTGGAGATCAGCAGTCCTGCGCCATTGCGCAATCAGTCACTGAAGCCGACATTCGTTGCCGATATGCTGGCGATGCAGGATTACCCGGCAGACTACCTGCGAGTTCTCGCCGTGCAATATGAGCGCACAGAAGTACAAAAGGCGCTCATCGATTGGTTCGCCGCACGGCTTCGGCAGAGCGCATTCGTCGCGCGCTGCGCAGCTCATCTGTCGGATTCCGACCATGAGCGTCTGGAGCAGACGTGGTCTGGACACGCTATCAACAAACCGTTGCAAGTGGCCGCACTGACACTGCCCAACGGCATGCAATGCGCCGATCTTCTGGTGTTCTACCAGGCAGAAACCGAGCAAGTGGTGAATCACCTGGTGCTGTACGCGCCCAACAAACCGGACGGTCAGGAGTGGGTGCGGTTGCCGTCGATTGCGGCGTTGACCGGCGAAGTGTGGAGCTGGGCGCAGAGCGAATCCGGTCGTGAGTATCTGTTGCAGCAACTTTCGCCGACGGCACATCACGCTGCACGGGATTATCTTTTGGCCGCGGCGGCCAGCCCCGCTCTCTGGGGCATGCAGAGTGACCTTCGACGAGCGCCTCTGCCGTTTGCCGAATGCGTCGAAGCCGCTGCAAAAATGGGTCTGGCAAACAACCTGCAGCGGGTCGAGCAGGACAACTCGCTGCGCTGGTACACGACGCTGGGGCTCGAGGCCCGCCGGCACATCAGCAGTCTGAATCAGGAACTGATCGTTCATCAGCAGGTTTTCAACGAGCTGCTTGGCGGTTTCGAGGTTTTTGTTGATTTCGCCAAGCGCACGGTTGCCGCAGCGATCACGCCCTACATGCGCAGCAAGAACGTGCTGGAACCGGTCGATCCGGCCACCGTGTTGATCGATTACAACCCTGGCGTCGCCGACCGCAGGAAGCAGCAGGTGGCCACGCTGCTCGACCTGGCCATTCACGGCTACGATGACAACTCCGGCATCGAACATCCGAAAAAAGGCGTGCGATCGTCGGTTGGTCAGGATCTGAGCCTGGTGCGCAGCGCCGATCTGGCGCTGTTTCTTCGTCGGGCGGGGCTGGGTGAAAAATACGCCAGCGAGATCCGTGGCAAATATCTCGACCCGCGTGATGCAGCCTACGAACCGCGTCGCTTTGCCTATCGCAACGTACTGCTGTCAAAGATGGACCGTGATTTACGCGTGGCCAGAAGTCAGGCGCGATTGAGCGACGCGGTGTATTCGGCGCTGGTCCGTCAGGTCTCTCTGTTGAGCCAGGTGCCAGCACCGGGTGCGCATTTTCCCGGCGCGAGCATGGTCGAAAGTGACGGCGTGTTCAGGTTCACCGTGCGCCACCACGTCGTGCTCGGGGTTTATGTTCTGACCTCGTTCGACCCCGAGCCGTCCTGGTGGCTGTACACGCCTGACGCGCCCGACGGCGTTGTGGTGCGTGCATATCAATCACTGTTCGGCGATATCGCAGGCGCTTTGCATGACTACTTGATGGCGCGTACGCCGGTTGCCGCGCGCAGCATCGTGTCGCGCACCCTGTATGCGATTGCGGCAAAAAAACAACGGGTCGATACGCTGTACGAAGCGCAGCGCCTGATTGACGCGCGCAGCGAGTTCAATGCGTACATCGAGCGCGCGGTTACGGATGTGCAGGACATCACCACCAGCCGCGCGCAAATGATCGAACGCCAAGTGGTCAAGGGGCTGATGTTTGCAGCCGCACCGTTTTGCATGGTGTTCCCTCCGTTTGCCTTGCTGCTTGATGTAGTGTTCATTGCCGTCAGCGCCGGTCGGGCGGTCGCTGCGCATCTGGAGGGTGACGTCGATGGCGCTCTCGGCCACTGGCTGGAGGCGTCGTGGGGAGCATTGTTCGCTATGGTCGGCGCTGGCAGTGCGATCAAGTGGCTGGGCAGCGCGGCCAGAAGCCTGAAGAGCACGATGAGGCCGGTCTCGTTGTTGTCAGAGCGTCTGAATACCGTGGCTCCGCTGCGCAGGGAAGCGCTGCCGGCGACCCGAGAAGTACGCTTCCATGCCAGGCAGGCCGTCAGCAAGAAGCCCGAGGGTTTGCAAAGGGTGAGCGAAGAAGGCGTCTTTTTCGGCACCTGGCGCAGCCCGCCCAGCGCTGCACAGCCGCACCCGGCCTATTACATTCGCAACAAAGGCAAGTATTTCCTGGTCAGGGAAAATCCGCATTTCGGTGGGCTGAGCCTGGTCGATGCCCGTCGCCCGAACGCGATCTATCAGCAGCCGATACGTCTTGCTGCGGGCGGCAAGTGGGTACGCGCCAGGGTCGGACTCGCAGGTGGCAACGTGCGCGACCTTGGGCGCGTGAACAATTTGAATGATGCTTTTCCTGGAGGTGTCGAGCCGGTGCTGAACCGCGGCGCGCTGCAGGGCGAGGCCGTGGTGGCGGCTTTCCATCCCGGATCGCAAGATAACTACCTGTTTTCCCTGAATGCGCAGAGTTGCGTCATCGCCTCGCTGTATAACCCGACGACAAGAGCGGGGGCGGTCATTCATTTTGATCACAATATTCGTCCGTTGATCGAGCGAAGTGTCACGCAGGTGCTGGAGCGTCTGGGGGGAACACCGCAGAACATTCGCGCCACGCTGGTGGGTGGCGACTGGCTGTCGGCGGGCGCTGACATCGGCGGTCCGGTCAGGCGCGTGTTGCGCGAACAGGGCCTGCAGCCGACCTGGGATTACTGGTCATACTCGTCATGCCTGGGCAACAGCTATGGCGTGGTGCTGAATCTGAACAATGGAGTCTCGAGAGTGTTCAAGCATTCCTCTGGTCAGATTGGCGGGCTGTACAACCCGCTTATCGCCAGATCGACCTATGCCACGGACGGCCTCTCGATACGCGCCCGAAACTTTACGAGGCGGTTCAAGCGCAGACCGTTACATGAAAACGCAGCAGGAGTGGTGGTCGATGATGCTGGCCAGCGGGCGTCTGACACAATGGTCGAGCAGCACGCGTTCTCCACGGTAATGGTCTGATGGCTTTGTTGCAGGTATAAAAAAACCCGATCCACAGGGATCGGGTTTTTCATGCCGCTTCAGCCTTACGACTGTTTGGCCAGCTTGTGCTCGAGGTAGTGAATATTCACGCCCCCTTTGCAGAAACCTTCGTCACGGGTCAGATCACGGTGCAGAGGGATGTTGGTCTTGATCCCGTCGACCACGATTTCGTCCAGGGCATTGCGCATGCGGGCCATGGCTTCGTCGCGGGTCGCGCCGTAAGTGATCAGTTTGCCGATCAGCGAGTCGTAGTTCGGCGGAACGGCATAACCGCTGTACAGGTGCGAATCGACGCGAACGCCGTTGCCGCCTGGAGCGTGGAAATGCTTGACCGTCCCCGGGCTCGGCATGAAGGTGCGTGGGTCTTCGGCGTTGATCCGGCACTCCAGCGCGTGGCCGCGGATGACCACATCTTCCTGGCGGATCGACAGCTTGTTGCCGGCGGCAATGCTGAGCATTTCCTTGACGATGTCGACACCGGTGACCATTTCCGAAACCGGGTGCTCCACCTGAACACGGGTGTTCATTTCGATGAAGTAGAAACGACCGTTCTCGTACAGGAACTCGAAGGTGCCGGCGCCACGGTAGCCGATGTCGATGCACGCCTGGACGCAGCGGGCGAAGACTTCCTGGCGGGCCTTCTCGTCGATGCCCGGTGCCGGCGCTTCTTCGAGAACCTTCTGGTGACGGCGTTGCAGCGAGCAATCGCGGTCGCCCAGATGGATGGCGTTGCCCTGGCCGTCGGACAGAACCTGCACTTCGACGTGACGCGGGTTGGTCAGGAATTTTTCCAGATAGACCATCGGGTTGCCGAACGCCGCGCCCGCTTCGGAGCGGGTCAGTTTCGCCGAGGCGATCAGGTCTTCTTCCTTGTGCACCACGCGCATGCCGCGACCACCACCGCCGCCGGCGGCCTTGATGATCACCGGATAGCCGACTTCACGACCGATGCGCAGCGCCGTTTCCTCGTCTTCCGGCAGCGGGCCGTCGGAACCTGGAACGGTTGGCACGCCCGCTTCGATCATCGCGTGCTTGGCCGATACCTTGTCGCCCATCAGGCGAATGGTTTCGGCTTTCGGGCCGATGAAGGCGAAGCCGGAGTTCTCGACCTGCTCGGCGAAATCAGCGTTTTCCGCGAGGAAACCGTAGCCTGGGTGAATGGCGGTAGCGCCGGTCACTTCAGCGGCCGCAATGATTGCCGGGATGTGCAGGTAGGATTGCGCGGCAGAAGCCGGGCCGATGCAGACGGATTCGTCTGCCAGACCCAGGTGCATCAGCTCTTTGTCGGCCTTGGAGTAAACGGCGACGGTCTTGATGCCCATCTCTTTGCAGGCACGCAGAATCCGCAGGGCGATCTCACCGCGGTTAGCGATCAGAACTTTTTCCAACTTCGCAGTCATCAAAGGCTCTCCGCAGTTCAAACGATGGTGAACAGCGGTTGGTCGTACTCAACCGGCTGGCCGTCTTCGACGAGGATGGACTCGATCACACCGCTGGTTTCAGCTTCGATGTGGTTCATCATCTTCATGGCTTCGACGATGCACAGGGTGTCGCCTTTCTTCACGGTCTGGCCGACTTCAACGAAGGCTGGCGAGGTTGGCGAAGATTTGCGATAGAAAGTGCCGACCATCGGCGAACGGGCAACGGTGCCGTTCAGCGCTGGAGCAGCAGCGGCAGCTGGAGCAGCGGCTGCAGCAGCAACCGGAGCGGCAGCGGCGGCAGGTGCAGCGGCCGGAGCCTGCATCGGAGCCGGTGCGTAGTACTGCTGCGCCGGGGTCTTGCTGTGACGGCTGATGCGTACGGACTCTTCGCCTTCCTTGATCTCGAGCTCGTCGATGCCGGACTCTTCCAGCAATTCGATCAGTTTCTTAACTTTACGGATATCCATGAATCATCAACTCCCAAGGGTCGGTCAGGGGCGTATAGCTTGTTGTTCAAGCTGCTCTAGTGCAGCCTCCAGGGCCAGTCGATAACCGCTGGCGCCAAGGCCGCAGATCACTCCTACTGCTACATCGGAGAAGTAGGAGTGATGGCGGAAAGGTTCGCGTTTGTGCACGTTGGACAAATGCACTTCGATGAATGGGATGCTCACTCCCAGCAGCGCGTCACGTAATGCGACACTTGTGTGTGTAAATGCTGCCGGGTTGATCAGAATGAAGTCCACACCCTCGCCACGTGCGGCATGGATGCGGTCGATCAATTCGTACTCGGCGTTGCTTTGCAGATACAGCAGATGATGGCCGGCTTCACGGGCGCGGCGTTCCAGGTCCTGATTGATCTGCGCCAGGGTGGTCGACCCGTAGGTCCCCGGTTCCCGGGTGCCGAGCAGGTTCAGGTTGGGGCCGTGCAGCACCAGTAGCGTTGCCATCTGCGTGTTCCTTGTTATGGGTGAGCCTTCGTCAGAACCCGGCGACTATGCCGCAAAGCCTTTGTGACTGTCCAGTTCTCTGCAATAGCCAGCACGATGACCGATGTTTGCGCAAAATATGTGACTGAGTGATTAAATCCGGTCATTCGCTTTGGCAACACGTTCGGCGAAGTCGCTGGCGTTGATCTCGCCGATCACCCGCACATCGCGACGTTCCACCCCGTCCTTGCCGAAGAACATCAGCGCCGGTGGGCCGAACAGGCTGTAGCGGTCGAGCAGGGTGCGCTGTTCGGCATTGCTCGCGGTGATGTCGAAGCGAATCAGCCGATAGCCCTTGAGCCGATTCACGACCGTGGCGTCATTGAGTACTTCGTGTTCGATGACTTTGCAGCTGATGCACCAGTCGGCGTACCAGTCGAGCAGCAGCGGGGTGCCGGCGGTTTTCGCTTCGAGCAGCACCCGGTCCAGTTCTGCCGGGGTGCTGACGGTCTGCCACGAACCGCCGTCCTGCGCCGACAATCCGCTGTCGGCAAGGCGCGCCGGGGCTATCGGATTCAACGGGTCGGTCTGCCCGCTGAACGCGCCGTACCAGCAGGCCAGCGCATAAAACAGCAGGAACATGCCGAGCAACTGGCCGAGGCGTTTGCGCGGTGGTTTGTAGACGAATTCCAGAGCGCCGAGGAACAGGCCGACGCCACCGGCCAGCAAGCCGATCAGCAGCAGCGTGATCTGGCCCGGCAATACCCGGCTGAGCAAACCGATGGCCAACCCGAGCAGCAACACGCCGATGCCGTTTTTCACGTACATCATCCACGGCCCGCTTTTCGGCAGCCACGCCGCGCCGCCAGTGGCCACCAGCAACAACGGCGCGCCCATCCCCAGGCCGAGCATGAACAGCTTCAGGCCGCCGCCCAGCGCGTCGCCACTGGCGCTTATATAAAGCAGCGCGCCGGCCAGCGGGGCGGAAACACACGGCGATACCAGCAAACTCGACACCACACCCAGCACCGCCGCGCCCCACAGCGAGCCGCCTTCGGTGCGCCCGGCGATCCGGTCGAGGCGGCTGCTGATGAAGTGCGGCAGTTTCAGCTCGAACACGCCGAACATCGCCAGCGCGAACACCGCAAAGAACATCGCGAACGGCACCAGCACCCACGCCGATTGCAGCCGTGCCTGCAAATTCAGTTGCGCGCCGAACAGCCCCATCAAGGCCCCGAGCAGCGCAAAACAGGCGGCCATCGGCAGCACATAAGCGAGGGAAAGATTGAAACCACGCAAACCGCCGACCTGCCCTCGCAGCACCACGCCGGACAGGATCGGCAGCATCGGCAATACACAAGGCGTGAAGGTCAGCCCCAGACCCGCGAGGAAAAACAGCGCCAGGTCACGCCAGTCCCAACCCGTCACCGGAGTGGACGCGCCACTTGCCACTGCGTTGCCTTCGATGCTCAGGCGTTCGGTTTCCGGCGGATAGCATAGACCCTTGTCGGCACAGCCCTGATAGGTGACGGCCAGTGTGAACGCCCGGGCGTCATTGCGCGGCAGTTCCACGTCGAGAATGCCGTGGTAGACCTCGACGTCGCCGAAATACTCGTCGTGTTTCTGTTCGCCCTGGGGTAACTGTGCGGCACCGAGTTTCACCTCGGCAGGTTCGGCTCGAAACTGGAAGCGATGGCGGTAGAGGTAATAGCCTTCGCTGGCGACGAAGCGCAGTTTGACCGATTGCGGGGTGCTCTCGACCAGGCTCAGTTGAAAGGCTTCGCGCACCGGCAGGAAGTCGGCACTGTTGTTGACCGAGCCCAGTGTGGCGCTGGGTTTGCTGTCAAACAGACCGGCGGCGCCGGCCGGCAGGGCGAAGACGAAAAACAGCAGGCAGAGCAGACGGCGCATGACAATCTCGCGAATCAAAGGTGCGGGAATGATAGCGGACTTGGCCCTGCGCTGTATGTCACACGCGGAACGCTTGCACGGCGGTGTGCAACTGGCCGCCCAGCAAAAGCAGGTTCTCGCCTTGCTCGCGGCCCTGGCCGATGCGCAGCAGATTGTCCCCGCCCAACTGGTGAATCCGCTCGCTGTGATCGCGAATCTCGCTGACCGCGCCGCTCTGTTGTGCGGTGATGTCGGCGATGCGGATCGCGGTGTCGGAAATGGTCTGGATTGCGCCGACAATTTTGTCCAGCGCTCCGTCCGCCGATTGCGCCTGATTGGCCGTGGCCTCGGCGTGTTCGACCTGCGCGCGCATGCCCTCGACCGATTGCCTTGCGGCGGTTTGCAGGCCGGCGATCAGGGTCTGGATTTCTGCCGTGGCGCCGGCGGTGCGTTGTGCCAGCGAGCGAACTTCCTCGGCCACTACGGCAAATCCGCGACCCATTTCCCCGGCGCGGGCGGCTTCGATTGCCGCGTTGAGCGCCAGCAGGTTGGTCTGGTCGGCAATCGAGCGGATCACCGTCAGTACGCCGCCGATGGTGGCCGACTCTTCGGCCAGGTGTTCGATCATCTGCGCATTGCCCTGCACCTCGCCGACCAGCGCGTGCAGGCCGGTGAGGCTCAGGCCGATCACTTGTTGCCCGTGTTCGACGGCCAGCCCGGCATGGCGACTGGCGTCGGCAGCCTGGCGTGCATCGCCGGCCACTTGCTGGATGGTCGCTTCCAGTTCGCCGAGGGAATCACGGATCAGCGCGGTATCGCCGGCCTGATGTTCGGCACCGCTGTGCAAGTCATTACTCAGCTCGGCGAGGGTGCGACTGCTGCCCGCCACCTGCTCGGCATTGCCGCGAATGGTCCCGACCAGGTCCACCAGATAGGCACGCAGGCGATTGAGCGAGGCTTCAATGTCGTGCAGTTCGCGGTTGGTCTTGCCCAGATGAATGTCGCGGCTGAAGTCGCCTTCGGCCCAGGTCGACAGCGCCGGGGCGAGGTTGGTCAGGGTGCGGGCCAGGCGTCGTTGCAGGGTGTCGATCAGCAGCGCGATCAGCAGAATCAGGCCAATCATCACGCCTTGCATCAGGCGCACTTCACCCTGAATCTGCCCATGCTGGGCGCGCACCACCGGTTCAAGACCGGCGATGGCTTGCTGCACGGCGGCGATTTTCTGGTAGGTCGCGGTGCTCAGGTCGGTGCGTTTCTGGATCTGATCGCGGGTGCGCGCCAGCTCCGCCGGATAACGGCCGAGCAAACTGTTGAGTTCGCGTTTGAGGCCGACGCCGGCATCTTCGGCAGCGGCTTTTTCCGTGCTTTCGATGCCCATCATCGCGGCAAAGTCGTCGCTGCCGGACTCACTGCTGGCGACCACGCCGAGCAAGGGCAGGGCGTCGATTGTCTGGGCCTGGGTGCGGATATTGCTGACTTCGCGTTCGACATCGGCGGCCAGTTCACTGCGTCCGCTGCTGACCAGCTTGTCCCGGGCCAGCGACAGTTTGCCCAGATGTTGAGAGGCAACCAGCAGGGGCGTGAGATAGGTCGCGTTGCCGCCGGCGTAGGTGCTGAGCTGATCGAGGCTGGCGCTCAATTCGCGTTCGGCCTGCAACAGCAGAGCCTGCGGATCGCCGGCCAGTTTGCCGGCGGCCAGCAGGTCGGTCTTGCTGAATTCATCGAGACCGGTGAGGCTCGGGCGCAAGGTGTCGGCCAGCGCCGGCGGCAGCTCGCCAAGTTCTTTCTGCAACTGTTCGATGGCCTGGCTGGCGCTGCTCAGGCGAAGGGCGTCGCCGCTGGCAAGGTAGTCCTCGACGTTGCGTGCCACGTCATTCTGAAATTGCTGCGACAGTCCCAGATAACGCTCCATCAACAGATATGGGCGCTCCAGGGCTTTCTGCGACCACCACAGCGTGGCGCCGAGGGCCACGCAGACGGCGACCAGCAACAGAGTATTGAGATTGGTGAGCAACTTCAGGCGCATGACGGCTACCAACGGCAGAACGGTAAGCGCCTGAATTTATTGCGGTTCTATTACAGGGTTATGACCGATTGGGTCGATTCCGATGAAAAAGTGGCACTTTGCTTTGAGTCGCGCGCGATCTGCACCCGATTGCGTCCTTCGCCCTTGGCGCGGTACAGCGCCTCGTCGGCCTGGCTGGCCATCATCAGGCTGTCGGAGTCGTCGTGCATTTCCACCACGCCAGCGCTGAAGGTGCACCACAGATCCTGCGGCTGGGCCGGATAGTGAATTTCGGCAAAGCGCTGACGGATTTCGTCGAGCACTTTGTGCGCCGCTTCTATATCGGTGTCGGGCATGACGATGGCGAATTCTTCGCCGCCGTAACGGCCGATGAAATCGGTCTTGCGCAGCCGCTGCTTGAGGAACAGCGCCAGGCTCTTGATCACCCGGTCGCCCATGGGATGGCCGTGGCTGTCGTTGACCCGTTTGAAGTGGTCGATGTCGAGCATCGCAAAGCTCAGCGGCTTGTTCTCGCGGCGAGCGCGGAACGAGCAGTCTTCGAGCAATTGCAGAATGTGCGTGTGGTTGTACAGGCCGGTGAGGCTGTCGCGGACCATCCGTGCTTTCAGGTTGCGTGCGCGGGCGGCGCGGTTGCGCACGGTGGTGATCAGGTGGCGCGGCTTGATCGGCTTGGTCAGGAAGTCGTCGCCGCCCTCGCTCATGGCGTCGAGCTGTTTGTCCAGATCGTCCTCGGCCGACAGATAAATGATCGGCACGCTGACATAGCGGTCGTTGTGGCGGATGACTTTCGCCAGCTCGGTACCGGTGCAGGCCGGCATGTACATATCGAGGATGATCAGGTCCGGCTGGAAATCCGCCAGCTCGGCCATCGCCTGGATCGGTTCGATCAGGGTGCGAGTGACGATCCCGGCACTGTTGAGCAGGCGTTCGGTGTGCAAGGCCTGGGCGCGGGAGTCGTCGATGATCAGCACTTTATAGGGTTCGTACTGGGCGACGCAGGTCAGGACCTCGATCTTCTCCAGCAGGCTTGAGGCTTCGAGGGTGCCGGTGAGAAATTCCTGGCCGCCAGCGCGAACCGCTGCGAGGCGGGTCGGGGTGTCGGTTTCGTGCAGGCTGAAAAACAGCAGCGGCAGCGGTTCTTCCAGACCTTGCTGAGCTTCGGCGGCGAGTTTCAGGCCGACGCCGGCGCCGCTGAAGTCCACGTCCATAACAATCGCGGCGGGCAGGCGCTCGACCATCGACGAGCGAAACGCCGCCACACTGTCCAGCGCCTGAGCGCTCAGACCGAAAAACTCCAGCTGCTTGGCCAGACGTTCGGCGCGGTCATGATCCTGCAGCATCACGTAGATCGGTTTGCGCAGGGGCGGCAGGAAGGTCTGGTCAAGCTGATCGCCATGGCGCAGACCGGTGCGCGACAAGCGCTGCATCAAGCGGTTGAGATCGGTGATCAGGCCGCTGCTCAGGCGGCCGCGATTGGCGTCCACCGCTTCCAGCGACTGGCTGATGTGGCGGGCCAGTTGCGTGTGTTCGGGCTGTTCGAAACGCTCGGCAAAACGCAGCAGGCGCAGATTGGCCTCGCTCAGTTCGGCGAGATCGGCAGTGGACCACTCACTGCGTTGCAGGCGCTGCCATATCTCAAGAATCTGACGTGCCTGATGAATTACCCGCTGGGCAAAGTGGTGCTTGAGGCGCTCACGGCTGGGGTCTTCTGGCTCGGTCATATCCTGACTACTAGTTAGGCTGCATGCTGAGATCGACTGGTGGCTCTATGCTAGCACCTCTTTTCCCTTACATGAGTGTCGTACGTCAATAATCTGCGGTGCGGCATCATTCAGTTTCTGACTGGTTGGTTTTGTCCGCGACTTGCTCGTCGACCAAGGGCCCGTAATCCGGGCCTTAAAGGATATTTCCCAGGGCTTTTGAGGACGCTTCCCCTGCGCTGGATGGTCATCGTTTGTCAGGGCTTTCTGATTTTTCCAAGGTCAGCTTCACAAGGGTTTTGCGCTGGCAGGGTCAGGGAAACCCCTACGAGACATTTGCCTGAACATGACCCTGTGTCACCGGAACGCCGCGCATTTGTGCCTGCGACTATCCTTTCGTTCACTGACGAACCCCGCCTGTTTTTTTCCGCGACCCTGATCGCGGGTGCCGGGGCGAGGCACGTTGTTGTATGGTTGTGGTCGAACCGTTGAACCCAAGATTGAAAGGATATCGCCATGCTGGACTGGAAGAACCGCGCGGGCAGCGCGCCTGAACGTGCCGCCGAGCCCAAGTCGGCCGCCCGCAGCTATGTCGGCGGGCTGTTGTTCAGCCGGGCGCTGGCTACGCTGGTTGCCATTTATCTGTTGGTGACCATTGGCCTGGGCTGGTACTGGAGCCAGGAACCGGCGCTGTTTCCCGTGGCGCAGAACGCCCAGGTTGCCGCCGAGAAGGAAGGCAAGCAGATGGTGGTCGGTTACACCACCGTAGAAACCCTGAAAACCGTTGCCGGCACTTTGCTCGACAAGCCGGGTGGCTATATTTCCAACGACCGTTTCCCGCCGGGCCTGTGGATGGACAACATGCCGAGCTGGGAATACGGCGTGCTGGTGCAGGTCCGCGACCTGACCCGCGCCCTGCGCAAGGACTTCGCCCGCTCGCAATCGCAATCGGCTGAAGACGCCGATCTGGCCAAGGCCGAGCCGCGCTTCAACTTCGATAACAAGAGCTGGATCCTGCCGTCCAGCGAGTCGGAATATCAGGAAGGCATCAATTCCCTGAGCCGTTATCAGGCGCGCCTGTCCGACCCCACCCAGAAAAACGCGCTGTTCTATGCCCGCGCCGACAACCTGAACAACTGGCTGGGCGATGTCGGCACCCGTCTCGGTTCGCTGTCGCAACGGCTGTCGGCCAGTGTTGGCCGGGTCAAGCTCAACACCGCGCTGAAAACCGAAGTTCCGGCGGTGGGGGAAGTGCCGCAGGTCGACGAGGAAGTCGTCGAGACTCCGTGGATGCAGATCGACAACGTGTTCTACGAAGCACGTGGTCAGGCCTGGGCACTGTCGCACTTGCTGCGCGCGATCGAGGTCGATTTCGCCGACGTGCTGGCGAAGAAGAATGCGACTGTCAGCGTGCGTCAGATCATTCGCGAGCTGGAGGCGTCTCAGGAGCCGGTCTGGAGCCCGATGATCCTCAACGGCAGCGGTTTCGGTGTGCTGGCCAACCACTCGCTGGTCATGGCCAACTATATTTCCCGGGCCAACGCCGCCGTGATCGATTTGCGTCAACTGCTCAATCAGGGCTGAGTCATGGATGAGCACGCCAGAGAGGCGGCCCACCGCGCCGCCTCGGATGCCGAACAGATCGCCTGGGTCGACGAGCAGGACAACCTGCTCGGCGCCCTGGTGCGTTCCGACCTGCGCGAGCGCGGGCTGATCGGTCGTGGCACCTACATCATGTTGTTCAACTCCGCCGGTGAACTCTGCGTGCATCGGCGCACGTTGAGCAAAGCCATCTATCCCGGTTACTGGGATGTGGCGGCAGGCGGCATGGTGCAGGCGGACGAGACCTACGCCGAGTCGGCAGCCCGTGAGCTGGAAGAAGAATTGGGCGTGAGTGGCGTCGAGCTGACGGCCCACGACCATTTCTACTTCGAAGACACCGGTAATCGTCTGTGGTGTTCGGCGTTTTCGGCGGTGTGGGACGGGCCGTTGATCCTGCAGCCCGAAGAAGTGCTCGAAGCGCGCTTCATTCCGGTCGAACAGGTCATGCTGGAAATCCAGCAAAAGCCTTATTGCCCGGACTCTCTGGCCGCATTGAAACGCTATCTGAAGGCGCAACAGAGCGACGTCGCAAAGAACACATAAATTGGCGCCGATTGGCACTTAGCAATCGGCGTTTTTGCCGTTACACTGCGCGACCTTTTCAAGCTGTGCCGACCCGCTTTCAGGAGCTCATGGCACAGTAGCGCTGCCCCTGCCTGAGTGGGGCTTCGCGGTCGATAGCCTTGCCCAAGGCTGCGATCAGTCTTTGTCCTCCCGAGAGGATTGCCGGTGGCCAAAAAAGCCGCATCCTTCGCCGCCCTGGGCGGCCTGGTATTTTCCACCGACGCAGGTCGTCATTGCCCGGAATGCAGCAAGCCGGTGGACGCCTGTATCTGCAAGCAAACCGTGATCCCGGCCGGCGACGGCATTGCCCGCGTGCGCCGCGAGAGCAAGGGCCGTGGCGGCAAGACGGTGACCACCATCACCGGCGTGCCTCTGGCCGAAGACGCACTCAAAGAGTTGGCGACAACGTTGAAGAAACGTTGCGGCACCGGCGGTGCGTTGAAAGACGGGGTCATCGAGATTCAGGGCGACCATGTCGAGCTGCTTCTGGCCGAGTTGGTCAAGCACGGTTTCAAGGCGAAGAAGTCCGGCGGCTAGCAGCCTCTGTGAAACCCACCGGCGGCTTGATTCAGCTCCAGAGCGCCTGGGCCTGACGTCGTTTCCATGGTTTTCACAGAGCCTGTTCATGACCGGTTTCTAAACTCAACGCTGTCAGCGCGGTCTACCGCCCCGCTGACGAACCGTCATTTTCATTCTTTAGACTGCGCCGGCCTGAGATCAGGCGACGCACTATGACTTCTTTATAGGGGACTTCGATGTCCGTACGACGCACACGCAAAGACGATGGCAGCCAATGGACAGTTGCGGACAGCCGCAGTGTTTACGGGATTCGCCATTGGGGGGCCGGGTATTTCGCGATCAATGACGCCGGTCGCGTCGAGGTTCGTCCGAACGGCCCGAACAGCTCGCCTATCGATCTGTTCGAACAAGTCGACCAGTTGCGCAAGAGTGGCTTGTCCCTGCCGCTGCTGGTGCGTTTCCCCGACATCCTGCAAGACCGCGTCCGTCAGCTGACCGGTGCGTTCGATGCGAACATCGAGCGTCTGGAATACCAGAGCAAATACACCGCGCTGTACCCGATCAAGGTCAACCAGCAGGAAGCGGTGATCGAAAACATCATCGCCACCCAGAACGTCTCCATCGGTCTGGAAGCCGGTTCCAAGCCCGAGCTGCTGGCGGTGCTGGCACTGGCGCCGAAGGGCGGCACCATCGTCTGCAACGGTTACAAGGACCGCGAGTTCATCCGTCTGGCGCTGATGGGCCAGAAGCTTGGCCACAACGTGTTCATCGTGATCGAGAAAGAATCCGAAGTCGGTCTGGTGATCGAAGAAGCCGCCTCGCTCAAGGTCAAGCCGCAGGTCGGCCTGCGCGTGCGTCTGTCGTCGCTGGCGTCGTCGAAGTGGGCGGACACCGGTGGCGAGAAATCCAAGTTCGGCCTGTCGGCGGCGCAACTGCTGTCGGTGGTCGAGCGTTTCCGCGCGGCCGGGCTGGATCAGGGCATCCGTCTGCTGCACTTCCACATGGGTTCGCAGATTGCCAACCTGGCCGACTACCAGCACGGCTTCAAGGAAGCGATCCGTTACTACGGCGAGCTGCGCAACCTCGGTCTGCCGGTCGATCACATCGATGTCGGCGGTGGCCTGGGTGTCGACTACGACGGTACACACTCGCGCAACGCCAGCTCGATCAACTACGACATGGATGACTACGCCGGTGTCGTGGTCGGCATGCTCAAGGAATTCTGCGATGCGCAGAGCCTGCCGCATCCGCACATCTTCTCCGAAAGCGGTCGTTCGCTGACCGCGCACCACGCCATGCTGGTGGTGCAGGTGACCGACGTCGAGAAACACAACGACGACGTGCCGCAGATCGAGAACAAGGAAGCGCTGCCGGAAACCGTGCAGTGGCTGGTGGACCTGCTCGGCCCGACCGACATCGAAATGGTCACCGAAACCTACTGGCGCGCCACCCACTACATGAGCGACGTGGCTGCCCAATACGCCGACGGCAAGCTGACCCTGGCTGAAAAGGCCTTGGCCGAGCAGTGCTACTTCGCCGTGTGCCGGCGTCTGCACAACTCGCTGAAGGCGCGTCAGCGTTCGCACCGCCAGGTGCTGGACGAACTCAACGACAAGCTGGCCGACAAGTACATCTGCAACTTCTCGGTGTTCCAGAGCCTGCCGGATACCTGGGCGATCGATCAGGTCCTGCCGATCATCCCGCTGCACCGTCTCGACGAAGAGCCGCTGCGTCGTGCCGTTCTGCAAGACCTCACCTGCGACTCCGACGGCAAGATCAACCAGTACGTCGACGAGCAGAGCATCGAGACCAGCCTGCCGGTGCACGCGCTGAACGAAGGTGAAGACTACCTGTTGGGCGTGTTCCTGGTCGGCGCCTATCAGGAGATCCTCGGCGACATGCACAACCTGTTCGGTGACACCGACTCGGTGAACATCTACCAGAACGCCGACGGCAGCGTGTACCACGCCGGCATTGAAACCCACGACACCATCGAAGACATGCTGCGCTACGTGCACCTGTCGCCGGAAGAGCTGATGACCCACTACCGCGACAAGTGCGCCAGTGCCCGCATCAGCGCCAACGAGCGCACTCAGTTCCTCGATGCATTGCGCCTGGGTCTGACCCGCTCCTCTTACCTGTCTTCCTGAGGTCAGGTTCCGCTTTCATCTGGTTGTCTGAAATTTTTCCGCTCAGTGCGGACGTTTCAGACAACCGGGTGAGACGCTTCTTTTTCTCTTTGCGAAACGGCTTGCTTCCAGGCTGGCAAAGTGACGTCGTCTGCTTTTCGCGTAGGTCATTTCCGAATTTGTAGTTCGGCCCTCTACTCGGCCATGGGTCTCGGCGAGAATCCCCGCCCGCCCCCCTGTAGAGAATCCCCCCATGTTCGATCCAGCCGACGAGCCGTCGTTTCGTCTCGATGTAGCGGGCCTGTCCGACTCACTCGAAGTCCTCGCATTCACGGGTTGCGAAGCCATCAGCGAGCCTTTTTCATTCGAAATCGATGTGCTGGTCGATGACCCTCACCTTGACCTTGCAGGCCTGATGTATCGTTCCGCGCGCTTGTGCTTCGGGCCTTGCGGCAATGGTATTCACGGCCAGTTGCACAGCCTTGTCCAGCATGAACAGCGGCGCGGTGCGCGGTTGTTTCAGGCGCGGCTCGGGCCGCGGCTTAGCTGCCTGGGCCTGCGTAACAGCCAGCGCATCTTCACTGATCTCTCGATACCGCAGATTCTTGATCAGGTGCTCAGGGAGCACGGAATCAGTGGCGCCCGACGCCGATTCGATCTGCAAGGCGCGTATCCGCCCCTGACATTCTGCACCCAGTATGGCGAGTCGGATCTGCAACTGTTGCAGCGGTTGTGCGGCCAGGCACGCATTCACTACCACTTCGAACACGGGAGCCGGGGACATTGCCTGGTGTTCGGCGACGATCCGGCCCGGCTGCCCCGCGCCGGGAGCCTGCAATTCGAGGGCGAGGAAGGGGAGCCGATTCCGACATTGAGCCGCTGGCAAGTGAGCGAGCACGCGCGCCTGCACACAGAAGGCTCGCGGCGGGCGCGTTCGGCGCAGGGGCATTCCGCTTCGCCGACCCTGCGCAGTGGGCACTGGCTGACGATTTCCGGCCAGCCCCTGGAAGACTCGAATACGCACTGGCTGGTGAGCCGAATCGAACATCGGGCCGATCAGTCCCTCGAGCCGCCCTACAGCAACCGGATTTTTGCCACTGACCAGTTATCGCTGCCCCGGTCATCTATTGCAGACCGGGGGGCGCGCATGTGTAGCCCGCAACGTGCATGGGTGGTGTCGGTCGAGGAGGCGCAACCGGATCCCGTGCGGCCGGTGGCCGTTCAGTTCGACTGGCTCTATCAGGGGGAAGGGGCCCGCCCCAGCCACTGCTGGCTGCCGGTGGCGCCGGCGTTGGCCGAAATGCAGATGGCGTCATTGAAGGACGGGGTAGAGGTGGTGGTGAGTTTTCTGGAAGGTGACCCTGAGCAGCCCGTGATCAGCGGCGTCCTGCAGGTCCCGGCACTGACCGAAGTCATCGAGGATGATGCACCGTCACCGCTGCCCTCGCGTATGGCGAGCGTGGGCCTGCCTCAATGGTTGAAAGCGGCCGAGCCATTATTGCTGTTGTGCCTGATACCCGGAGGCGGCAGTTATCACCATTGCGCGGCGTCACTGTGCAGCTGTCGATTGGTCGCCGGGCTCAAATCGAGCAACGGAAGATGAGCCTCGCGACTCCCGGACGGCACGCTCAGTGGTTATTGCTGGACATCGCACAGGCGCCGCAGGCCGTGCAGACGTTACGCCATGGATTTGCCGGTGTGCACAGCCTGAAGCTGTTTGACGGTACGGAGTTTCAGCCTGTCAGTGAACAGGGCCCGTGGTTGATCGATTTGCGCGACAGCCCGGCGCTGTCGGCGCTCTGCCACACCGATCCGTTGACCTGGCAAGGTCTGCTGCTGGGCAGCGAGGCCTCGGAGCCGTCATTGCGCGAACACTTGCAGCGGATGCTGACCGTGTCTGTCGGCCTGAACCATCGGGCACTGCTCAATTTCTACAATCGGCAGACCGCCAGCTACTTTTTCGATGCCTGCGACGCCCGACAATTGAGCTGCTGGCTCGGACCGATCGGATGGCTGCGCTGGTTCGGCGGGACCTGGGCCGATCTGGCCGGCGGCAGCCAGGGCTGGCAGCAACTGCGCAATCCGGGACTGGCCGTGGAGCCGCTGCGGATCGAACAAAGCCTGACCCGCCGACAGCGCGAACGTCTGCACCGTTGTCTGCTGGATCAGCAGGTCTGGCGCTGGAGTCAGGCGATGGGAAACGACTATCGGCTGATCTCATCCTTTCAGGAGCAAGGCCTGGAACTGGGGTTCAGCGAGCAGGCGTTGCTGGACGACTGGTTGTGGCTGCGTTTGCAGCATCCGCATGCCGAGCTGACACCGCTGCCACATGGATTGACCCCACGGGAACGGCTTGAGCTGTTGCGTCGGCGCTGGCTCGACGACCCGTCGTGAGGCGCCGCTTCAGTGAGCGGCACCGTTGAACCAGCCATCGGTGCGCCGCAGCCACCACGCCAGGCCCCCGAGCGTCAGGCTGCGCAGCACCATGAACAACAGGAATGAAATCCACAGGCCGTGATTGCCCAGACCTTGCAGCGCCCAGGCGACAGGCAGCAACAGGATCACGGTCGCCAGCATGCCGTTGCGCATTTCCCGGGCGCGGGTGGCACCGATGAACAGGCCGTCGAGCAAGTAGCTCCAGACCGCGATCAACGGCAGGACGGCGAGGTAGGGCAGGTAGATGAACGCGGTCTCGCGCACGCTCTGGATGTCGGTCTGCATTTCGATGAACAAGTGGCCGGCCAACAGAAACAGTGCCGCGAAGCCCAGGCTCGCCAGCAACGACCAGCCACCTGCAACCACCAGCGACCGGCGCAGGGCCAGACGATCGCGGGCGCCGATGGCGTGGCCGCACAGGGCTTCGACGGCGTGAGCCAGACCGTCCAGCGCGTGGGCGGTCAGCAGCAGGCCGTTGAGCAGCAGCGCGTTGGCCGCGACCGTGGCATCGCCCAGTCGCGCGCCCTGTACGGTGATCAGGAAAAACACCGATTGCAGCGCCAGGCTGCGGATGAAAATGTCGCGGTTGACCGCCAGCAGCGGGCGCCAGCTCTGCCAGATTTTCAGGGCGGCCCAGGCGATGTGTCCGGGATAGGCGCGCAGTGCCTTGCGAGTCATCCACAGGCCGAGCAGGGCGCCGCTCCATTCGGCGATCACCGAGGCTCGGGCCGAACCGACCACGCCCCAGTCCAGACCCATCACGAACCACAGGTTGAGCACGATGTTGATCAGGTTGGTGCTCAGCAGAATCGCCAGCGGTGCCCGGGCGTTCTGCGTGCCGAGGAACCAGCCGACCAGCGCATAACTGGCCAGCGCCGCCGGCAACCCGAACAGCCGGGTGTGGAAGAAGTCGCGGGTCAGTTGATCCAGTTCCGCCGACGGTTGCATGAAGTGCAGCGCGACTCCGCTCAGCGGTACGCCCAGGGTTCCGAGCAACAGCGCCAACCCCATCGCCAGCAACAGGCCCTGAAGCAGAATCTGCCGCAAGGCCGCGCCGTCGCTGCGCCCGGCGGCCTGCGCGGCGAAACCGGTGGTGCCCATGCGCAGAAAACCCATGGCCCAGGCCAGAAAGGTGTACAGGCTGGCGCCGACGGCCACTGCGCCCAATTGATGGGCATGAGGCAGATGCCCGATGACGGTGCTGTCGACCAGCGCCACCAGCGGCACGGAAATGTTGGAGAGGATCATGGGGGCGGCGAGGGCCCAGACCCGGCGATGGGTCGGGCGGTCGCGCCAGTCGGTGATCAGGTTGGACATGCGGGCTCCTTGGGGAGCGGCATTGTAGCGGCAGGTGTCAGTGAATGATCCAGCTCAACAGCCATAATCCCAGCAGCAACCAGATGATCCCGGCAATGATCGAGGCATTCATGAACGCGCGAATCGCCGACCACAACAGCATCAGGCCAACGATCAGCGCGATGATGCTGATGATCGACGTGTCCATGCCCAACGCCCTCGACAGCCCGTCGACGAAGTTGCCGCCGGCGTTGCCCAGCAGATTGAACAGGCCGCTGAGGCCATCGACGATGAAGCGGATGATCGAGCCGAGCGCCTGGCCCAGCCATTCGAAAAAGCTTTCTACCTGCATGTCTATTTCCTGATGAAAGAGCTGAGCCTTGGGCCGCAGCGGAGGCGGTCGAGTTCCCTGCAAGCATAGAGGGTTTTAACGGGCGACTGGCGCTTGCCTTCGATACGCATCCCCCCGAAGCTATACGCCTTCAGGAGAGCCCGATGAACCTTGTTGAACTGACCGAACGCCTGCACGCCATTCGCGACCGCAATGACTGGCGGCAATTTCACAGCCCGAAAAACCTGGCCATGGCCGCCAGCGTGGAAATGTCCGAACTGGTGGAAATCTTCCAGTGGCTGACCGAAGACCAGTCCCGCCAACTGCCGGCGGACAAACTCGCCCACGCCGGGCAGGAAGTCGGCGACATCGTTCTGTATCTGTTGCTGCTGTGCAGCGAATTGGGGCTGGACATGAATGAAGTGGTGCGCAGCAAACTCGCCGACAGCGAACGGCGGTTCAGCTGATGAGCGACCGTCATTTCGATCAGCTGGCGACCCGCTTCGCCGAAAAAATCTACGGTGGCGCCAAAGGCGCGATCCGCCTCGCGGTGCTGCAGGCCGACCTCGCCGAAGCCCTGCCGGATCGTCCGTTGCGGGTGCTGGACATTGGCGGCGGCCTGGGCCACATGTCGCTATGGCTGGCCGAGCGCGGGCACCAGGTGACCTTCACCGAGCCAGCCGAACCGATGCTTGAAGGCGCACGCCAGCGCTTTGCCGACGCCGGGCAAACCGCGACGTTCATTCAGGCGCCCTGGCAGGAACTGCTCGGCCAGCTCACCGAACCCTACGATCTGGTGCTGTGCCATGCGGTGCTGGAATGGCTGGCGGAACCCCACGCGATCCTGCCGGTGCTGCATCAGTTGACCAAGCCCGGCGGCTGGCTGTCGCTGGCGTTCTACAACCGCGATGCGCTGATTTACCGGAACCTGCTCAAAGGCCATTTCAAGAAAATGCGCAAGAACGACATGGCCGGTGAAAAGCAGAGCCTGACCCCGCAACAGCCACTCGATCCACGGGAACTGGCGACGCAACTCGCCGGGTTGTGGCAGGTCGAAACCCAGAGCGGGGTGCGGGTTTTTCACGATTACATGCCGGTGGAATTCCAGGCCCGCGCCGAATTGATTGATTTGCTCGAGATGGAGCTCGCCCACCGTCGTCACCCAAGCTTCGCCGGGCTTGGGCGCTACTTGCACTGGATCTGCCGGCCGATCTGATCGGAGCGAGATATGAAAGGTCATTCAGGGTTATTGCTGATCTGTCTGGGGCTGGCCGCCTGCCAGGGCAGCAACCCTTACGTGGCGCAGTCGCGGCCGTTGCCACCGGCGCCACCGCAAGCGGCGACTACCTTCGACCGCAGCGCCTATCCCGCGCCGCCTCGGGATTACGGGCGCTATCGTAGCTGGGCGTGGCTCAACGGTCAGCTGCCGCCGGGCACGGCCTGGGCGGATTCGGCGCAAGTGGCCGAAGCCGTGAGCAGTGCACTGGACCAGCGTGGTTTGCGCCCGCTGCATGACAATCGCCCGGCCGACCTGCTGGTCAGTGCCCGCCTGAGCCTGGAAACCCGCCTGCGTCAGGTGCAGGACGATTACGGTTACTACGGCGGCTATGGCGGTTATGACCGTTACGGCCGGGGTTACGGGATGTACAACACGGTGCCGATCGTGCGGACCTATCAGGAACAGGTCGTGGTGGTGCGAGTCGATCTGTTCGACGCCGGCAGTGGTCAGCCGGTCTGGAGCGCCAGCGCCGAAACCGGTACCCAGGGCAAGCAAGGTGATCGCACCGACGCGATTCGGGAGGCTGTCGAAAAGGCCATGTCGGCGTATCCTCCCGGTTAGCTTCCCGCCAATGAGAAGCTCAGGTTCATGTCTTCCACCGGAGAAAAACCATGTTCCGCCGTCTCGCTTTACTGGCCGTGGCCGCACTGCTCAGTGCCTGTGCCGCCAACCAGGTCAATCATGACTTCGACGCCAGCCGCGACTTTGCCGCTTATCGCAGCTGGAGCTGGAAAGACCCCGCCCTGCAATACCGCCCCGACGATCCAAGGATCAAGAGCGACCTGACCGAACAACGCATCCGGCAGGCCGTCGCCGATCAACTGGATCAGCGTGGCCTTCGCCCTGCCGCTTCGGGCGCCCGAGGTGATCTGAATGTACAGACCTACCTGATCGTCGAGGACCGTCAGCAACAGGTGACCACCAACTACGGTGGCGGTTGGGGTGGCCCATGGAACGGGTATTGGGGCGCCCCGATGTACAACGAAACCCGCAACATCACCTACAAGGTGGCGACCATCCAGATCGATCTGCTCGACGGGAAGGACGGCAAACTGGTGTGGCGCGGCAGCGACGAGCAAATGCTCAGCAGCACGCCGAACCCGGCAGATCGCAGTAACGCCATCCGCGAAACCGTGACGCGGATCCTGTCCAACTATCCACCGCGCTGAATTTGCTGAAAAACGACGGGAGCCCATGGCTCCCGTTTTTTATGGGCAAGTGAAACTGGCGCGTTGCCAGCAGTGTCGATGCAGCGCGTCTACACTCAAACCCACCAATGGAGGTTGCGCCCGGCCGTGCGCCGGCAAAGGAGTGCGCCATGTCGCATCATCCGCCGTTCATCGATCCTGCCCGGCAGCGGGGGGCCATAGGCCTGATGGCGGCCGCCACGCTCAGCCTGGCGCTGGTGTTGATGCTGCTGGTGGTGGACAGCGGCCGCTTGTACATGGAACAACGCAAACTGCAGCGCCTGGTGGACACCGCCGCCCTCGAAGCCGTCAGCCGTGGCGGCAATTGCCTGCCCGGCCTCACCGCCGCCAGCTATGCGGGGCAAAGCGCGACGCGCAACGGGTTTGTCGCCAATGCCACCAACGTCCTTGTGATCGATTGTGGAAAGTTGGCGACAGCCGCTACCGGCCTGCGCACGTTTACGGTGGACGCGACGCAATCCGAGGCGGTCAAGGTCGCGGCCAACCGCACCGTCACCACCAGTTTCGCCGGCGGCGTGCAGGCGTTGTTCACTGGCACACCGGTCAGTCTCAACACCGTGCTTTACGCTTCGGCGGTAGCGGCCAAACCCAAGCCGACCGTCGCTCAATTGAACATCCGCAGCAATCTGGCCAGCATCAACACCGCGCAATCGAACATCCTCAATCCGCTGTTTTCCGGGCTGCTCGGCGGCAACGTCAACCTGACGGCCGTGGGCTGGAATGGTTTGCTCAACACCGACATCAACCTGCTCAGTTACCTGAATCAACTGGCAATCAATCTCAACGTGGCCGCCGGCAATTACACCCAGCTGCTCAATACCCAGGCCACGGTGACCCAACTGATCCAGGCTGCGATTACGGCGGTGCAGCTCAACGGTGCCACCGCTGAAGTGATTACCGCGCTGGGTCAGCTGCAAGTGGCGGCGATCAATGCTGCGCCGGTCAAGCTCGGCGACATTTTGCAATTGCAGACCGGCACCACGGCCGCCGGGCTCGATGCCAATCTGCAGTTGCTGCAACTGGTCCAGGGCGTGATTCAACTGGCCAACAGCAAGAGTGCGGTGGCCGCGACCCTGCCGATCAGCGTGCTGGGGCTGGCGAATGTCACGGTGCGGGTCAAGGTCATCGAGCCGCCGCAGTTTTCCGCCATTGGTGATCCGGCGCTGGCCAAGGCCAACCCCACCGGGCCGAACCGGATTTATGTGCGCACCGCGCAGATTCGCACGATGCTTTCTGTGAATCTGCCGGTGCTGTCCGGGGTGACTGGCTTGGCCAATGCGGTACTTGGACTGGTTGGCACCCTGACACCGACGCTCAATGCGCTGTTGGGCCTCAATCTGGTCGCCACACTGAATTCGGTCGGTTGCCTGCTTGGTGCCGGTTGTGAGCAACTGGACCCGCAGCTGTTGCCATCGCCGCAAGTCGACGTCAGCCTGGATGCGGGCGGTGCCGTCAGTTATGTCACCGATTACAGTTGCCCGACCGGCAACACCAGCACCAAAAGCCTGACGGCCCGCACCATCACCTCGGTTGCCGACCTCAAGCTGGGCAAGATCGACCCGAGCAACGCCTTTTCATCTGCCGCCCAACCCACCGTCACGCCGTTGCCGCTGGTGGACCTAGGCACGGTCACCTGCCACAAGATTCTGGGGATCGGCAGCTGTGACCCGAGCACTCACGTGCCATACGGCGCCGGCGGCATCGCGATCATGGTCAACACCAGCGTGGCGCAGAACACCCAGGATCTGGTGTTTTCCAGCATCACACCATTTGCCACACCGCCCAACCTGAAACTGCCGCCGAGCGTGATTGCCGCCGTGCCCTCGAACAACATCGTCAACAGCCTGGCAAGCACTCTCGCCGGGATCAATCTGATCGTTTACAAACCCTTGGGCAGCAATCCGCTGGGGGCGATCGTCACCGGCGTCGCCAGCCTGATCAGCGATGTCACGACGACCCTGCAACCGGTGATTACCAGCGTGGTGAGCCCGCTGCTGGATCCGCTGCTCAACAATTTGCTCAAGGGGCTGGGGATCAACCTGATGGACGTCGACGTCGGCGCCAACATGACTTGCGGCCAGACCGGCAAGGCTTATCTGGTGATCTAGTCGTCGGGGGCGATCGGCAGTTCGATGCAGAATCTTGCGCCGTCCGAGGAATTGCGCACGCTCAAGTGCCCGCCCATGTTCTCGATGATCCCGTAACTCACTGACAGTCCCAGACCGGTGCCGACGCCAATCGGTTTGGTGGTGAAGAACGGTTCGAAAATCCGCTCCAGCAGGCGCGGGTCGATACCGCCGCCGTTGTCCTCGACCCACAGCCGCACCTTCTGCTCGTCGCGCTCGGCATAGACCGATATCCACGGCTTGAACCCAGAGTCGGACTCGCGTTTGCCCAGCAGCGCATCCCGGGCGTTGACCATCAGGTTGATCAACACCTGTTCAAGCTGATCGACGTACCCGCGCACCTGAACCTCGAATGCAGTTTCACTGATGCGCAAATCCACGCCTTTGCCACGCATGCCCTCGGCCAGCAACGACAGCGTGCCTTCGATGGCGCTGGCCGGGTTGAACAGTTGCTGCTCGATCTCGGAACGGCGACCGAACACCCGCATGTGATCCACCACTTTGGCGGCGCGCTGCACCTGCGCGTCGATGCGATTGAGTTTGTCGGTCAGGTAATCAATCTGCACATCGCCGTTGCTCAGGCGCTTCTGCACGTTGACGATGGCCATGCGCATGACGTTCAGCGGCTGATTGATTTCGTGGGCGAGGCCCGTGGCCATTTCGCCGAGGGTGGCCATTTTTGCGCTTTGTGTGAGTTGCTGTTGGGAGCGGCGCACTTCGGTGTTGTCGCGGCCAACGGCTTGTACTTCGATCAGCGTTCCGTGCTCATCGAACACCCCGCGATCCGACCACACCCACCACGCATGTTCACGCCCCGGCAATTGCAGGTTGATTTCGGCGGTGCTGACGGGGGATTGCGGGGTCAACTGCGTCAGGCGTTCAACGAAGGCCGCACGCTGAGCGTCGGACATCCAGCTGCCCAGATCGACCCCGGCCAGGGCTTCGGGGGCGCATTCCAGATAGGTCGCCAGCGGGCGGTTGCCGAACGTCAGGATCAGGTCCGGACGATAGCGGCAGATCATCGCCGGCGAGTCCTCGACCAGAATCCGGTAGCGTTCCTCACTCTGTCTGACCTGCTCGGCGGCCAGCGTCGCTTCGGTGACGTCCAGCCACAATCCGACGGCCTCTACTGGCAGGCCGAGGTCATTGCGCAACAGCTGGGCTTCGTCGAGCAGCCAGTGATAATCGCCGCGACTGTCGCGCAGGCGATAGCGGGCGCGCACCGAGCCTTCACGCAGCAGTTGCCGGGTACGTTCGAAATACAGGGCCCGGTCATCCGGGTGAATCCGCTCTGCCAGCGCACTGGCGTCACAGTCCTCCAGGCTCCAGCCCAGCAACGTTTGCAGGCTGGCGCTGAAAAACGCCGGCAGCAAGGCGCCTTCAACGTAGTGCTGGACGTAAATTACCGCCGGCGAACTGGCGATCAGGTTGTCCAGCCGCGCATGGGCGGTGGCGGCCAGTTGCTGCTGGTTCTTGATGTCGCTGATGTCGAGCATGAAACCCACCAGCCGCCGATGCTCGCCGGTGCCGGTGACTTGTCCCTGAAGGCGATACCACGCCGGTGTCTGGCTGGGATCGCGAGCATGCAGGCGCACACACAGGTCAAGGATTTCCCCGTGCATTTGCAAAGCTTGCAGGCGGCTGCGGACTTCTTCACGGTCAGCGGGATGGATCAGCGTCAGCCAGGCATCGAGCGTCAGCGTCGATTGGCCCTGTTGCAGGATGGCGGTCAGCGACGGGGACAGGTGAATCTGCTCGCTGGTGCTGATTTCCCACCAGCCTGTGCCGAGCAGGGCCTGCAACGACTCCAGCCGTTCCAATTGCAGTTGATGCTGTTGTTCGCGCAAGCGGCCGAGCAAAGGGCCGGCCAGTGCGCCCGCCAGCATCAGCCAGTCACGGTCGGTCAGATACGGCGCGGTCTTGTCCACCGCGTAAAAACCACAGAGCAGCCACGCCATCACGCCTCGATCATCGCTGTAAGGCACGGCGAAGCCTTCGGCATTGCCGAACAGGCCCTGGACCCGCGAGTGTTCGTACTGGCCGTAATGCTCACCCAGACGCTGCGGGCCGGTGCCATTGAGGCTATCGAGCGGCGTGCCCAGACGTTGGCCGTCGTGCCACAGCGCCGGTGCGTCATGGGCGTGAAATTGCTGATGGATCTGCCAGCCTTGTTCCTGTTCATCGAGCAGGGCGAGCGCCAGGCACGGGATCTGCCAGCGCTGGGCGATCACCTGCAATTGTTCGCTGACAAGCACCGGCAACCGACCAAGGCTACAGCTGCGCAGCTGCTTGCTGATCTGCTCGGCGATCATGTGGCACGCCTCGCGCTGATGCGCTTGCTGGCGTTCGGACAACAGGTCGCCAATGTCGAGCAGTTGCAGCAGCCAGCCATTGCCCAGTGGCTGGACCCAGCCGCGCAGGTGCAAGGTCTGGTCGCCCAGGCCAGGGAAGTCCAGATCCAGCAACTGACCTTGCCAGTCCTGTGGGCGGCCCTCGATGGCCAGCGTGCTGTGCGCCAGCAGGTAGTCGCGCAACGGCAACGGTTTGTCACGGGGCGACTGTTGCGTCAGCAGCAGGCGTAGCGGGCCGGCCACTTGCAATACGCCGCCGTCGCTGTCGAGGTGGATGTGCAGGCCCGTCAGCGGTGTGCCGAGCACGTCCGGCAAGTCGCTAGCGACCATGCTCCGTTTGAGCAGGCGGCCGAGCAGGTTGTCACCCGGAGTCAAAATTTCAGGCTCGAAATGGCGGTCAGGTTGGTGGGCAGGCTGGGGACCGCGCCGACGCCCGGCAATACCAGAAACGGGATGACTCTATTGAGCTTGCTCACCGGGTAATTGACGCTGACGGTGAGCGTGCCTTGAGTCGGGTCATAGATCGTAGATGTATCCGTGCCGACCACCACGTTCAACGACGACGGCAGCGCCGACAATTGCTGAGTCAACGCGGCATTGGCGGTGGTGACCAGTACGCTGGAATAGTTGGGAATCGTGGGGTCGACCGCCACCGCGCGGCGGATGGCCTCGGCAGTGACCTGGTTGAACGTCTGCATCAGCACGAACGGCAGGCTATAGCTGACGAGGCCATAAAACACCGCGAAAAAGATCACGAACACCAAGGCGAATTCGATCGCCACCGCACCTTTTTGCGCCTTCCGAGAGCCGGTTTTCATCCGTGCGTCTACCCTGACAGTCACTGCGTAGTATCAGCATAGAATCATTCAGCAAAAACGGACGGTTTTTACCGCATGCAAAGCTTTGTCCTTCTGATCTGGTTGACGGCCTGCGCGGCCCAGGATGCCCGGCAACGAAGGATTGCCAACCCGCTGACGCTGGGCGCCGCCGCTTTCGCGCTGATCTATCTGTTGTCTTTCGGTACGACCTGGATGGGCGCCGAAGCCGTGCAGGGCGGCTGGGCCTGTGTCGTGGCGCTGGCGTTCACGCTGCCGGGGTATTTCATGGGACGAATGGGCGCAGGCGATGTGAAATTAATGACAGCTCTTGGCCTTTCGACGGACGGCTTGTCGCTGCTCGGGATCTTCATCGGCGCCGGTGCGGCGAGCGTGGTCTGGATGTTGGTGGCGCCAAGACTCTGGCTTCATATGAGTCAACGACTTAGAGATCGTCTTCGATATATGGCGCCATCCATGTCAAAAAAGCTGCCATTTGCGCCGTTCGTGCTGGTCGGCTTTGTGCTTGCGCTGCCCTGGATCCATTAGTCGCCAGATGCCACTAGTCTTATGTACATAGTCGGAAAGTGGGTCTACTTTCAAAGGAGCGAGTTATACAGCCAGTGGCTGACAGTACAGGAATGGTCAGTTTTGGCCTGGGCATGGAGTGGCACGTGAACAAGCTTACATCTGTGGTAAAAGTCCTCGTTGTCGATGATCAGCCTTTGATCGTCGAAGAGCTCTGTGAATTTCTCGAGAGCAGCGGCTACCGTTGCGTGCCGTGCAAGTCCAGCAAAGAGGCGATCGAGCGTTTTTCGGACGACATCGCGATCGGGCTGGTGCTTTGCGATTTGCACATGCCTGACATGGACGGCATTCAACTGGTGCAGGAGCTGCAACGGCTGGCCGGCAAACACCGGGCGTTCGAAGCCATCATGCTCACTGGTCGCGCCGACAAGCAGGACGTGATCAAGGCCTTGCGCGCCGGGATCGCCGACTACTACCAGAAACCGGTCAATCTGGATGAATTGCTCGAAGGCCTGCAACGCCAGGAAGCGATGCTGCAGGAACGGCAGAAAACCCTGCAACTGGGCCATCTGAATCAGAAGCTGCAGGACCTGTCGTCGTCCATCGATGATCTTTACCAGGATCTGGACAAAGTGCGGCGCGGGCCGGCGCCGGTCAGCGACGAAACCGCCCACGAAGCCGGTGAGCTGGAAATCCCGGCGATCTTCAATCAGCTCTCGCCACGGCAACTGGACGTGGCGCGCCTGGTGGGCAAGGGGCAGACCAATTATCAGATTGCCTGTGAGCTGGGCATTACCGAAAACACCGTGAAGCTCTACGTTTCGCAAGTGTTGCGCCTGACTCACATGCACAACCGCACGCAGTTGGCGTTGGCGTTGTCGCCGGGCAATCCCGGTTTGCGTCACCGGGTGACTGCCCACTGAAACGAACTGCCGGGCGCTCGTTTCAGCCGGCATTCATCTTCGGCTTGGGAAACAGGTTTTCGAGTGTTTCCAGCAGCCGCACGTGATAGATCGGCTTGCGGAACAGGTCCAGCACCTGCAACCGCAGCATGTCGCTCACGTCTTCCATGTCCGCATGCCCCGACGTCACGATCACCGGCAGATGCTGGCGCGAGGTGTGTTCGCGCAGGCGCTTGATCAGCGACATGCCACTTTCTTCCGGCATGCGCAGATCGGTGATCACCAGGGCGATATCGGGATGGCGGGTCAGGTGATGCAGGGCGAGTTTGACCGATGTGGCGGTATGGCAGACGAAGCCTTCGCCCTCCAGCAACTCCGCCAGCTCCAGCAACGCGTCCTCTTCGTCGTCAACCAGAAGCAACTGTTGGCGTGGGGAAGAAGACACGTTCATGGGCAGTACCTGAAAGCTGAATGGAAGAACGAGTGTAGCGCGACATCAGCAAGGTGCTGGCGGAACCGTGCTGTCGATCAAGGAACGGTTGGCCGGGTTTGCGCAGTGCCGCCCAGCGACACCAGAATGTTGTTGAAGGTGGCCAGCATCCGATCACCCAATGGAGTGACAAAAGTCACGACCACCACGGCGACCATGGCCACGACAATGGCGTATTCGATTGCCGAAGCGCCGTCTTCATGTTTGTAAAACAGCAGGGCTCTGGCCATTAAATAATCAACGATCATTCGAAACATGTGCCCACTCCTTTTTGCGCTCATGGTGCCGATGTAACAGCGGCGGCAAAGCGTTCGCCGTGCCATTTGAGCATTGTCAACAAACCCCTGCCCAACAACTGTAAGAACGGATTAGTCATAAAGGATTAGTCGCTCCGCCTTTCCCTGTATTTCGACTGTTAATTGGCCAGCACCCATACTTTCGTGGGTAATTTGCCTGTCAGTAATGGCGTTTTGGCTTGTTTCAGCTAGCTTGGAAATAGCGAAATCGTTGGTTGTTCATCGCTGCCTGATTGCGATATTCCCTTGACAGGAAGTGCGGCTGGTAGTGCAGGAAAGGGAGAGCCGTCGTGAACAGTCGTGTGACCATAGGCCTTGCAGCGGTGCTTTTACTGGGTGCCATCATTGTCGGATATTGGGGCCTGGTGCTCAGCCGGCAGCCCGCTCCGGTTGCGCAGGCTCCCACGCCGGCAGTGGTCGCCGTCGAAAACACCGTCGCTGCCGTCGAAGACCAGACCCGCCAGCCTGTCGTGGTGCTGGTACGTGATGTCCCGCCATTTACCCCACTCACCGCCGCGGATCTGGCTGTTGAAAAACTGCGCAGCGCCCCCGCCGGCAGCCTCGGCACCCTCGAACAGGCCGTGGGCCGTACACCGTGGCGCCAGCTGAGCGCCGGCACCTGGCTCAACGAAGAGAGCTTTCAGGCCGGCGGCACACTGGCGCGCATGATCCGCCGCGATGAGCGCGCGCTGGCGGTGTCGGTCGATGAAGTGATCGGTGCGGCCGGGCAGTTGATCCCCGGGGATTACGTCGATGTGCTGTTGTTCCTGCGCCAGGACGCCAGCAACCCGCAGCAGTCGGCACAGATTGTGGTGCCGGCCATGCGCGTGCTGGGTGTCGGCGAACAGTACGGCCTGACCAACGATGGCCAGCCTTCCGCTCCCGCCATGAGTGCCGACGACAAAATCAAGCAGGACCAGCGCCGACTCACCGCGCGCACCGTGGTGCTGGCGGTGCCTGAACAATTGTTGAGTCGAATGATGCTCGCCACTCAGGTCGGAACGTTGCGCCTGGCCGTGCGCAGCAGTGAAGAACAGCGCCTGGCCAAGTATTGGGCCGGCGAAAGTCAGGCACCGGAGAAACTGGTCGCCGCCAACAGCCAGCTTTTCCAGTTCACTCAGCTGGCGCTGGGGACGGCGCCGAAGGCTGCTACCGGTGGCAACCACGGCGGTGCGGTAAGGCCCGCAGTGGAAGTGATTCGCGGCAATCAGACCTCTCAACAAAACCCATGACTGAGCAAGGATCCAAGTGCATGCAAAGTCGTTCCTGGCCGACCTTCAATCCCGCGCTCCGGGCCTTGCTGCTGATGGGACTGTCAATCAATGCTGCGCACGCGGCCACCGGCAACTGCGCGGCCCTCGGGCGCTTGCCGCCGGTAATCGAAATCAACGAAGGCTGGCAGCAGGACATGCAATCCCCGGTGGCGATTACACGCCTGGCCATCGGCGATCCGAAAATCGCCGACGTGCATGCCAATGGCAATTCCTCGTTCCTGCTCACCGCCGTGGCGCCGGGCGCTACCAGTCTCATGGTCTGGACCGGCTGCTCCAGCGAGCCGCGCCAGAGCATGGTGTTCGTCAAGGGCGCCGCCACCTCGGCCCTGACCAGTACCGGTGCACTGCCGTCGGATGATGCGCTGTTGCCCTCGCAGGTGCAGACCGACATTCGCTTCGTTGAAGTCAGCCGCACCAAGCTCAAACAGGCCTCGGCTTCGCTGATCGGCACCCGTGGCAATTTCCTGTTCGGTTCACCCGGAACCCTGCCGACCATCGACGGCGTCCCGCAACCGCGACTGCCGGTGGACAACTCGCTGTTCAACTTCTCATGGATCGGCGGCAAGACCATGGCAATCATCAATGCCCTCGAAGGCAGCGGCTTCGCCTATACCCTGGCGCGGCCCAGCCTGGTGGCGCTCAACGGGCAGAGCGCAAGCTTCCTCGCGGGCGGGCAGATTCCGATCCCGGTGCCCAGTTCCGGCAGCGACAACGTGTCGATCGAGTACAAGGAATTCGGCATCCGCCTGACCCTGACGCCCACCATCATCAGCCACGATCGCATCGCCCTGAAGGTGGCACCGGAAGTCAGCGAACTGGATTTCAGCAACGCGGTGAACATCGCCGGCACCACGGTGCCGGCCCTGACCATCCGCCGCACCGACACCAGTATTTCCCTGGCCGATGGCGAAAGTTTCGTCATCAGCGGTTTGATCAGCACCACCAACAGTTCCCAGGTCGACAAATTTCCGGGGCTGGGCGACATCCCGGTGCTCGGGGCTTTTTTCAAAAGCTCGCAGATCAAACGCGAAGAGCGTGAGCTGCTGATGATCGTCACCCCGCATCTGGTGCGCCCGCTCTCGGCGGAAGCACAACTGCCGTCGTTGCCGGGTGAAAAACTGCGCAACTACGACCCCAATTTCTATCGCATGTTCTTCCTGGAAAACGGTAACTTCGACAAGCGCAGCGGGTTGTCCCAATGAGCCAGAGCCTGAGTCAGACCTTTCTCGCCATCACTCGCAACAACACCGATCTGGAGTGGCTGCAAAGCGCCCTCGCGCCCCTGGGCCAAGTGGTCAGTGCCGGTCCGGGCAGCCTCGACGAGTTGCTCGCGCTGGTGGACGTTACCTTCGCCAGTCTGGTGTTCGTCGGCCTCGACCGTGAGCACGTGGTGGCCCAGAGCGCGCTCATCGAAGGTGCGCTGGAGGCCAAGCCAATGCTGGCGATCGTTGCCCTGGGCGATGGCATGGACAACCAGTTGGTGCTCAATGCGATGCGCGCCGGCGCGCGGGATTTCGTCGCCTATGGTTCGCGCTCCAGCGAAGTGGCCGGACTCGTTCGCCGCTTGAGCAAACGTCTGCCGCCGGTGACCCACAACGCGCAACTGGGCGGGCTGACGGTGTTGTACGGCGTACAGAGCAGTTCGGACGGCGCGCTACTGGCCAACCATATGGCGCTGGTGGTGCAAAAAAGTGGACAGCAGACGCTGTTGCTGGACCTCGGGTTGCCCCGTGGCGACAGCCTGGCGCTGCTCGGGCTGGAGAGTTCGTTCCACTTTGGCGACGCCTTGCGCCACCTGCGCAGGCTCGACGCAACATTGATCGACAGTGCGTTCACCAGCGCTGAAGCGGGACTGCGGATTCTGGCGTACGCCGACAACGACGAGCCGCTGGAAAGCACCAGCGCCGCTGAGCTGTACATGCTGCTCAGCGCCTTGCGCCAACACTTCCAGCACATTGTCGTGAACCTCACCGGTCAGCCTGACAGCGAAGCGCTGCGCACCTTTGTCAGCCATTGCGACAAGCTGATCTGGTACACCGACCAGAATGTGCTCGATTGCCGACGCAACCTGGCGGTATTCAATCTGTGGCGCGAAAAAGGCATGAAGCTTGATCACGGACGGCTGCTGGTCGACCGCTATCTGAGCAACGTCGCGCCGGATGCGGACACCCTCGGCAAGACCTTCAACCTGGAAGTGATCGCGGTGCTGGCCTTCAGTCCGGAGCTGCGCCTGAACGCCAAGAACCAGGGCGTCAGTCTGTTTGAACTGGCCCCTCGGGAAAAACTCACTCAGAGTTTGCGAATGCTCGGCGAGCGGCTGGCCAAGCGCTCCGAAGGCCTGGCCAAACCCAAGGTCACCTGGTTCGACCGGTTGCGAGGCACCTCATGAGCCCGGAAAAACTCTTCGGTGCGCCGGCGCGGAGCCAGTCGGACAACACCGACCACGAAGGCCTGAAACTGGTCCTGCATCGCTACATCATCGATGCCATCGAGGAGTCCGGGAAAAACCTGCTGGAAGGTTCGCGGCAGTTGCTGGCGCAATTCGTCACCGACAAGGTCGCCGAATACATCGCCCGTTTGCACCTGGCGATTTCGCGTTACGAGATGGAGCGGCTGGCGGAAGAAATCGTCGATGAACTGACCGGATTCGGCCCGCTGGAAGTGTTGCTGCGCGACACCGCCGTGACCGAGATTCTGGTCAACGGCCCGCACCGGGTGTTCGTCGAGCGCGACGGTGTACTGCATCTGAGTGACCTGCGCTTCATCGATGCACACCACGTCGAGCGGGTCATGCAGCGCATTCTCGCGCCCCTCGGTCGGCGGCTGGACGAGTCTTCGCCGATGGTCGATGCGCGCCTGCCGGACGGCAGCCGGGTCAACGCGATCATCCCGCCGATCGCCCTCGACGGCCCCTGTCTATCGATTCGGAAATTCCGCAAGGACATGCTCAAGAGCAGCGACCTGATTGCGATGCAAACCATCGACCTGCCGATTTTCGAGTGCTTCCAGGAGGCCGTGGGCAAGCGCTGCAACATCCTGATCAGCGGCGGCACGGGTACCGGCAAGACCACGCTGCTGAACATTCTCAGCCAATTGATCAACCCTCATGAGCGACTGGTGACCATCGAAGACGTCGCCGAACTGCAGCTCGGCCACCCTCATGTTGTGCGTCTGGAAACCCGCCCGCCGAATGCCGAAGGCCATGGCGAGGTCAAGGCCAGCGACCTGATCCGCAACGCCCTGCGGATGCGCCCGGACCGGATCATTCTCGGCGAGATCCGGGGCGTCGAAGTGCTCGACGTGCTGACGGCGATGAACACCGGTCACGACGGCTCGATGAGCACAGTGCACGCCAACAACGCCCAGGATGCGTTGCTGCGTCTGGAAACCCTGGTCGGCCTGACCGGTCGCACGGTCGCCGAACGAACCCTGCGGCAGATGATCTGCGCGGCGCTCGACGTGATCATTCAGCTGACTCGCATGCCCGACGGCCGTCGCTGCGTCAGTGAAGTGGTGGAGGTGGTCGGTGTGCGCGAAGACGTTTATGTCACCAATACCCTGTTCCGTCTGGATCGACGCACCGGTTTCGGCTTTCTGCGCGAAGCGGTCAACCCGGCCGGGGACAAGTTGCGGCACGAATCGAGTCTGGGCTGAACGCATGGAGCCTTCGTCATGATCGGACCGGTGATCCTGATCGTCCTCTGCCTGTTGTTGCTGGGGCTGTCGATTCGCCTGTTCCTGCAGGGCGTGCGCAAGACTGCCAACGAACGGGTGCTCTCTCGCCTCGCCGCCGGGCAACCCCAGGGAGTTGCCGAAAAAACCTCGTGGACCGGGCTTGAACGGATGTTTCTGCGGGCGGGCCTCGGCCGGCCGAGCGAACGTTTCGGGCTTTGGCTGTCGTTGTGGGTCGTGGCCATGATGCTCGGTTATCTGCTGGCGGAATGGGTCGGTCTGTTGGTGCTGATATTGGCGCCGCCGCTGATCCTGCGGCTGTATATCGCGTGGCTGTATCGGCGCAGGCTCAACCGGATGATCGAACAGTTGCCGCAGTTGCTCGATCACACCGTGCGCAGTCTCAAGTCCGGCCGGACCCTGAGCGATGCGGTGATGGGCGGCATCGAAACCAGTGAGGATCCGTTGAAAACCGCGATGGGCCGGGTACAGCGCAACGTGCAGCTGGGGGTGAACCTGCCGGACGCGGTCAGCGATTTCGCCGAGCTCTACGAGCAGGACGAACTGCGCATGTTCGCCCTGGGCCTGAAGGTCAACCATCGCTATGGCGGCAATGCCAGCGAGTTGCTGGAGAACCTGATCAAACTGATTCGCGAACGCGACCAGGGAGCCCGCCAACTGCGTGCGCTGACTGGCGAAACCCGGATGACTGCGTGGGTACTCGGATCGCTGCCGGTGATCCTGGTCAGTTACTTCATGCTGACCAATCCCGGCTACATGCTCGGCATGTGGAACGACCCGGGCGGTCGGACCATGCTGATTGTCGCGGTGGTGTTGCAGGTTTCCGGTTGCCTGGCGCTGTGGCGCATGTTGAGGAGTGTCTGACATGCTGATCCTGGCCAGTCTCATGCTGTTGCTCGGGGCACTGTTGCTGGTCGGCAATCACCTGTTGACCGAGCGGCGCCGGGTGCGTCAGGTCAACGAGCGCTTGCAGGGGCAACTGGTGCGCGAGAGCCGTTTCGGCAACTGGCTACGGGCACTGGGCAGCAGCCGCTTCGGCCAGCGCTCGGTGAGCATCGACAGTGAAACCCAGACCCTGCTCAGCCGCCTCGGCTGGCGCCGGGCCAGCGAGCGCTCGCTGTTTGCCGCCTGCCAGATCGGTACACCGCTGCTGACACTGGGGCTTGGCCTGTTTCTGAAAGAAGTGTTTTTCCCCCTCGCACCCAACGGCTGGCTGGTGCCGATGATTGCCACCGGCGTCGGTTATTTGCTGCCCAAACGCCTGCTGGCGTATGCCGCTGCCCGCCGGCAGAAAATCATTGCGGTGGAAGTGTCGACGTTCATTCCGCTGCTGCGGATCCTGTTCGAGTCCGGCATGGCCGTCGAACAGGCCCTGCGCGTGCTCAGCACCGAAGGGCAGAAACTGCTGCCGGAGCTGACCAGCGAACTGCGTCTGATTCTGGCCCGTGTCGACTCGGGCCTTGAACTGGGGCAGGAGCTGAACAAGGCAGCCGCAATGCTGGCGGTTGATGAGTTCACCGACACCTGCGTGATCCTGCAACAACTGATTCAACAGGGCGGCGGCGCGATGAAATCGCTGCTGACGCTCAAGCAATTGCTGGATGACCGACGCCTGACACGCTTGCAGGAGTACATCTCGAAGATGTCGGCAAAGATGTCGGTGGTCATGATGCTGCTCCTGTTTCCGGCCTTGCTGATCGTGCTGGCGGGGCCCGGTTTTACCGCAATTACCCGGGCGTTTGCGTCCTGATAATGACAATGGCAATGGAGAGCGATGGATGAAAGCACTGATGGTCGTGGCAAGTCTGTTGCTGCTCGGCGGTTGCGCAACGGACGGTCAGGCGCCGTGGACAACGATGCTGGCGCCGGCCAGTTGCAGCAAGTTGAGCTCCGAACAGGAGTTGTCGTTGAACCTGGCCGATGATCTGGTCAATGACGGCAAGCTGCACGCCAGCCTGGCCAACCTGCAGGGCCTGCCCGACAACCTCGTCGAGGTGCGGCTGCGCAAGGCCAAGGTCTATCGCCTGCTGGGGCGCAGCGAAGCCGAGCCGTTGTATCGCAGCCTGCTCGGCACCTGTCTGAACGCCGACGCCGAACATGGCCTGGGCCAGTTGTACGCCGCCCGTGGCGACAACGGCCAGGCGCAGGCTCACCTGCAACGGGCGGCGCGGCTGGCGCCGACCAATGAAAACATCCGCAACGATCTGGGCGTGGTGTACCTCAATCAGCTGCGGCTCGAAGACGCTCGCTTCGAGTTTCTGACGGCCATCGAGTTGAAGCAGAACAATCAGTTGGCGACGCTGAATCTGGTCACTCTGCTGCTCTACCAGAACAACTGGCAGCAGGCTGCGGAAGTGGTCAGCCGCGCGCACCTGACCCCGGAACAGTTCTCCGATGCCCAGGAGCGCGCGGAGAAACTCAAGTCGCCGGTCAAGGCCGGACCGGTCGCTGGCAATCAGGTCGCGGTGGCGGCTGACGCCCAACCGGCGACGATCAAGTGAGCTTCAAGGAGGTGCCATGAACACGTTCAAGACGCTGTGCTGCCTGAGCCTGCTGAGTCTGCCGCTCGGCGCACTGGCCATCGACGCCGGCCCGGCATCGGCCCAGCAGCAGGAAACCGAAGGCTGGCTGTTGCTGCAAAGCCGCAACAAGGCTGCGTCCCCCGATCCGCAGGCGGCCACGGCCACGGAGCGCGAGCTGGCAATGCAGCGCTGGCTGAAGAAGTACAAGTATGAAATCCCCGACTTCTACGAGCCGGATGCCGGGGGCAAGATCGAGACCGGTAACTGACGCGTCGCAGGCAACGGCGTTGCCTGCGACGGCGGTCTACAACTGATAGCTGAAACTGATGCTGTAGCGCGGCCGGCGATTGAAGGTGTCCAGCGCTTCATCCGACATCGCCTTGGCCGCCTCCAGGGCAATGTTGTAGTACTTCGCATCGCCGAATCGCAGGCCGACCGCCGCCGATGACAGGTTGTTGGCCTGCACCGGCAATTCGTTGAACCAGCTGCGCGAGCGGTCGAGCACGAAGTACGGTTGCAGGATGCGCACCCAGTTGCCGTCGCGGTTGAAACTGTAGTTGATCTCGTAAGCCACGCCCCAGCCCTTGTCGCCCGACGCCTGATCGTCGGGATAACCGCGGCCGAAATTCTGCCCGCCGAACACCGCACGTTCGCTGTCGGGCAGGGTGTCGCGGCTCCAGTACAACGCAGCCGACAGCACCCCTTGCCAATTGTCGAAGAACTTGTCGCTCTGCACCCCCGACAGACGCACCCGGAAGAAGTCGAGGTCGATGGCGTTGTTGTTGGTGTGTGCTCCCATGCTGTCGAAGCCCTGGTACACGCCACCACTGAGAATGCGCAGTTGTCGGGCATCGACCTTGCGCCAGTCGCTTTCGAAGGCGAGGGCGCGGATGTCGGTGCGTTCTTCGACGCTCAGGGGGTAGCCGATCACCTTGTAGCGGGTCTTGTCGTTGACGGCGTACAAGCGCGATCCGGCAGTCAGCAGTTCATCCGAAGCGGCAATCAGCGGCAGGGTGAAACCGAGCGAATAACGGTCGTTTTCACGGTGGGGCTTGAGTTCCAGTCCATTGCTCAACTGCACATTGGTGCCGGGATCGGCCCGGTAGCGTGAGGCCGAAAGGTTCAATTGCGCGCCTTCGTCATTGATGAACTGGTTGTAGTCCAGCCGGTAGTAATGCTCGTGATCATCTCCCGGCGGAAACAACCCGCTGAGGCTCAGCTGTTCGCCCATCGACGTTTGTGAATTGCTGCTGACGCCGAGCAATGCCTGGGTGCCGTTGCGGTTGTCTTCGGTGGTGCTCAGGGTGCTGGTGAACGGTTTGCGGCTGGCCTGGGCCACCAGCGTCGTTGCGCCGTCGGTGGTGCCGGGTGGTGGCACCTGGGCCTGGATCGTCACGCCGGGAATGCGGGTCATCAGCGTGGTGTAGCGCTCGAACGTCTTGCGCGTCAGCGGGCGTTCGGCCTGGAGCTTGGCGGCCAGTCGCTCGAGCAGGGCTTTGACCCGTCCGACGTCGCCCGCGATCTGCACGTCGCGGACGTAGCCTTCCACCAGCACCACGCGCGCCACACCGTCATCGAAAGTCTGCTGTGGCAGGAAAGCGTAGGACAGCAGATAACCGTCCTGTTGATAACGACGGGTGATGTTGCGAGTGGCCTCGATCAGGTCGGCGAGACTGCTCTGGCGGCCGATCAGGGGTTTGTAGATTTCGGCCAGTTCGTTCAGCGGGTAAAGCGTGCCGCCTTCGATCTGCACGGTCCTGAGGTTGATCCTGGTACTCATCAGCAACGGCTGGGCGGCCGTGGCGCCGGGCTCCGGCACTTGCAGCGGCGCGGCGTTTGGCCGGTAGGCGTCGGCGGGCAGGTTCGGCACCGGCAGATTGCGTATGGTTTCGTTGCTGTTGAGAAAGCTGGGCAGGGTATCGGCGAGGGCTGTGGAACTGAGACTGACAAACAGCAGGGATGCCATAACGCGCATAGGACACTCCATGTTCAACCCCCAGCACCGGGCGGGTTTCTCCTAAGAAAAAAGCGGAAGACTCGTGGGAATCTTCCGCCCTCAACCAAGCGTAGGCGCTGTAGGTTCGGCCGTCGAATCGGCCAGGTGCAAATCAGCGTTTGTTGCCGCCCAGGGCACCGGTCAGGCCGCCGAGGACGCCACCCAGTCCGCCGCCGGTTCCGGTGGTGGTGCCGCCGTTGACCAGCCCGCCCACCGCAGTGACGGTGTTGCCCACTGTGGTGACGGTGTTGCCGACCGCCGCCACTACCGGGTTGCTGTTGGTGCCGGCAATCGTGTTGCCGAGGTTGCCGACAGCACCGCCGACCTGGCCGGTGAGGCCGGCAACCGGGGTACCCAGCCCGGTGGCGGCGCCGACATTCTGGGTCAGGCTGGTGACCGCCGTGGTGACCGGAGCAAGTCCGGCACCCACGTTGTTGCCCAGAGTGGCCAGGGGAGTGGTCGGGCTGGTGATCGGCGTGCCCGAACCGCCGAGCACAGTGTTGAGCGAGGCCACGGTATTACCCGCCGCCGCCAGTACACCACCCGGTGCGGCGAGGCTGCCGTTGCCGCTGCTCAACCCGGCGCCGACATTCACGACCGCGCCACCAACGGTTTGCAGCAAGCCATTGTTGCCCAGACCGCCACCGACGCCGGTTCCCGAACCGGTTCCGTTGTCCACCAGTCCGCCGGCCTTGCCGACAGCGGTGCCGACGTTGCTCAAGGCCCCGCCGACTGTGTTGGTCAGTGCATTGCCGTTGCCGGCGCCAGTGACTTTGTCGCCCACGCCATCGACCGTGGTGCCGACTTTCTGCAGCAGGCCGTTCACGGGAGCACCCAGCCCCGTGGCACTGCCGAGTTTGTCCGTGGTGCTTTCGACCATGGCGATCACCGGCACCAGTTTGCTGCCGACCTCTTTGGTCACCGAGCCGAGTGGGCCGGTGGTGGTAGCGGTGCTGAGGGTGTCGCCGAGCATGGTGACTTTTTCGCCGACGCCATTGAGCACCGGTGCCACACGGGTGACGACGCCGCCGACCACCGGAACGCTGCCCGTGGCCGTCGCCAGTTTGCCGCTCAGGTCGGACACGCCGTTGCCCACATCCTGCACCACGCCGCCGACTGCCGAAGCGGTGACGCCCAGGCCATTGTCGGTGGTCGCCAGTTTGCCGATGCCGTTGGCTACGCCGTCACCCAGCGTGGTCACTACGTTGCCGGCAGTCCGGGCCGCGCTTTGCACCACGCCGCCAACCACCGGCACGCCGCTCAGGGAATCACCGACCTGACCGACACCATCACCCACTCCGCTGACGGTATTGCCGACGTCCTGCACCAGCGTGGTGGTGACCAAAGGCGTCGGTGTACTCGGATTGGTGGGGTTGGTCGGGTCCGTCGGGTCGGTTGGATTGGTCGGATTGGTAGGATCGGTCGGGGTCGTCGTGCCGCCAGTTCCGCCGGTACCGCCCGTGCCCGCCGTGCCTCCAGAGCCTGCGGTACCGCCCGTGCCGCCGGTGCCCGCCGTCGAACTGTCGGGGGACGAACTGCCGGAGCTGCTGTGATGACCGCCGCCGCCACTGCTGCAACCGGCCAGACCGAGGGAGAGAATGAGGGCGAGTGCTGTTGCCGATTTGCACCAAGACGCTTGAACTTTCATCTGAGTTTTCATGAGCGTTATTCCTTGCACCTGTCACAACGTTCGTTGTCTTCGACGGCTTGCCGGTTCTGTTGCCGGCAATGCCTTCGTCCGTTGTGTTCATATCAGTCGCAAGGCTGGATCGACGCCATTCTCCAGTTGGTATTAACGCCTTTATGCAGGCGGCCGCGAATGCCGCCTAACGACTAATACCGAGGATATAGGCGCGCAAAAAAAAGCCTTGAAAATCAAGGCTGGAAATTCGGCGACGTCGCGTGTGCGGCGCGGGAAAACTTAAGTGATATATACACAATTAATCAGGTTTTCCCGCCCTCGATGTCAGGCAACCGGCTGCCAATTGCCCACCATGTGCTCCAGATCCGTGGCGCCGATCAGACGCAACTCACCGCTGGAACCGGCAGCGCTGGCGAACAGGCTCACCTCGCTCGGCAGGCGCACCGGTTTGCGAAAGTGCACGGTGACTTCAAGGTTGGCCTTGGGCAGATGATCTGCCAGCGCTGCCAGGCTGCGGGCCTTGTTCCACAAACCGTGAGCGATGGCTGTCGGGAACCCGAACAGTTTGGAACTGGCGGCACTCAGGTGAATCGGGTTGTAGTCGCCGGATACTTTCGCATACTGCCGGCCGATGTCCGCCGGCGCCTTCCACTGCGCCACTTGAGCGAGGGGCAGTGCCGGCTCCCAGCTTTTCTCCACCGGTTCGCCTTCCAGCTTCACGCTGCGACAGAGCATCCGGCTTTCGGCTTCCCACAACGGGCCAAGTTGATCGTCCAGGGTGGTCAGCAGATCGAAGGTCGCGCCTTTGGGATGCGGTTGCAGGTTATGCACCCGGACGCTGACTTGCGCGCGACTGATTCCGCCCATTGGTCGCAATACGCGGATGCGGTTGCTCAGATGAATCAGCCCCAGCAAAGGGAACGGAAACTCTTTGGCCGTCAGCAGTTGCATCTGCAAGGCGAACGCCAGGATATGCGGATAGGTCGGCGGCAGCAGGCCGTCATCGGCGAACCCGCAGACTTTGCGATAGGCCGCCAGACGTTTGCCATCCACCTCGACGGCGCAACGCAAACCTTTGTCAGGCAGGGTGGTGCCGGTGATTTTGCGTCGGGTCGCCGCCCGGGCGTACAGCCCCGGCAGGCTCGGTTCGTGGTGCAGCGTTTGCCATTCGATGGTCATGTTCAGGCCCCCAGAACGCTTTGGCCGCAGACCCGCAACGCTTGCCCGGTGAATGCGCCGGTGCCCGGTTGTGCCAGCCACGCCACGGCTTCGGCGACGTCTTGCGGCAGGCCGCCCTGGCCCAGCGAACTCATGCGCCGCCCGGCTTCGCGCAGACCGAACGGAATGTGCGCGGTCATCTGGGTCTCGATGAAACCCGGCGCCACGGCATTGATGCTGATGCCGCGTTCCAGCAGGGTCGGCGCCCAGGCCTGGGCCAGCCCGATCAACCCGGCCTTGCTCGCCGCGTAATTGGTCTGCCCGCGATTGCCGGCAATGCCGCTGATCGACGCCAGCAGAATCACCCGCGCGTTATCGTGCAGGGTGCCGCTGTCGAGCAGGGCCTTGGTCAGCACTTGCGGCGCGTTGAGATTGACGGCCAGCACTGCGTCCCAGAACTCGGGTGTCATGTTGGCCAGGGTCTTGTCGCGGGTGATGCCGGCGTTGTGCACCAGAATGTCGAGGCCGTCCGGCAGCTGTCCGGTCAGTTGCGCGGCGGCGTCTTCGGCGCAGATGTCGAGGGTGATGGCGCGCCCGCCGAGGCGGGCGGCCAGGGCTTCGAGATCGGTTTTTGCGGGCGGCACGTCGAGCAGGATCACCTCGGCACCGTCACGGGCCAGGGTTTCGGCGATGGAGGCGCCGATGCCGCGCGCTGCCCCGGTGACCAGCGCCTTGCGCCCGGCCAATGGGCGCGTCCAGTCGGTGACTTGAGTGGCGCAGGCCGTCAGCCGGATCACTTGTCCGGAGACGAACGCGCTTTTCGGCGAGAGGAAAAACCGCAGCGGCCCTTCGAGCTGATCCTCGGCACCTTCGCCGACGTAGATCAGTTGCAAGGTGCCGCCGCTGCGCAGTTCCTTGGCCAGTGAGCGCGAGAAGCCTTCAAGCGCTCGCTGCGCGCTGGCGGCAAACGGTTCACGCAGAGTTTCCGGGGCGCGGCCGAGAATCACCAGGTGCGCGCTGCTGTCGAGGTTCTTCATCAGCGGCTGGAAGAACTCGCGCAGTTGCTTGAGCTGGTCGGTGTGCTGCAAATCGCTGGCGTCGAACACCACGGCCTTGAGTTTCGGGCCATGGCCGGGAATCCATTGGGTGGCGGCCGCAGGCTGGTCGCCGTAGCGGTAGATCGCGTCGGTCAGGCGGTTGGCGAATGCGCTGACCCGCTCGGCCAGCGGCCCGCCGCCGATCAGCAGTGCACCGTCCACCGGCCGCAGGCGCCCGGCCTGCCAGCGTTCCAGCCGCACCGGCGACGGCAGGCCCAGGGCCCCGACCAGACGGTGGCCGATGGACGAGTTGGCGAAGTCGATATAGCGGTCAGACATGGAACGCTCTCCAGAAGATGGGGTTCAAAGTGTGGACTGCGAAGGGCAATCAATCGTTCGATCCACGCAATAAGGCCTACGCTAGAACAGCAGAGTAGTTTGCCCTCGGCGCTTTTGTGGCCCGACGGGATTTTCAGTGCCCGATTTTCAGACTGGATATTTCACAAGGAGCATTTCATGAGTCAGCTGCGCCGCGTCGCGATCATTGGTGGCAACCGCATTCCGTTCGCCCGCTCCAACGGGCCCTATGCCACCGCGAGCAATCAGGTGATGCTCACCGCCGCCCTCGAAGGCCTGATCGAACGCTACAACCTGCACGGCCAGCGCATCGGCGAAGTGGTCGCAGGCGCGGTGCTGAAATTGTCACGGGATATGAATCTGACCCGCGAATGCGTGCTCGGCTCGCGCCTGTCACCGGCCACTCCGGCCTATGACATCCAGCAGGCCTGCGGCACCGGTCTGGAAGCCGCGCTGCTGGTAGCGAACAAGATCGCCCTCGGCCAGATCGACTGCGGCATTGCCGGCGGCGTCGACACCACGTCGGACGCGCCGATCAGCGTCAGCGAAGGCCTGCGCAAAATCCTTCTGCAAGCCAACCGCGCCAAGACCACCGGCGACAAGCTCAAGACCTTTCTGCAACTGCGTCCGAAACACCTGATCCCCGAATTCCCGCGCAACGGCGAACCGCGCACCGGCCTGTCGATGGGCGAGCACTGCGAGTTGATGGCGCAGACCTGGAACATCCCCCGCGAAGAACAGGATCAACTGGCCTTCGAAAGCCACCACAAACTGGCGGCGTCCTACAGCGAAGGCTGGCATAACGACCTGATGACCCCGTTCCTCGGCCTGACCCGCGACAACAACCTGCGTCCGGACCTGACCCTGGAAAAACTTGCGACCCTGAAACCGGCTTTCGAGAAAAGCGCCAAGGGCACCCTGACCGCCGGCAACTCCACGCCGCTGACCGATGGTGCCTCGGTGGTGTTGCTGGGCAGCGAAGACTGGGCGAAGGAGCGCGGCTTGCCGATCCTTGCGTATCTGCGCGACGGCGAGGCGGCGGCGGTGGATTTCGTCAACGGTGCCGAAGGACTTTTGATGGCGCCGGTGTACGCGGTGCCACGGCTGTTGGCACGCAACGGCCTGACCTTGCAGGACTTCGACTACTACGAAATCCACGAAGCATTTGCCGCACAAGTGTTGTGCACGTTGAAGGCCTGGGAAGATCCGGAGTACTGCAAGACGCGGCTGGGGCTGGACGCTCCGCTGGGATCGATTGATCGCAGCCGCTTGAACGTCAAGGGCAGCTCCCTGGCGGCGGGGCATCCGTTTGCCGCGACAGGCGGGCGGATCGTGGCGAACCTGGCGAAGTTGCTGGATGCGGCGGGACAGGGGCGGGGGTTGATTTCGATTTGTGCGGCCGGGGGGCAAGGTGTGACGGCGATCATCGAACGCTGACAGAACAACAATCCCCTCTCCTGAAGAGAGGGGATTGCAAAGGTTACTCAGGTACGGAACCTGCGCACCAACCCATCCAGCTCATTCGACAACCCCGCCAGACTCTGCGAATCCAGCCGCGCCGAATTCGCCAGCTCCGCCACCAACTGCGCATCACCATGAATCTGGCTGATGTGCCGATTGATGTCCTCGGCCACCTGATGCTGCTCTTCCGCCGCAGTCGCGATCTGAGTGTTCATGTCACGAATCACATCCACCGACTCACGAATCTGCCCAAAGCTCTCCCGCGCCTCACCAATCCGTGCCACCGATTGCTGCGACACATCAAGACTGGCGCGCATCTGCTGGGTCACCGCGCTGGTGCGCTTCGCCAGATTGCCCAGCAGCCCGTCGATCTCAGCCGTCGAATCCGCCGTGCGTTTGGCCAATGCGCGAACCTCATCGGCGACCACCGCAAATCCGCGCCCCTGCTCACCGGCCCGCGCTGCTTCGATAGCCGCGTTGAGCGCCAGCAGGTTGGTCTGTTCGGCGATGGAGCGGATGGTGCCGAGGATCGACTGGATGTCGTTGCTGTCGCGTTCCAGTTGCTGCATCGACTGCGCCGATTGCTCCAGTTCCTGGCTCAGTTGGTCGACGCTGTGCACCGCCGCATCGATCTGCTGCTGACCTTCGCGGGCCTGGCGCTGGCCGCTGTCGGCCGACTCGGCTGCCTGGCTGCACGAGCGGGCGACTTCGTTGGCGGTGGCGACCATTTCGTGGAATGCGGTCGAGACCATGTCCACCGCTTCGCGCTGGCGTCCGGCGGCTTCGGCCATATCGCCGGAGACCCGGGTCGAGCTCTGCGAAGTGGCGAGGATTTTTCCGGCCGCGCCGCCGATGTGCTGGATCAGGCTGCGGATCGCGGTGAGGAACTGGTTGAACCAGTTGGCCAGTTGCGCGGTTTCGTCGCTGCCACGGATGTCGAGGCTCTTGGTCAGGTCGCCTTCGCCCTGGGCGATACCTTCCAGACCGCTGGCCACGCTGCGGATCGGCCGCACGATAAGGCTGGCGAAACTGGCGCCGACGACCGCGAAAAATGCTGCCAGCACCGCCGCGATGATCGCGATCAGCCAGGTCAGTTGAGTGGCGGAACTCATCACTTCGTTCTGTTTGATCAGGCCGATGAAGGTCCAGCCCAATTGCTCCGACGGCCAGACGTTGGCCATGTAGCGTTCGCCGTTGAGCTCGACCTCCACCAGGCCTTTGCCGGCCTTGGCCAGTTGCGCGTAACCGTCGCCGAGGCTGTCGAGCTTCTTGAAGTTATGCTCCGGTTGCTTCGGATCGACCAGCACCGTGCCGGTGTTTTCCATCAGCATCAGGTAACCGCTTTCACCGAGCTTGATCTGTTTGACGATCTCGGTCAGTTGCTTGAGCGACACGTCAATGTTGACCACGCCACCCTGGGCGCCCAACTGGTTGGCCACCGCGCGCACGGTACTGACCAGTACCGCGTCATCGCCGGCCCAGTAATAGGCTTCGGTGCGCAGGGTCTTGCCCGGGTTGGCCATGGCGGTCTTGTACCACGGGCGGGTACGCGGGTCGTAGTTGGCCATTTTCGGGTCGCCCGGCCAGAACGCGTAGCCGCCGCTGCTCAGGCCATAGGAAACGTAGGAGTAGGCCGGGTGGGATTTCGCCAGCCCTTCGAACAGGGCAAACAGTTGCTTGTCGATCTCGCCATCCGAGGTATCGGAGGCATTGGCACTCATGCGACTGCGCACACTGCCGTCGGCGTTCTTGACCAAAGGCTGCGCCGCCAGGTAATCGACGTTCTGGCTGATGCCGTCGAAAAACAGCTGCATGGCGTTGCTGACCTGACGGATCTCGCGCCCGCTGCTGTCGACAAAATCGTCCCGGGCATCGCTGCGCAGGTTCAGTACCACCAGGGTGGCGACCAGCACCACGGGCAAGCAGGCGATGATTGCAAACGCCCAGGTCAACTTCTGTTTGATGTTCATCCGCGCTCCAGATTTTCTTGTAGGCCCACGCAGTGCAGATGACTCGCGGTTATTGGCAGCCGAAAAACGTATTTCTCACCCGTTTCCTTGAGTGCGACATCGAAGATTTTTTTTGAAACGATTGTCGGACAAATTCCTCTGCCTCAAAGGAATTCGGCCGCGCGCGAGGGAAATTGAGGCTGCAAAAGAAAATTAATGTGAGCGGTGTTCGGCGGGATGTCAGATTCTGTCGCAAATGCTCTCAAGGCCTGTCGCCAACAACTCCGACAGCCTCGGCTATGATTCGCAGCGGTCGATAAAGAGGCGGATCGGCCCGGTTTATCCGGCACAGTGTGTGCATCCACAGGTTCACAGGTCGGCAACCCCTCCCCGTGATGCGAGGATTGCCGTATAACGAGTGACATTCGCGTGTTTGGTAATAAAGGACCCACAATAAAAGCTGATGAAGACTCCAAAACGCATTGAACCCCTGATCGAGGACGGTCTGGTCGACGAAGTGCTGCGTCCACTCATGAGTGGCAAAGAAGCAGCTGTTTATGTGGTGCGCTGCGGCAATCAGTTACGTTGCGCAAAGGTCTACAAGGAGGCGAACAAACGCAGTTTCCGCCAGGCGGCCGAGTATCAGGAAGGCCGCAAGGTGCGCAACAGCCGACAGGCCAGGGCGATGGCCAAGGGTTCCAAATTCGGGCGCAAGGAAGCCGAGGACGCCTGGCAGAATGCCGAAGTCGCGGCGCTGTTCCGCCTGGCCAACGCCGGGGTGCGAGTGCCCAAGCCGTACGACTTCCTCGAAGGCGTGCTGCTGATGGAGCTGGTGGCCGACGAATACGGCGACGCCGCACCGCGTCTGAATGATGTGGTGCTGGAGCCGGATCAGGCTCGCGAATATCACGCGTTCCTGATTTCGCAGATCGTGCTGATGTTGTGTACCGGTCTGGTGCACGGTGACCTCTCGGAGTTCAACGTGCTGCTGACCCCGACCGGGCCGGTCATCATCGACCTGCCGCAAGCGGTGGACGCCGCCGGCAACAACCACGCGTTCAGCATGCTCGAACGTGACGTCGGCAACATGGCGGCGTACTTCGGCCGCTTCGCTCCGGAGTTGAAGAAGACCCGATACGCCAAGGAAATGTGGGCGTTGTACGAAGCCGGTACGTTGCACCCGGCCAGCGTGCTGACCGGCGAGTTCGACGATCCCGAGGACCTGGCCGATGTCGGCGGGGTGCTGCGCGAGATCGAAGCGGCGCGTCTGGATGAGGAGCGCAAGCGAGCCATCCGCGCGGCGGACGACGAGCCCAAGGGCAAGTCCGACGAACCGCCTCCGCCACCGTGGATGCAGTGAGCATCTGAAATGGGAAACCCGGCTTCGGCCGGGTTTTACACATTCAAGGATTGATTGTGAGCACCACTTCGCGCAATGCCCGGCTGATCATCACCGCGCGGCTGATTTCCGATTTCGGCGCGTTCCTCAACATGGTTGCGCTGGCCACGTATGTCTACCTGCTGAGCAACAGCGCGGTGAGCGTGGGGATCTTTCTCGCCAGTCGGGTGGGCGGGGGAATTTTCGCCAGCCTGATCGGCACCGCGTTTTATCGTCGATGCAGCGGTCGCTGGCCGTTGATTGCCTTCGATCTGCTGCGCGCCGCTGTGCTCGGTTTATTGCTGATCGTGCCGGTCAGTCAACAGGCGTTGTTGCTGCCGCTGATTGCGTTTGGTCTGGGTTTTGGCAATTCGATGTTCGCCATCGGCCTCAACAGCCAGCTTGCGCGATTGATCGATCCTGCGCGGTTGCTCAAGACCAATGCCTGGATCACGTCCGCCTCCTCCATGGCGATGGTCGTCGGCAGTCTGGTGTCCGGGTTGCTGGTTGCAGGGTTTGGCTTTGAAACGGTGTTTGCGCTGAACGCGCTGACCTATCTGTTGGCGGCGCTGTTGATTGCGCCATTGCGGTTCAACGCACCGGAGCCGGTGGCCGAATCCAGCGCCAGACAGGGTGAGTGGTCGGCGTTGTTGCAAGGCCTGCGCAGTGCCCCGGTGGTGGCCGCGATGCTGGCGGTGACCATGGCCGACACCCTTGGCAGCGCTGCGCACAACGTCGGTTTTCCGATCATTTCCAGACTGCTGACACCGGACGCGGCGAGCACCACGCTGGGCCTGATGCTCGCGGCGTGGGCCGTCGGCAAACTGCTCGGTGCGCGGATTGCCAGTCGCCTGAACGGCTCGGAAAACATCCATCTGGAGCGTCGCTATTTCGGCGGCGTGTTGTTGATGTCCTGCGGCTTCATCCTGATGTTCCAGCAGCACAGCGTCATCGGTCTGTTGCTGTTTTCGCTGCCGGCCGGATTGGGTGACGGGTTCTCGGAAGTCTGCCTGATGTCACGGCTGCAACGGGAGCCGGAGCCTTTGCGCCTGCCGATCTTCAGTTTCCTGACGCTGTTGCAGATGAGCGGGTTCGGCGTCGGCATGCTGATCGCCGCACCGTTCTATGAGTGGTGGGCGCCGGGGGCCGTGGTGTTGCTGTTCCACGGCATTCCCCTCGCCACGGTGCTGTCGATGAAAGCCCTGCTGCTCAGGCGCGAGCGGGTTGCGCGCAGCAGCCCGACGCGAGTTCCTTGAGGATCGGGCAGTCCGGGCGGTGGTCGCCGTGGCAGTGTTCGACCAGATCCTGCAGGGTGTCGCGCAGTTCGCCGAGTTCGCGGATCTTTTGATTCAGCTCGTCGATGTGCTGGCGGGCCAGAGCCTTCACATCGGCGCTGGCGCGCTGGCGGTCCTGCCAGAGCATCAGCAACTTGCCGACTTCCTCCAGCGAAAATCCCAGGTCCCGCGAGCGCTTGATGAACGCCAGCGTGTGCAGGTCATCGTCGCCGTAGATGCGATAGCCACTGTCGGTGCGATGGGCAGCCTTGAGCAGACCGATCGACTCGTAATACCGGATCATTTTCGCGCTCAGGCCACTGTGGCGGGCCGCTTGGCCGATGTTCATCGGTTGTCCTCCAGATCCTCGGGTTTCCAGGTTTTCAACAGTAGCGCATTGCTCACCACGCTGACGCTCGACAGGGCCATCGCCGCACCGGCCAGCACCGGATTGAGAAAGCCGAACGCCGCCAGCGGAATGCCGATCAGGTTGTAGACAAAGGCCCAGAACAGGTTCTGGCGGATCTTCGCGTAAGTCTTGCGGCTGATTTCCAGCGCCGCCGGCACCAGTCGCGGATCGCCGCGCATCAGGGTGATGCCGGCGGCGTGCATGGCCACGTCGGTGCCGCCGCCCATGGCGATGCCGATATCGGCAGCGGCCAGCGCGGGGGCGTCGTTGATGCCGTCGCCGACCATGGCCACGACCCCGGTTTTTTTCAGCTCGGCGACGGTGGCGGCTTTTTCCGCCGGCAGCACTTCGGCGTGGACGTTTTCGATGCCCAGCGCTTCGGCGACGACGCGAGCGCTGCCACGGTTGTCGCCGGTCAGCAGGTGGCTGTGGATGTGCTGGGCCGCCAGTTGTTGCACCGCGTGCAGCGCGCCGGGCTTGAGGGTGTCGCCGAAGGCGAACAGACCGAGCACGCGGGGCTCGGGGCTTTGCTCGATCAGCCAGGACAGTGTGCGGCCTTCGGTTTCCCAGGCCTTCGCGGACTCGCTCAGGTTTCCGGCGTTCAGACCGCTTTCTTCCAGCAAGCGACGATTGCCCAGCGCCAGGCGTCGGCCGTCGAGGCTGCCGGCGATGCCGCGTCCGGTCAGGGACTGGCTGTCGCTCACGTCCGGTACGTTCAGGCTGCGTTCGGCGCAGGCATCCAGCACCGCTTTGGCCAGCGGATGTTCGCTGCCGCGTTGCAGTGCGCCGGCCGCTGTCAGCAGGGCGTTTTCGTTACCGTCGATTGCACTGAAATGCGCAATGCGCGGCGTGCCGGAGGTCAGAGTTCCAGTCTTGTCGAACACCACGGCGCTGACTTCATGGGCGCGCTCCAGAGCTTCGGCGTCCTTGATCAAAATCCCGTGCCGCGCGGCCACGCCAGTGCCGGCCATGATGGCGGTCGGTGTCGCCAGGCCGAGGGCGCAGGGACAGGCGATAACCAGTACCGCGACGGCGTTGATCAGCGCGGTTTCCAGTGGTGCGCCATACAACCACCAGCCGATCAGCGTGGCCAGGGCCAGCAGCAGAACCGTCGGCACAAACACCTGGCTGACTTTATCCACCAGTTTCTGGATCGGTGCTTTCGCGGCCTGGGCGTCCTCCACCAGACGGATGATCCGCGCCAGTACGCTTTCCGCGCCGAGCGCCGTGGTGCTCACCAGCAGGCGGCCTTCGCCGTTGATCGCACCGCCGGTGACCTTGTCGCCCGGTTGCTTGGGCACCGGCAGGCTTTCGCCGCTGATCAGCGCTTCGTCGGCGTGGCTCTGGCCTTCCAGCACTTCGCCGTCCACCGGGAAACGTTCGCCGGGTTTGACCAATACCCGATCGCCAAGGCGTAGAGCGCTGATGGCAACGTCCTGTTCACGGCCATCGATGATTTGAATCGCCCGTTCTGGCCGCAACGCTTCCAGTGCGCGGATGGCGCTGGCGGTCTGGCGTTTGGCGCGGCTTTCCAGGTATTTGCCGAGCAGTACCAGCGCGATGACCACTGCCGAGGCCTCGAAATACAGATGCGGCATGCGCCCGGCAGCGGTCGCCCATTCATAGAGACTCAGGCCATAACCGGCGCTGGTGCCCAGCGCTACCAGCAAGTCCATGTTGCCGGCTCCGGCGCGCACGGCTTTCCAAGCGGCCATATAGAACCGCGCACCGAAGATGAACTGCACCGGGGTCGCGAGGGCGAACTGCGCCCAGGCCGGCAGCATCCAGTGAATGCCGAACGGTTGCAGCAGCATCGGCAGCACCAGCGGCAGGGCGAGGGCGATGGCGCAGATCAGCGCCCAGCGCTCATGGTTCAGGCGTTGCTGGCGATTGTCAGATTGAGGGTGTTCAAGTTCGAAGAGGCTGGCCGAATAACCGGCCTTGTTCACGGCGGCGATCAAGGTTTGCGGGTCGACCGCGCCGAGCAATTCAAGATGAGCGCGCTCATTGGCGAGGTTGACGCTGACGCTTTTCACCCCCGCAACCTTGTTCAGGGCGCGTTCGACACGACCCACGCAGGACGCGCAGGTCATGCCGTCGATGTTCAATTCCACGGTGTGCTGCGGCACGCTGTAACCGGCGCGTTCGACTGCCTCGACCAGCGCCGGCAGACTGTCGCCGGGGGCCTGCACCCTGGCCTGCTCGGTGGCGAGGTTGACGCTGACGGCACTGGCGCCGCTGACTTTGCTCAGCGCCCGCTCGACACGGCCGGCGCAACTGGCGCAGGTCATGCCGCTGATGGGCAGATCAAACGTGATGGAATCGGACATCGGTCGTACTCCCTGTAGTGGATGCCTACAGGATCAACCTTGCCATGCTGGCAAGGTCAAGCACCAGTTTCCGCTACCGGCTGCTCGCTTGTTCGCCTGATCGTTCCCACGCTCCGCGTGGGAATGCAGCCGGGGACGCTCTGCGTCCCAAAGCGTGACGCAGAGCGTCACAAGAGGCATTCCCACGCAGAGCGTGGGAACGAGCGGCAGGCCTTAGTAGCCGAGGCCGGTCGGCTTGAGGTACATGCCTTCCGCATTCATCGCGATGCGGAATTTCAGGATGTCGCCGGCATGCAGTTTGATCTCCTGCGAACCTGGCGCGAGCATGCCCGGGTTGCAACCCGGCATTTGCCCCGGCAGCAGTTTCAGGCGCAGCGAGACATTGCCCGGCGGCAGGTTGAACGAAGTGCTTTGCTCCTGGAACAGGCGCGCCGACAGTTGATCCTGGATGTACACGCCGATTTCGCACGAGGTCGCGACTTCCAGGCGCTCGCGGGAAATGATCAGCACCCCGTAATCTTCCCCGGCGGCATGCACCGAAGGGATCGCGGCAAAGAGGCTGAGTAAGCCAAACAGGCTGAAAGCTGACCAGCGCATGGCTGAATCTCCTGAATTCATGTCATTGATGCACGCAGCTTGGCCGAGCGCGGCGCCGATTGCCAGCCCGGCAGTTTTTTGCAGAACTTGACCTTGCCATTGTGGCAAGCCCGAGACTGCCGGCAACCTCACTCAAAGGAGTCATTCCATGCAAGTGTTCACTGTTGAAGGCATGTCCTGCGGTCACTGTGTCAAAGCCGTCACCCAGGCGGTGCAGAGCAAGGATCCGACCGCCAGCGTGCGGGTCGATCTGGCGGCGAAGGAAGTCGGTGTCGAAAGTGCGCTGAGCGCCGAGCAAGTGATCGAGGCGATCAGCGAAGAAGGTTATGCGATCAAACTCGCCTGATCTTTTTAATAGTTAGCGAGCTACCGGAATGTTCAAGGCGTCCTCGCGCGGCTAGACTGTCGGGCTGCATAGTCAGTCCGACTGCCCAACCCAACCGCCGCCCGAACTGGACGCCTGATGAACTTCCGTACCCTTCTGATTCTCGGTGCCCTGACCGCTTTCGGTCCGTTGGCGATCGACTTCTATCTACCCGCCTTTCCAACCATGGCGCTGGCGTTCGGCACGGATGAGAAACACGTCCAGCTGACGCTGTCGGCTTACTTTTTCGGCCTGTCCATCGGCCAACTGGCTTACGGGCCGTTGGCGGATCGCTTCGGTCGGCGGATTCCGCTGCTCATTGGTCTGACGCTGTTCACGCTGGCGTCAGTGGCCTGCGCCTACGCACCGAATCTGGAATGGCTGATCGGCGCGCGGCTCTTGCAGGCGCTGGGCGGCTGTGCGGGGATGGTGATTGCCCGAGCGGTGGTCAGCGACAAATGCGATGCGGTGGGCTCGGCGAAAGTCTTCTCGCAACTGATGCTGGTGATGGGGCTGGCACCGATTCTGGCGCCGATGCTCGGCGGCCTGCTGGTGAACACGTCGGGATGGCAGTCGATCTTCCTGGTGCTGACCGGTTTCAGTGCCTTGGCCGGACTGGCGGTAGCCCTCGGCCTGCCGGAAAGTCTGCCGGCGCATGTTCCGCATCAGCCGTTGTCTGGCGCCCTGCGTCAGTACGGCCGGTTGCTGACCGATCCGGTCTACATGGGCCATGCCCTGACCGGCGGCATCGCCATCGCCGGGATGTTTGCCTACATCGCCGGTTCCCCGTTCATTTTCATCAAATTGTATGGCGTACCCGCCGAGCACTTCGGCTGGCTGTTCGGTACCAACGCGGCCGGGTTCATTCTGGTGGCGCAGGTCAATGCGCGGCTGCTGGCCAAACGTGGCCCGGCCTTCCTGCTGTCGCGAGCGGTCTGGGTTTACCTGTGTGCCGGGCTGACGCTGCTTGCGGTCGGCGCCTTGCACACCGAGGCGCTGTGGCCATTGCTGATTCCGTTGTTCATCTGCGTGGCCAGCCTTGGTTGCATCAGCCCCAATGCGGCAGCGTGTGCAATGAACGGGCAGGGTGGTCGCGCCGGCAGTGCTTCAGCCTTGCTCGGCAGCCTGCAATTCAGTGTCGCCGCCGGGGCTTCGGCGCTGGTGGGGATCCTGCACGATGGCACCGCCGTGCCGATGGCCACTGTCATCAGCCTGTGTGGTCTGCTGGTGGTGTGTGCAGCGATGCTTACCCGGCGCATACAGAATGCCCGGGCGCTGGCAAAGGCGCAGGCTGAAATCTGAAGTCGAAAGCCTCAGCCGACAGCGCGCTGCTGGTCGGGATCGGGAATCTGATGGGGCGCGCGCAGACGCGCTTCGAGGGTGCGAGTGAAGGCGCGAGCTTCGGCCTCACTGCGGAAGGTCACGGCGTGCTGGTCGAGACGAACTTGCCACTGGGACTTTGCCACTTCTTTTATCAGGATCTTCATTGCTGACCTCCCGTACGTAAAAGATTGCATCGCAGAGGACTCGAGTGTAGTCCTGAATACGATCGCAATTGTGACAAGGGTCAAGCATCTGACTGACGGCAAAAAAACACCGCAGCCCCCGAGCCAGCCACATCAGAGGCTGAAGAAGGCTGCGGTCTTCCGAGTTTTAGAAACCTTCTAAAACAATTTTCCCCTTGGCCTTGCCGCTTTCCAGCAACTCATGGGCGCGGCGCAGGTTGCTTGCGTTGATCGTGCCGAAGTGCTCGCCGACCGTGGTTTTCAAGGTCCCGCTGTCGATCAGCCCGGCCACCCGGTTGAGCAGTTTGTGCTGCTCGATCATGTCCGCGGTTTCGAACAGCGAGCGGGTGTACATGAACTCCCAGTGCAGCGACAGGCTCTTGCGCTTGAGCTTGGTCACGTCCAGCGCCTTCGGATCATCGATCAGCGCCAGCTTGCCTTGCGGTGCCAGGGCTTCGACCAGTTGGTCCAGGTGCTGGTCGGTCTGGGTCAGGCTGGCCACGTGGGTCACGTTGGCGACACCGGCGCGTTTCAGCTCTTCGCTCAACGGCTGGCTGTGATCGATCACCCGATCAGCGCCCAGTTCGGTCACCCAGTCGCGGGTCTCCGGGCGGGAGGCGGTGCCGATCACCTTGAGCCCGGTCAACTGGCTGGCGAGTTGGGTGAGGATCGAACCGACGCCGCCGGCCGCGCCGACGATCAGCAGGCTCTGGCCTTCATCGGTATTGCCTTCGCGAATCTGCAGGCGTTCAAACAACAACTCCCAAGCCGTGATCGCCGTCAGCGGCAGGGCAGCAGCTTCGGCGAAACCGAGGGTTTTCGGCATATGGCCGACGATCCGCTCATCCACCACGTGCAGTTCGCTGTTGCCACCGGCCCGGGCGATGGAACCGGCGTAGAACACCTTGTCGCCGGCCTTGAACAGGGTCACTTCACTGCCGACGGCCTTGACCACACCGGCCACGTCCCAGCCCAGTACCTTGGCGGCGCCGCCTTCGGGCGCGACGTTCTGGCGAACCTTGGTGTCGACCGGGTTGACCGAAATCGCTTTGACTTCTACCAGCAGGTCGCGGGGGCCGGCTACCGGTTCCGGCAATTCGATGTCTTGCAGGGATTTTTCGTCGCTGATCGGGAGCGAGGCGTAATAGGCGATGGCTTTCATGGAAATCTCCAACAGTGAATATAAGGAAGGCTTCAGGCAATGACGCGCAGGCGCTTGAGTTCGAAGTGTTCGAGGAACGCCTCGGCCTGGCTGCGGAAGTGCTGGATATGGGCGCTGGCATCGTGAGCCTGCAGGGCTTCGTCGCTGGCCCACTGCTCGATCATGTAGAAGGCCAGCGGATTGGTCAGGTCCTGGTGCAGTTCGTATTGACCGCAACCGGCTTCGGCGCGGGTCGGCTCGATCAGAGCGCGCAGGTGCTGTTCAAGGGCCTCCTGCTGGCCAGGTCGGGCGATCAGGGTGGCGATGGCGGTGAAAGGCTGGGACATGTTCGACTCCGGGACAGGATGAATTCGATGGATGGCATGATTGGCTATTTCTGCGGGAGATAAAACCGGCTAAAAGAGCAGTCTCTTTCAATATTTTTTTGATAATCGGGGCTGAGGATGCTGCGTTTCGATGACTTGCAGTTGTTTGTTCGGGCGGCGGATCTGGGCAGCCTGTCGGCGGCGGCGCGGGTGATGGACATGTCCGCCGCCGTGGCCAGTGCTGCGCTCAAACGGATCGAGCAGCAATTGGGCGCGCGGCTGTTGGCGCGCTCCACTCGTAGCCTGCGGCTGACGGCCGAAGGTGAAGGGTTTCTCGAATACGCCCGGGCGGCGCTGAGCAATCTCGATGAAGGCCGCCGCCTGCTGGCCAGCGGGCAGGATCAGGTCAGCGGGATTCTGCAGCTGTCGGCGCCCTCCGACTTCGGGCGCAACCTGCTGTTGCCGTGGCTCGATGATTTTCAGCGTGAACACCCGAAGCTGACGGTGCGCCTGTTGCTGGGCGACCGCATCGCTGACCTGTTTCGCCAGCCGGTGGACATCGCCTTGCGCTATGGCGAGCCGGAGGATTCGAGCCTGGTGGCGTTGCCGATTGCCCCGCACAACCGACGGGTGCTGTGCGCATCGCCCGCCTACCTGGCCCGGCACGGCGAGCCGCTGCATCTGGAACAGCTCGCTCAGCACAACTGCCTGCTTTATATGCTCGGTGGCCGGGTGCACGACCATTGGAGTTTCCACGACGGCAAGCGTGAAGTCGGCCTGACGGTCAGTGGCGACCGCTTCAGTGACGATGCCGATGTGGTACGCCTGTGGGCGGTGGCGGGAGCCGGCATCGCCTACAAGTCATGGCTCGATGTGGCCGGTGATGTGCTGGCGGGGCGGCTGAAAGTGCTGCTGCCGGAGCTGCTCTGCGAACGCGCTCCGCTGAATCTGCTGTGCGCCCATCGCGCACAATTGAGTAAGCCAGTGAACCTTCTGAGGGAAATGCTCGCCAGCCGTTGCGCCGAATTGGGTAGCCGTTTTCCCGTTTTCCAGAAGTCTGACCATTAGTCGCAGGTAAATAGCGAAATTTCTCTCAGGAACAATCACCAGCCACGGGCACTCCGGCGCAGGACGCCGCGAGCAACCCGCTTATACTAACGGCCGCCTGTTGCCCGCACCAAAAGGCCGATGCGAGAACGATCAGACCGCAACCGGCCGGGTAGGGGCGAGGGTCGCGACAGTGCTGCGGTTTCCTTGCTGCGGCGCGCTGCCTCGCTTCGGCTCAAGGTATTTGCGCGCCTTGGCCGACGACTGATTACTGGTCAAGATGTCTATGAGCTGTAGACGATACGATTCAACAGGGAGTGAATAGATGGAACATGCACCTTGCATCAGCCAGATCGCCACGTTGCTGGCCGATCCCAAACGCAGCGCAATGATGTGGGCGCTCATGGATGGCTCGGCGCGGCAGACCGAGGAACTGGCGTTGCTGGCGGGGCTTTCGCCGTCATCGGCCAGTGCGCATCTGGGGCGCTTGTCCGCTGGCGGTCTGTTGAAGGTCGAGGCGCGCGGTCGCAAACGCTTCTTCCGCCTGGCGGCTCCCGAAATCGGCGCAGCCATCGAAGCGCTCGCCAGTGCCACGTTGGCCAGCGCTCCGCGAGAAATCCCCGAAGTGTTCAAGCGTGCCTCGCCGGTCGTCAGACCCCAGGCGGCTCCTTCATCACTGCTGCGCGCACGGTTTTGTGACGACCATCTGGGCGGAACGCTGGCCGCCGACCTGTACCAGCGCCTGCTTGATGCCGGATGGATCGAACAGCTTGAGCATCGAGTGGTGGTCACGCATAAAGGCTCGACACAATTGGCCGGGCGCGGCGTTTACATCCAGGCGCTGGCCCACCGCAATGCCCAGGTGGCGTGCGCCTGTCCGGACTGGAGCGAACGTCGCCCGCACATGGGTGGCTCGCTGGGAGCGGCGTTGCTGCAGTTGTTCATGCAGTCGGGCTGGCTGGTGCTGCCCAACGATTCCCGTGCCTTGCAACTGACGGCGGCGGGCCAGCGGGAAATTCATCGATTTGCCTGTGAAACCGAGCTGGAAATGGCGTTGTAGAGCACTTTCCTCCACTGATTTGCTAGCAAGCGTCGCCAGCGGCTGCGAGCACGTCGCAACTGGCACAGGCGCGTCACCGCTATCGCGCACACTCGATCCGGGGACTTTTCGGATTGAGGAGGTGGCATGGACACGGGAAACTTCAGCGCGGCAGATCGACTGGAGCGTCTGCCAGTCAGCGGTTATCACCGGATCATCTTCATCATCATCGCCCTGGCGTTTTTCTTCGACTCCATGGATCTGGCGATGATGACCTTCCTGCTCGGCTCGATCAAAGCCGAGTTCGGCCTGAGCAGTGCGCAGGCTGGTCTACTGGCCAGTTCGAGTTTTTTCGGCATGGTGCTGGGGGCGTCGCTGTCCGGACTGCTGGCTGATCGGTTCGGTCGCAAACCGGTGTTTCAATGGAGCATCGTCTTGTGGGGGCTGGCCAGTTACCTGTGTTCCACGGCGCAGACGGTCGAGAGCCTGACGCTGTTTCGCATTCTGCTGGGGATAGGCATGGGCATGGAGTTTCCGATTGCCCAGTCCATGTTGTCGGAGTTGATCCCCGCGCAGCGTCGGGGTCGTTACATTGCCTTGATGGACGGTTTCTGGCCGCTCGGTTTCGTGGCTGCCGGGGTACTGTCGTATTTCCTGCTGCCGTTGATTGGCTGGCGCGACATCTTCCTGGTGTTGGCGGTGCCGGCGGTGTTCGTGCTGGCGATCCGCTTTTTCATTCCCGAGTCGCCGCGCTGGCTGGAACAGGCCGGCAAGCATGACGCGGCGGACAAGGTCTTGCGCGGGATCGAAGCGCGGGTACAGGCCTCACTCGGCGGTGCTGCGTTGCCGGAGCCGGTTCGTCTGCCACGAAGCGTGACCCCTCCGGGCCATTTCCTTTCGGCGCTCAAGCAGATCTGGTCACCGTTGTATCGCCAGCGCACGACGATGATCTGGAGCCTGTGGTTCTTCGCGTTGCTCGGTTTCTACGGCCTGACCTCGTGGCTCAGTGCGTTGTTGCAACAATCGGGTTTTGCCGTGACCCAGTCGGTGTATTACACGGTGCTGATTTCCCTCGGCGGGATTCCTGGCTTCCTGATGGCCGCCTGGCTGGTGGAGCGTTGGGGTCGCAAGCCGGTGTGCATCGTCACGTTGCTCGGCGGCGGGGTGATGGCGTTTCTGTACGGACAAAGCGCGGTGTTTGGCGGCAACGTGGCGCTGCTGATCGGCACGGGTCTGTTGATGCAGTTTTTCCTGTTCGGCATGTGGGCGGTGCTCTACACCTACACACCGGAACTCTATCCGACCTCGGCGCGGGCAACGGGCTCGGGGTTTGCTTCGGCCATCGGACGCGTCGGCTCGCTGCTCGGGCCGTTGGTCACCGGGCTGGTGTTCCCGATCACCGGGCAGGGCGGGGTGTTTGCGCTGGGTGCGTTGTGCTTTGCAATTGCGGCGGCAGTGGTGTGGCTGTTCGGGATGGAGACCCGCGGCAAGACGCTGGAAGAGCTGACCGAAGCGGTCGTGCGCTGAGAACTGAAAAGCCGTTCGAACACGGGCATGTTCGAACGGCTTTGTGTGTTTACGGTTTTACCAATCGCGCATCCAGACTGTTCTGCGCCAGGCGTTTGGCCTGATCCTGGGTCATGCCCAGGTGGGTGTGCAGTGCATGGAAGTTCTCGGTCACGTAACCACCGAAGTACGCCGGGTCATCGGAATTCACCGTGACCTTCACGCCGCGCTCGAGCATGTCGAGGATGTTGTGCTGCGACATGTGATCGAACACGCAGAGCTTGGTGTTCGACAGCGGGCACACGGTCAGCGGGATCTGCTCGTCGATGATCCGCTGCATCAGGCGCTCGTCTTCGATGGCGCGTACGCCGTGGTCGATGCGCTGGATTTTCAGCAGGTCGATGGCTTCCCAGATGTACTCCGGCGGGCCTTCCTCACCGGCATGGGCGACGGTGAGGAAGCCTTCGTGACGGGCACGGTCGAACACGCGCTGGAACTTGCTCGGCGGGTGACCCATCTCGGAACTGTCCAGACCCACCGCAACGAATGCATCGCGGAACGGCAGCGCCTGGTCGAGGGTTTTCTGTGCTTCGTCTTCGCTCAGGTGGCGCAGGAAACTCAGGATCAAGCCGCTGGTGATGCCCAGCTGCTGCTCGCCATCCTTCAGCGCGGCGGCGATGCCGTTGAGCACCACTTCGAACGGGATGCCGCGGTCGGTGTGGGTCTGCGGATCGAAGAACGGCTCGGTGTGAATCACGTTCTGTTCTTTGCAGCGCAGCAGGTAGGCCCAGGTCAGGTCGTAGAAATCCTGGGAGGTGCGCAACACGTCGGCGCCCTGGTAATACAGGTCGAGAAATTCCTGCAGGTTGTTGAAGGCGTAAGCCTTGCGCAGGGTTTCAACGTCGCTCCACGGCAGGGCGATCTTGTTGCGTTCGGCCAGGGCGAACAGCAGCTCGGGCTCCAGCGAGCCTTCGAGGTGCAGGTGCAGTTCGGCTTTGGGCAGGGCGTTGAGCCAGTCGTACATATTCTTTTCTCATCAGGTGCAATGACGGCATTCTACAGATGCGCGCCGAAACAATTGGCAAAACCTGACCAACCGATCCATCACACCGCTTCCTGCTCCCGTCGATAGGCGTAGGTATCGGCGAAGCGCGACAGCAGGAACTCGGCGCAGGTGGTGGTCGGATATTTCGCCGGATGCTGTGCGTCCTGGCAACCGGGCAGGCACTCGATGCGGGTATCCGGATGCGGCTCGGCGAAGAACGGCATCGAGTAGCGATCCACGCCGAGCGGGCTGATGACCCGGTGCGGGGTCGAGCGATAACGGTCATTGCTCCAGCGCGCCATCATGTCGCCGAGATTGACCATGAAGGTGCCGTCGATGGGCGGTGCGTCGATCCACTGGCCTTTGACGTTTTTCACCTGCAAGCCGCCGGCCGCGTCCTGATACAGCAGCGTGATGCAGCCGTAATCGGTGTGCGCGCCGGCACCTTGCTGCTCGGCGGAACTGGCGGTGTGGCGCGGCGGGTAGTGGATCATTCGCAGCACGCTGACCGGTTCATTGAAGCGAGTGTCGAAGAAGTCGCGCTCGATGCCCAGCGCCAGAGTCATGGCCCGCAACAGGGTTTGCGCGAGTGCCTGCATGTCGAGGTAGTGCTGCTCCATCAGCGCTTCCCAGCCGGGCATCGCTGGATGACGGTTGGGGCCGCGCAAGGGTTTTTCCGCCAGCACCTCGGGATGATCGGCCGGCAGGTGCAGGCCCATGTCGAAGGTTTCCTTGAGGTCGCTGGGTTTGTCCGGGTCGAGTTGTTCGGTGGCGATGGCGCCGTAGCCGCGATGATGGACGGTCCGGGTGATGTCGATCTTGAGTTTTTCTTCTGCCGGTTGCGCAAAGAAGCGCTGCGCGTAATCAAGCAGGGATTCGATGCGCTGCGCAGAAATCGGATGACCCTTGATATAGAAAAAGCCCCATTCGCGGCAGGCGTGGTCGATCCGTTCGGCGACGGCGGGCCAGGCGTTCTGGTCGTTGGAGTAAAGCGGCGAGATATCGATGATCGGGAGTTGGTTCATTTCGAATGCTCTTTATTGATCGTTCCGACGCAGAGCGTGGGAACGATCAGGGTCAGGTCGGCGTCAGGTTGGTTACTTCGGCATCTCGGCCTTCATGCCTTCGACGTAGTAATTCATCGACGCCAGTTCGGCGTTGGTCGCGCTCACGCCCGCCGGGATTTTCTCGACGCCGGCCTGATCCTTGATCGGCCCGGTGAACGGTTGCAGGGCGCCGCTCTTGATGTCGGCGATGATCTGCTCGGCTTCGGCCTTTACCGGTGCCGGCACCAGATCGCTGATCGGCAGTTCGACCGTGCCTTCCTTCAACCCGCCCCAGTAGTCCTGGGATTTCCAGGTGTGGTCGATCACGCTCTGGGTCGCCTGAATGTAGTGCGGCGCCCAGTCGTTGACGATCGAGGTCAGCACCGCTTTCGGCCCGAAGTGCGCCATGTCCGAAGCGTAGCCCACGGCATACACACCGCGCCGTTCGGCGGCCTGGATCGGCGCCGGACTGTCGGTGTGCTGGAACACCACGTCCACGCCCTGATCGATCAGCGCGTTGGCGGCGTCAGCCTCTTTGCCCGGATCGAACCAGGAGTTGACCCACACCACTTTGATCTCCGTGCCGGGGTTGTATTTGTTCAGGGCCAGCTGGATGGCGTTGATGTCGCGGATCACTTCCGGGATCGGGAACGAGGCTACGTAGCCGATCTTTTTGGTCTTGGTCATTTTCGCGGCCAGGAAACCGCCGACATAACGGCCCTCGTAGGTACGAGCGAGGTAGGTGCCGAGGTTTTTGTCCTGCTTGTAGCCGGTGGCGTGTTCGAAGGTCACCTTGGGAAACTGTTTGGCCACTTTCACCGTCGGGTTCATGTAGCCGAAAGAGGTGGTGAAGATCAGGTCGTAATTGTCCTTGGCCATGTTGCGGATCACCCGCTCGGCATCGGCGCCTTCGGCGACGTTTTCCACATAGTTGGTGGTGATCTGCGAGCCGAGTTTTTCCGCCAGCGCCTTGCGCCCCTGCTCATGCTGATACGTCCAGCCGTGGTCGCCGATGGGGCCGATGTAGACGAAGCCGACTTTCAGTGGATCGGCGGCACTGGCGCTCAGGCTGAGGCCAAGGCCCATGGCGATGCACAGCAGTGTTTGCAGTGGACGTTTTTGCATGAACGCGAACTCCCTTTTTTTGTGTGTGGGGAGGGCAATGCAAAAGGCTGACCAAGCGGACAACAAATCGATTCGAAATCGCGGCGAAGCCTTTGCGGGCGAGCCCGCTCCCACAAAAAACCGCGATCCCGGTGGGAGCGAGCTTGCTCGCGATGAGGCCGGCCGGGCCGAAAAAAGTGCATGGCCGTACAGGGACGCCATCCACTGGTGCGCTAAGGTGTAACGAAACGTTAGCGCCGCCCCGCAGTCAGTAGCTCATTCGCACTCTTCGGCAAAAAAGGCCCGTCATGTTCACCATCCTCAAGCAAGAAAGCTTTCTGCTGTTGGCCGTCATCGCCGCCTGTGTTGCCTATCCGCTGGAGCACTGGTTGCTGCACAGCGGCCAGATCGTTGCCCTGACGGCCGGGCTGGTGCTGATCGCGTTCATCGTCGCCGCCTCGATGCGCGTCGCCCATCAGGCTGAACTGCTCGCGGAAAAAGTCGGCGACCCGTACGGCACGATGATCCTGACGCTCGCCGCCGTGCTGGTGGAAGTGGTGATCCTGGCGATCATGATGAGCAACGAAGCCTCGCCGACCCTGGTGCGCGACACGATCTATTCGGCGGTGATGCTCGACATCAACGGCATCCTCGGTCTCGCCGCGCTGATGGGCGGGATCAAGCATGGCGAGCAGTCCTACAACGATGATTCGGCCCGCAGTTACAGCGTGATGATCCTCACCGCCATGGGCGTGTCGATGGTGGTGCCGGAGTTCATTCCCAAGGCCAACTGGAAACTCTATTCGGCGTTCACCATCGGCGCGATGGTGTTGCTTTATGCGTTGTTCCTGCGCATGCAGGTCGGGCCGCACAGCTACTTTTTCAGCTACAGCTACCCGGACAAACGCCGCAAGAAAGAGCCGGTGGAGCAGGAGCCGAAACCGGTCAGCCTGGCGCTGTCGATAGGCATTCTGGTGTTCGGTGTGGTGGTGATTGGCGCACTGGCGGAAGTGATGTCCAAGACCCTCGATCTGGGCCTGGAAGGGACGGGCGCACCGCCGGTGATCACGGCGATTCTGGTGGCGGCGATTTCGGCAGCGCCGGAGATTCTGACCGCATTGCGCGCAGCGTTGGCCAACCGTATGCAGTCGGTTGTCAACATCGCGATGGGGGCTTCGTTGTCGACGGTGATCCTGACGGTGCCGGTGATGGAAGCAATGGCGCTTTACACGGGGCAGCCGTTTCAGATGGCGATGACGCCGGTGCAGACGGTGATGATCTTCATCACGCTGATCGTCAGCGCGATCAACCTTAATGACGGTGAGACCAATGCCATCGAAGGCATGACCCACTTTGTGCTGTTTGCGACGTTCATCATGTTGTCGCTGCTGGGCCTCTGAGAGCGACCAGCACCGACAGATCGTTCCCACGCTCTGCGTGGGAATGCCGCAAAGGACGCTCCGCGTCCTACGCTGGGACGCAGAGCGTCCCGGTATGCATTCCCACGCGGAGCGTGGGAACGATCAGAGGGGGGGAGATCAGGTGCCGGCGATCAACTGCCGGGCCGCCTGGCTGTGATCGGCAATCAGGCCTTTGAGATCCAGGCCTTCAACCTGCCCGTCAACCACACGCCACTTGCCGCCGACCATCACCCGATCCGCACGATCCGCGCCGCACAACAGCAGCGCCGAGATCGGGTCATGGCTGCCGGAGAAGCGCAGTTCATCCAGCTTGAACAACGCCAGATCCGCCTGCTTGCCCACCGCCAGTTCACCGATATCGGTGCGGCCCAGCAGGCTCGCCGAACCCTTGGTCGCCCAGCCCAGCACACGTTCCGGGGTGATCTTCTCGGCGCCATAACGCAGGCGCTGGATGTACAGCGCCTGACGTGCTTCGAGGATCATGTTCGACGCATCGTTGGATGCCGAACCATCCACACCGATACCGAACAACGCGCCGGCATCGGTCAGTTCGATGCTCGGGCAAATGCCGGACGCCAGGCGCATGTTCGAGCTCGGGCAGTGGCAGATACCGGTGCCGGCCGCGCCGAGACGGGCGATTTCGTCGGGGTTGAAATGGATGCCGTGGGCCAGCCAGGTGCGCGGGCCTAGCCAGCCGACGCTGTCCAGATAATCCACGGTGCGCAGGCCGAAGCGTTGCAGGCAGAAATCTTCTTCGTCGAGGGTTTCGGCGAGGTGAGTGTGCAGGCGTACATCAAGCTTGTTCGCCAGTTCGGCGCTGGCGGACATGATTTCCGGGGTCACCGAAAACGGCGAGCACGGCGCCAGAGCGATCTGGATTTGCGCACCGTCGCCACGTTCGTGGTACTCGTGAATCAGCCGCTGACTGTCGTTCAGAATCACCTGGCCTTCCTGCACGGTCTGCTGCGGCGGCAGGCCGCCGTCCTTCTCGCCGAGGCTCATCGAGCCACGGGTGAGCATGGCGCGCATGCCCAGTTCGCGCACGGTTTCGACTTGCACGTCGATGGCGTTTTCCAGGCCATCCGGGAACAGGTAATGGTGGTCGGCAGCGGTGGTGCAACCCGACAACAGCAACTCGGCCAGCGCGACTTTGGTGGCGAGGGCGAGTTTTTCAGGCGTCAGGCGCGCCCACACCGGGTAGAGGGTTTTCAGCCACGGGAACAACGGCTGATTGACCACCGGCGCCCAGGCGCGGGTGAGGGTCTGATAGAAGTGGTGGTGGGTGTTGATCAGGCCCGGCAGGATCACGTGTTCACGGGCGTCGAACACTTCATTGCAGGGGGCGGAGGGTTGCTGGCCAGCGCCGAGCACTTCGGTGATCACACCGTCTTGCAGCACCAGGCCGCCACGGGCATCGAGACCGTTGGCCGTGAAAATGGCGAGGGGATTTTTTAACCAGATACGGGTCGCAGGCATTGTGGCCGGCTCCTCTGAAAGTTGGGTTCAGGGTTGCCAGCTCAGTGTTGCCCTGTCTGCTGATCCAGGGTCGCCGCGAAGGACGAGGTGCGGAGTTTCGAACAAAATGTTGCGACGGGCAAGCCCGATCCGACCAGACACCGGGATAACCCTGTGGGAGCAAACCCCCACAGGGTCCAGCGGTTACCAGGGAATGGTTTCACCCTTGTAGTTCACGAAGTGATGGCCGCCCTTGCCGGCAAACGCGCCCACTTGATCCACCAGGCCACGGGTGCTGGTCTCCACGTCGATGTCGGCGCCTTCGCCGCCCATGTCGGTCTTCACCCAGCCCGGATGCAGCGACAACACCGTGAGTTTCTGCTCGCCCAACTGAGTGACGAAGCTGTTGGTCATCGAGTTCAGCGCCGCCTTGCTGGCCTTGTACAGCGCCAGTTCCGGCGCGTCGGGCATGGTCACGCTGCCCAGCACCGAACTCATGAACGCCAGCACGCCGCTGCCGTCGCGAATCTGCCCGACGAAGCGCTGGGCCAGATTGATCGGCGCCACGGCGTTGGTGAAGAACAGCTGACCGACTTCGGCCAGCGTCGCGCCGCCCGGCGTCTGGACTTCAGGCCCCTTGACCCCGGCGTTGACGAACAACAGGTCGAAGGTCTCGCCCTTGAGCTTCTGGCTCAGGGCGATTACCGCTTGCTGGTCATCCATGTCGAGTTTTTCGATCTGTACGTTACCCAGTGCTTTGAGCGCCTCGGCGTTGGAAGGATTGCGAACCGTGGCGGTGACTTGCCAGCCGTCGGCCAGCAGGGTTTTCACCAGTCCCAGGCCCAGGCCCCGGGAGGCGCCGATGATCAGTGCGTGCTTGGCAGAATTCAATGCGGACATGATGGGCTTTCCTCGAAAGTTGAAAGATCACGGGTTCAATGGACAGCGTTGACCGAGCCGATGCTGCAATTCGTGGCGCAGCTCGCCGAGCTCGGCGATGCGGGTTTCGACCAGCTTGAGTTTGTCTTGCAGCAGTTGCGTGACGGTGGTGTCGGGATTTGGCGATTGCCACAACGCGCCAACGCTGCTGCCGATCTCGCCGAGGGTAAAGCCCAGACGCTGTGCCGTTTTGATGTAGAGCACCAATTGCACCATCTCCGGCGGATAGTCGCGATAACCGTTGGCGCTGCGTTGCGCCGCGATCAATCCGCGCTCCTCATAAAAACGCAGCGTGTCACGGCTGACATCGCAGGCCTGGGCCAACTCACCGATGCGCATCTTGCAGGTCTCGAAAGTGTTTGACCCTGGAGCATACTCCAGGCTTTACCGTGGTTGCTCCCTGAATTTTCGGAGCAAGGATGATGTGGACTTCAACGCAGTATCGGCAGTTGGTGCGCGGCAGCGCCTGGTATGACTTGATCGTGACGGCGGCGTTTGTCACACCGTGGAGTTTTGCTGTGTTGCATGGGTTGCTGACGGCACTGAGTCAGGCGCTGGAGCTGCCCGGCGAGCTGCCGCCGTTCGAACCGGCGCATCTGCTGATAGCCAATCTGTTTGGTTCGGTAGTGTGCTTGTGGGCGGTGCTGCGGATTCGTGATCCGCAGCCGGTTTATGGGCGCTATGACGCGGTGGCCCGGTTTCTGTTCGCCGCGTGGATGACGTATGCCCTGGCCCACGGCGCCAGTTCTTTGGTGGTGGGTTTCCTGGTGCTCGAACTGGCGTGGGGCATCGCTCAGGCGTTGCCGGTTCGGCCGCTGTCGCGAGCCGTCACGGTTTAATGCCCGGCCTGCCACGGCTGCCCCAGTGACACCGGCGCATACAGCCGCGTACGCACTGCATCCCGCGACAACAACACCAGCACCAGAATGGTCGCGACATACGGCAGCATCGCCAGCAAACTCGAAGGAATCGCCAGCCCCAACCCCTGCGCCACCAGGTGCAGGATGCTGGCGAGTCCGAACAGATACGCGCCGAGCAACAGTCGCCACACCCGCCAACTGGCGAACACCACCAGCGCCAGCGCAATCCAGCCGCGTCCGGCGGTCATGTTCTCGGCCCACATCGGCGTGTACGCCAGCGACAGATAAGCCCCGGCCAGTCCGGCCATCGCCCCGCCGAACAATACGGCCAGGGTACGCACGGTCAGTACCGGCAAACCCATGGCACTCGCTGCGTCGGGATTCTCGCCGACCGCTTGAATGATCAGCCCGACACGGCTCTTCACGATCACCCAGGCTACCAGCGCAAACAGCGCGAACGACAGGTACACCAGCAGATCCTGGGCAAACAGCATGCGGCCGATCAGCGGGATTTCGCTCAAGTAAGGAATGGCCAGCGGCTCGAAACCGGCCAGCGGTTTGCCGACCCACGCTGCGCCGACAAAGGTCGACAGACCCACGCCAAAAATTGTCAGTGCCAGCCCGGTCGCCACCTGATTGGCGTTGAACACCAGCGCCACCAGGGCAAACAGCGACGACAGCAACATCCCGGCAAGCATCGCCAACACAACGCCCAACCAGAGGTTGCCGCTGTTGAACGCGACGATGAAACCGATCACCGCGCCAAACAGCATCATGCCTTCCTGACCAAGGTTGAGTACGCCGCTCTTCTCGCAGATCAATTCGCCCAATGCCACCAGCAGCAGTGGCGTACCGCAGCGCACCATGGCGTAGAAAATATTGCTCAACAGATCGATATCCATCACAACGCTCCGGCAGTTACGGCGGTGGTAGAAGTGCGCCGCACCCAGCGCAGGTTCAGGCGTGGCCGATAGAGGATCAGCACGTCACAGGCCAGCAGGAAAAACAGCATCATTCCCTGGAACAGCTGGGTGATCGCCTGTGGCAGATTCAACGTCATCTGCGCGCTCTCGCCACCGATGTACAGCAGCGCCATCAACAGGCTGGAAAACAGAATCCCGATCGGATTCAGCCTGCCGAGAAACGCCACAGTGATCGCTGCATAGCCGTAACCTGGCGAGACCTGCGGCACCAGTTGGCCGATCGGTCCGGTGACTTCGCAGACACCGGCAAGCCCCGCCAACCCGCCACTGATCAGCAGTGCGAGCCAGATCAGACGTTTCTCGCGAAACCCGACAAATCCTGCAGCACGCTTGTCCAGCCCCAACACCTTGATCTGGAAACCGACGAAACTTTTCTGCAGCAACACCCACACCGTGACCAGCGCGAGCAAGGCGAAATACACGCCGATATGTGCGCGACCGTCCTCCATCAACAGCGGCAGGCGGCTGGCGTCGCTGAACATTGCCGACTCGGGAAAATTGAACCCGGCCGGGTCTTTCAGCGGCCCGTGCACGCAGAACAGCAACAGGTTCAGCGCGATGTAATTGAGCATGATGCTGGTAAGGATTTCGTTGGCGTTGAAGCGAGTGCGCAACCAGGCGGTGAGCCCGGCCCACGCGGCGCCGGCGAGGGTGCCGGTGAGCAGGATCAGCACCAGCGCCCAGTGGCTTTGCATATCAATGATGTTCACCGCCAGCGCACTGCCGGCCAGAGCGCCGAGCAGCAACTGGCCTTCGGCGCCGATGTTCCAGATCCGCGCCTGATAGGCCACTGCGAGGCCGAGTGCGCACAACAGGATCGGCAGGGTTTTGACCAAGAGTTCGGAAACGCCATACAGGTCACTGACCGGAGCGATCAGCAACGTGTGCAGAGTCTTCAGTGGATCATGGCCAAGGGCGACGAACAGCAACGACCCGCAGACCAGCGTCAGCGCCGCCGCCAGCACTGGCGAGCACCACAGCATCAGGCGCGATTGCCGGCCTCGGGGTTCAAGGGAAAGCAACATGGGAAAACTCCGTTAAACCGTGGCCGGTTGTGATTTAGGGGTGTCGAATTGGCCGGCCATCCAGCCGCCGACGTCGCTGAGGCGGGTCAGCGCGGTGTCCTGCAACGCCGACAGACGCCCGCCGCACAGCGCGCCGAGGCGATCGCTGATCTGGAACAGTTCGTCGAGGTCTTCGGAAATCACCAGAATCGCCGCCCCGGCATCGCGCAGGGCAATCAGAGCGCGGTGGATGGTGGCCGCCGCGCCGACATCCACGCCCCAGGTCGGATGCGCGGCGATCAGCAGTTTCGGTTGCTGGAGGATTTCCCGGCCAAGGATGAATTTCTGCAGATTGCCGCCGGACAGGCTGCGGGCAGCGGTTTGGGTGCCCGGGGTTTTCACGCCGAAGCGCTGGATGATCGTTTCGGCGAGGGCTTCGACCTTGCCGCGCTCGATCAAGCCGTGGCTGACCAGGCCTTGTTGGAAGGCGGTAAGCAGGGCGTTGTCCGCCAGGCTCATGTCCGGCACCGCGCCATGCCCGAGGCGCTCGGCGGGGACGAACGCCAGACCGAGTTTGCGTCGCGCATCCGGGCGCAGATCGGCGACAGCGTGTTCTCGGAAGCGGATGGTTGACGCTGCGTTGTTGGGCAATGTCTGTTCGCCGCTGAGCAAGGCCAGTAACTCGTCCTGACCATTGCCTGCCACGCCAGCGATGCCGACGATTTCACCGCTGCGCACCTGCAGGTCGATGTCGCTCAGTGAACAGCCAAACGGATCCGGGTTGTGCCAGTTCAATCCGCTGACCTGCAAAAACGCCGCGCCGCCGGTGGCTTTCGTGAACTCGCCGATCAATGTCGCGGCGTCGCCCACCATCAATTGCGCCAGTTGCCGATCGCTGCAATCGGCCGGCACGCAATGCCCGGCAACCCGCCCGCTACGCAGCACCGTGGCGCTGTGGCACAAGGCGCGCACCTCACCGAGTTTGTGGCTGATGAACAGAATGCTGCAGCCCTCGGCCGCCAGCCGGCGCAGGGTGATGAACAACTCGTCGGCTTCCTGCGGCGTGAGCACCGAGGTCGGTTCATCGAGAATCAACAGGCGAATGTCTTGCATCAGGCAACGAACGATCTCGACCCGTTGCCGCTCGCCGATTGACAGGCTGTGGACAAGTCGCTGGGGCTCCAGCGCCATGCCGTATCGGCGCGACACTTCACGGATTTTCGCTTCAAGCTGTTTCGGCGAACCGGCCGCCGGACCCATCGCCAGTGCGATGTTTTGCGCAACGCTCAGAGTCTCGAACAGCGAGAAATGCTGAAACACCATGCCGATCCCCAACTGCCGCGCCTGAGCGGGGTTGCGCATGGTCACCGGTTGACCCTGCCACAGCATCTCCCCCGAATCGGCGTGGGTGACGCCGTAGATGATTTTCATCAACGTACTTTTACCGGCACCGTTTTCACCGAGCAGCGCGTGGATTTCACCGGGGGCGATGCTCAGGTCGATGGCGTCATTGGCGAGGCAACCGGGATAACGCTTGCTGATGTGGCGCAGTTGCAGGCGCGGTGGGGACGTGGGATTTGGCATGACAGGCTCGGGTTGCTTGGAGTTGTGCCTGTGGATAAAGCAATTTCCTGGCCATTGAGTCAGGAACGCGGGCGGCCGCTGTTTGCCAGCCTTTGGCGCAGAGCCTGTGAAGTAAGTTCGACGTCTTGTGCGGCACCACATGAGGGCAAAGCCGTTGATCAGGCTCCAGTTTTGCCCGCGCCTGGCTGATCAAAAAACGAGCAACCCCGTCCAAGCCATACAGAACCGGCGACTGCGCCAGCCATGAACGGCTTATCCACAGGTTGCTCCACAGTATTTGTGCGCAAGACAGAATCCCGGGCATAAGCACTGCCGGGCTTTCTTCTAAAGGCGATAAACAACGCTAAGCGATTGTTTTTACGTGAAATTGTTCGCCGGGTCAGCCGTTTGGACGAAAAGTGAGCAAATCCCGCAAAGCCACGTGACAGAAGGGTTACAGCAGCCTGTGCTCAGGTTATCCACAGCCGGGTGCACAGCGGATGTGGGCAAGTCACGGGCATAAGCAAACGGCTTGTGCCCCAAAACAGGACGAGGGCTCAACGCTGCAGCAGGATTCGTCCACGGCTCAGATCGGCCAACTGTTTCTGCAGCAGCTCAATGTGCGCTTCGCCCACGGCCAGTTGCAACTCGACACCATTGGCGGTGAAGTTTTCTTCCACCACCAATCCGCCCAGATCCGCAACCCGCAGCTTCACCAGCGCCAGTTCGCCAAAGGCGCAGGCGCAACGCACGGGCACACGACTGATCAATTCGATCTTCGGCGCTGCTTGCAGGCATTTGTTGGCGCCGCCGCCATAGGCCCGGGCCAGACCGCCGGTGCCCAGTTGAATGCCGCCGTACCAGCGGATCACCAGCACCGCGACCTGATCGCAGTCCTGCGCTTCGATGGCCGCGAGAATCGGTCGACCTGCTGTGCCACCGGGTTCGCCGTCGTCGTTGCTGCGGTACTGATCGCCAAGTTTCCACGCCCAGCAATTGTGCGAGGCATTCAAGTCGCTGTGTTGCTCGATGAAGGCTTGCGCCTCAGTGGGGCTTGCGATCGGCGCGGCGAAGGTGATGAAACGGCTTTTGCGAATCTCTTCGCGAAATTCGCAGAAGCCGCTGAGGGTGAATGGCATAAAACGACTTATATGGAAGAAGTGAGGCCGCAGCCTTTGAGGATGATGCGGATCAGATTGTTGCCGGCGTCTTCCATGTCTTGCTTGGTCAACTTGCTGCGACCGGTCACCCGGCAGATCTGGGTGGCGAAGTCGGCGTAATGCTGGGTGCTGCCCCACAACAGGAAGATCAGGTGCACCGGGTCGACCGGGTCCATTTTGCCCGCGTCGATCCAGGCCTGAAATACACTGGCGCGGCCCTGGAACCAGGCGCGGTAATCCTGGTTGAAGTATTCGGTCAGGCATTCGCCGCCGCTGATCACTTCCATCGCAAAGATTCGCGACGCTTGCGGCTGGCGCCGGGAAAATTCCATTTTCGCGCGGATGTAGCGGGTCAGCGCTTCGGCCGGATCGTCTTCGGCTGTCAGGGTGTTGAAGGTGCTGTCCCACAATTGAAGGATGTTGCTCAGCACGGCCACGTACAGACCCAACTTGTTGGTGAAGTAGTAATGCAGGTTCGCCTTGGGCAGCCCGGCCTTGGTGGCGATGGTGTTCATGCTCGTGCCTTTGTACCCGTGACGGGCAAACTCGTCTTCGGCGGCTTTGATGATGGTCTCTTCGTTCTTCTGACGAATGCGGCTGGCGGGCTTGCCGCCGTGAGCGGGGACTTCAAAGGTCATAGGCACTTCCGGGTTTGTCTGTGGGGTGCAACCAGTTGCGTTGATAGCGCAACCGTCGGCGCGGGACAAGCCCCGGTCGAATAAAACCCCGGTCATCAGCGGGTGGCGGCCAGGCTTTCGAGAAAGCTTTCCAGTACCAGATGCGGGCGACGGCCCTTGCGGGTGACCGAGGCCAGGCTCAAGTCGTAGAACCGCGTACTGGCCTTGAGCGCGCGCAAGCGACCTTGTTGCACCCAGAGGCTGGCGTAGTGATCCGGCAGGTAGCCGATGTAGCGCCCGGTCAGAATCAGGAACGCCATGCCTTCACGGTCGGAAGCGCTGGCGGTGCAATTGAGGGCCTGATAGTGCGCCTGGATCTCCGCCGGCAAACGGAAGGTCGGGGCAATGGCGTCCTGACTGTTGAGGCGCTTGTCATCCAGCTGTTTATCGTCGACATAAAACAGCGGATGACCCACTGCGCAGTAGAGAAGTGAACGTTCGCTGTACAGCGGCTGATATTCCAGTCCCGACAACGCACTGGCCTGCGGCACCACGCCGACATGCAGGCGTCCGTCGAGCACGCCTTGCTCGACTTCGTTGGGGGCGATCATGCGAATCTGGATCTGCACGTCCGGCCCGCGCTCTTTCAACTGCGCGAGCGCGTGGGTGATGCGCATGTGGGGCAGGGTGACGAGGTTGTCGGTCAGGCCGATGATCAATTCGCCGCGCAAATGCTGGTGCAGGCCGTTGACCTCGGTGCGGAAACTTTCCAGCGCACTTAAAAGCTGCAGCGCCGATTGATAGACCTCGCGACCCTCCTCGGTCAGCGAGAAACCCGCGCGCCCGCGTTGGCACAGACGCAGTCCGAGACGCTGCTCCAGATCGCTCATCTGCTGGCTGATCGCCGAGCGACCGATGCCGAGCACGGTTTCCGCCGCCGAGAAGCCGCCGCACTCCACCACGCTGCGAAAAATCCGCAGCAGACGAATGTCGAAGTCACTGACCTGGGCCAGTGGATCGGGGCGGCGGCTGCTCATGCTGTTGTTCTCATTGTTTAGCAGAGTTCTAACTGAAGGTTAGAAGAGTTGAATTTCACCGACTTTATCCGCGTGGCAATTTAGCTGCAACAACGCTTTTTATCTCTCTGAAGCTTATTGCCCTGCGAGGTTTTGCCCGATGAACATGCCTGAAAACGCGTCGTCGCCACTGGCCAGCCAACTGAAGCTGGACGCGCACTGGATGCCGTACACCGCCAACCGCAACTTCCAGCGCGACCCGCGTTTGATCGTCGGCGCTGAAGGCAGCTGGCTGATCGACGACAAGGGCCGCAAGGTGTACGACTCGCTGTCCGGTCTGTGGACCTGCGGTGCAGGACATACCCGCAAGGAAATCCAGGAAGCGGTGGCCAAGCAGTTGGGCACTCTCGATTACTCGCCGGGCTTCCAGTACGGCCACCCGCTGTCGTTCCAGTTGGCGGAAAAAATCACCGACCTGACGCCGGGCAACCTGAATCACGTGTTCTTCACCGACTCCGGTTCCGAGTGCGCCGATACCGCGGTGAAAATGGTCCGTGCCTACTGGCGCCTGAAAGGCCAGTCGACCAAAACCAAGATGATCGGCCGTGCCCGTGGCTATCACGGCGTGAACATCGCCGGCACCAGCCTCGGCGGCGTCAACGGCAACCGCAAACTGTTCGGTCAGGCAATGATGGATGTCGATCACCTGCCGCACACCTTGCTGGCGAGCAATGCGTTCTCCCGTGGCATGCCGGAGCAGGGCGGTATCGCGTTGGCCGATGAACTGCTGAAGCTGATCGAACTGCACGATGCGTCGAACATCGCAGCGGTGTTCGTCGAGCCTATGGCCGGTTCCGCTGGCGTACTGGTTCCGCCACAGGGCTACCTCAAGCGTCTGCGTGAAATTTGCGATCAGCACAACATCCTGCTGGTGTTCGACGAAGTGATCACCGGTTTCGGCCGTACCGGCACCATGTTCGGTGCAACGACTTTCGGTGTGACGCCGGACCTGATGTGCATCGCCAAGCAAGTCACCAACGGCGCGATCCCGATGGGCGCGGTGATTGCCAGCTCCGAGATCTACCAGACTTTCATGAACCAGCCGACCCCGGAATACGCCGTGGAATTCCCGCACGGCTACACCTACTCGGCGCACCCGGTGGCTTGCGCTGCGGGCCTGGCGGCACTCGACCTGCTGCAAAAGGAAAACCTGGTGCAGAGCGTGGCCGAAATCGCACCGCATTTCGAAAACGCCCTGCATGGTCTGAAAGGCGCGAAGAACGTCATCGACATTCGTAACTTTGGTCTGGCCGGTGCGATCCAGATCGCGGGTCGTGACGGCGACGCCATCGTGCGTCCGTTCGAAGCCGGTATGGCGTTGTGGAAAGCCGGGTTCTATGTGCGCTTCGGCGGCGACACGCTGCAGTTCGGCCCAACTTTCAACAGCAAGCCGCAAGACCTTGATCGTCTGTTCGACGCGGTCGGCGAAGTGCTGAACAAGCTCGACTGATTTTTCCTTCTATAAAGCTACGCCAATGGCAGGCGCCTCTTGCGGGCGTCTGCGCACAAGAATTCAGGAGTTCCCCGATGAGCGTTATCCCGCATTTGATCAATGGCGAACTGGTGACCGAGAACGGTCGCGCGGTCGATGTATTCAACCCGTCCACCGGTCAGGCAATCCACAAGCTGCCGCTGGCCAGCCGCGAAACCATCCAGCACGCCATCGATGCCGCCAAGGCTGCATTCCCGGCCTGGCGCAACACGCCACCGGCCAAACGTGCTCAGGTGATGTTCCGCTTCAAGCAACTGCTGGAGCAGAACGAAGCACGCATTGCGCAACTGATCAGCGAAGAACACGGCAAGACTCTGGAAGACGCGGCCGGTGAACTGAAGCGTGGTATCGAGAACGTCGAGTTCGCCTGCGCAGCGCCGGAAATCCTCAAGGGCGAGTACAGCCGCAACGTCGGCCCGAACATCGATGCCTGGTCCGATTTCCAGCCGCTGGGCGTAGTGGCCGGCATCACCCCGTTCAACTTCCCGGCCATGGTGCCGCTGTGGATGTATCCGCTGGCGATCGTCTGCGGCAACTGCTTCATCCTCAAGCCATCCGAGCGTGATCCAAGCTCGACCCTGCTGATCGCGCAACTGCTGCTGGAAGCCGGTTTGCCGAAGGGTGTGCTGAGTGTCGTGCATGGTGACAAGACTGCGGTGGACGCGCTGATCGAAGCGCCGGAAGTCAAAGCGCTGAGTTTTGTGGGTTCGACGCCGATTGCCGAATACATCTATGCCGAAGGCACCAAGCGCGGCAAGCGCGTACAGGCGCTGGGTGGCGCGAAGAACCATGCGGTGTTGATGCCGGATGCGGATCTGGACAACGCGGTCAGCGCCCTGATGGGCGCGGCTTACGGTTCTTGCGGCGAGCGCTGCATGGCGATTTCTGTAGCCGTGTGTGTGGGCGATCAGGTGGCGGACGCACTGGTGGCCAAACTGGTTCCACAGATCAAGGCGCTGAAAATCGGTGCCGGCACTTCTTGCGGTCTGGACATGGGGCCGCTGGTTACCGGTCAGGCACGCGACAAGGTCAGCGGTTACGTCGAAGATGGCGTGGCGGCGGGCGCGACCCTGGTAGTCGATGGTCGTGGTCTGAGCGTTGTCGGTCATGAAGAAGGTTTCTTCCTGGGTGGCTGCCTGTTCGACAATGTCACTCCTGAGATGCGCATCTATAAAGAAGAGATCTTCGGGCCGGTTCTGTGTGTCGTCCGGGTGAACAGCCTGGAAGAGGCGATGCAACTGATCAACGATCATGAATACGGCAACGGTACTTGCATCTTCACTCGTGATGGTGAAGCAGCGCGTCTATTCTGCGACGAGATCGAAGTCGGCATGGTCGGCGTCAACGTTCCATTGCCGGTGCCGGTGGCTTACCACAGCTTTGGCGGCTGGAAGCGTTCGCTGTTCGGCGACCTGCATGCTTATGGTCCGGATGGCGTGCGCTTCTATACCCGTCGCAAGGCGATCACCCAGCGCTGGCCGCAGCGTGCGAGCCATGAAGCTTCGCAATTCGCTTTCCCTAGCTTGTAAGTAGAAGAGCAGTGCAAAGAAGGCCGACCTATTAAGGTCGGCCTTCGCGTTTCGGGGCTTTTTTGACCGATATGACAGATTTGTGAAAATAAGTGTTGACGGCAGATTCTGAGTCTCTATAATTCGCCCCACTTCCGGCGCAGTCGAAACGGAAAACTCCTTGATATTCAATGAGTTAAGTAAGTTTC
>NZ_NEJJ01000020.1:58503-149160 GCF_002113045.1 Pseudomonas sp. B26(2017) | reverse complement strand
CCGAATTTCTTGACGACCATAGAGCGTTGGAACCACCTGATCCCATCCCGAACTCAGAAGTGAAACGATGCATCGCCGATGGTAGTGTGGGGTTTCCCCATGTGAGAGTAGGTCATCGTCAAGATTAAATTCCGAAACCCCAATTGCGAAAGCAGTTGGGGTTTTGTTTTGCCCGCAGGAAAGTTTTTGCTCGCGTCAGCGAACAAATTTGCACAGTTATTTTCGAATCAGAACACTAGAATAGATCCCAACTTTTTCGGAGTCAGAGCCCTTATGTCGGATTCGGTTGACGCCCCCGGGCTGTCAGATTTACCGCTGGATGACTTGGTGGCCTGCCATGAGTGCGATCTGCTGATGCGCAAGCCCAAGCTTGCTCACGGCGAAAAAGCTCTCTGTCCACGCTGCGGTTACGAACTGTACGCTCACCGTCATAACGTGGTGCAGCGCAGTCTCGCCCTGGTCATTGCCGCGTTGTTGCTCTACGTGCCGGCGAACTTTTTACCCATCATGCAGCTCAATCTTCTCGGGCAATCGTCGCAGGACACTGTCTGGAGCGGTGTGATCGGTCTTTTCAACACCGATATGCGCGGTGTTTCAGTGGTGGTATTCCTTTGCAGCATGGCGATTCCGCTGCTGAAACTGCTGTGCCAATTGATTGTGTTGCTGACGATCCGTTTCAACACCGGACGCAGTTATGGCCTGCTGCTCTACCGCATTTATCACCACCTCAAAGACTGGGGCATGCTCGAGGTCTACCTGATGGGCGTCCTGGTCGCAATCGTCAAACTGGCGGACATGGCAGCTATCACCGTGGGCCTCGGTCTGGTGTGTTTCATCGGCTTGTTACTGGTTCAGGTCTGGCTCGAAGTGGTGATGTCGCCGCACCAGATCTGGCAGGCGTTATCAGGAGAAGATGCCCATGCGGGCGATTGATGCAGGCATTCTGATCTGTACCGAATGCCACGAACTGAACAGGCAGGATACCGACAGCGATGTGCAGACCTGCACTCGATGCGGTGCGCTGGTTCACGCCCGGCGGCCCAATAGTCTCGCGCGAACCTGGGCGCTGCTGATCACGGCCGCAATTATCTACATCCCGGCCAACGTATTGCCGATCATGACGGTCAGCTCACTGGGCCAGGGTGATCCGAGCACGATCATGTCCGGTGTCATCCAGCTGGTGCAGCACGGCATGATTCCGATCGCCGCCGTGGTATTCATCGCCAGTATTCTGGTGCCGACGTTCAAACTGGTGGGCATCGCGCTGCTACTGTTTTCTGTGCAGCGTCGCCAGCCCTTGTCCGCCCGTCAGCGGATCTGGATGTACCGCTTCATCGAGTTCATCGGTCGCTGGTCGATGCTCGATATTTTCGTGATCGCCATTCTGGTGGCGGTCGTCAACTTCGGCCGGCTTGCCAGCGTCGAAGCCAATCTTGGCGCCATCGCCTTCGCCAGTGTGGTGATTCTGACGATGCTCGCCGCTGTCACTTTCGATCCCCGACTGATTTGGGATAACACGGAGTCGGACGCCGACCATGACTGATTTGCCTGTAGCGAAAACCCGACCGGCTTCGAACTGGTCCGCCATCTGGGTGTTGCCCCTGATCGCCCTGATTATCGGTGGCTGGCTCGGCTGGCGTGCCTATACCGAAACCGGCATCGAGATTCAGGTGCGTTTTGAAAGTGGTGAAGGCATTCAGGCCAACAAGACCGAAGTGGTCTACAAAGGCATGCCGGTCGGCAAGGTGAAAGCCCTCAAGCTCGATGATGAAGGCAACTCCAAAGGTGTCATCGCGACCATCGAGATGAACAAGGATGTCGATCAGTACCTCAAGACCAGCACCCGATTCTGGCTGGTCAAGCCAAGCGTGACCCTGGCCGGGATCACCGGTCTGGAAACTCTGGTTTCGGGTAACTACGTCGCCATCAGCCCCGGCGAAGGCGAGCCGACTCGCAAGTTCAAGGCCCTGGCCGAAGAGCCACCGCTATCGGATTCCAAGCCCGGCCTGCACTTGACCATCAAGGCCGATCGCCTCGGTTCGTTGAATCGTGGCAGCCCGGTTTTCTACAAACAGATCAAAGTCGGTCAGATCAAAAGTTATGTGCTGTCGGAAGACCAGAGCACGGTCGAGCTCAAGGTATTCATCGAACCGACTTACGCCAAACTGGTGCGCAAACACACCCGTTTCTGGAACGCCAGCGGCATCAGCATCGACGCCAACCTGTCCGGCGTGAAAGTGCGCAGCGAATCTCTTGCCAGTATCGTCGCCGGCGGTATCGCCTTCGCCACCCCGGAGAACCGCAAGGACAGCCCGCCCACCGATCCGAGCCTGCCGTTTCGTCTCTATGAAGACTTCGACGCGGCCGCCGCCGGCATCCGTGTGAAGGTCAAACTCAGCGATTTCGAAGGCCTGCAGGCCGGGCGTACCCCGGTGATGTACAAGGGCATTCAGGTCGGTAACCTGAAAGCGCTGAAGATCGATCCGGACCTGTCCAGCGCAACCGCCGAGCTGACCCTCGATCCGCTGGCCGAAGACTATCTGGTCACCGGCACGCAATTCTGGGTGGTCAAACCTTCGATCTCACTGGCAGGCATCACCGGTCTGGAAGCGTTGGTCAAAGGTAACTACATCGCGGTCCGTCCGGGCGACAAGGGTGGTGCGCCACAACGTGAGTTCGAGGCCCGGCCAAAAGCACCGCCGCTGGATCTGCGCGCACCCGGGCTGCACCTTGTGCTGTTCACCGACACCCTCGGTTCGATCGATGTCGGCAGCCCGATTCTCTACAAGCAGGTCAAGGTCGGTTCGGTGCAGAGCTATCAGTTCTCCAAGACCCGCAAGCAACTGGTGATCGGCGTCCACATCGAGAAGGAATACGAAAACCTGGTCAACGCCTCGACCCGGTTCTGGAACGTCAGCGGCGTCACGCTGACTGGCGGTCTGACGGGCGGCATTCAGGTCAAGAGTGAATCGTTGCAGACCCTGATGGCCGGCGGCATCGCCTTCGAAACGCCGCAAGCCAAGGCGCCGCTGCAAAAACGCATTCCACGCTTCCGTCTGTTCGCCAGCCACGACGAAGCGAATCAGAAAGGCGCTGTCGTCACCATCAAGGTCGATCGCGCGGACGGTCTGCGCAGCGGCACACCGGTTCGCTTCAAAGGTCTGGACGTCGGCAAGATTGAAAGTGTCGACCTGACCGATGATCTGCAATCGGTGATCCTCACCGCGCGCATCACTGAAGTGCCGGAGAAGATCGCCCGGGTCGGCAGTCAGTTCTGGGTGGTCAAACCGGAGTTGGGGCTGATCAAGACCTCGAACCTGGAGACCCTGGTTACCGGCCAGTACATCGAAGTGCAACCGGCGGCCAAGAACCTCGGCCCGCAGAAGAACTTCGTGGCCCTTGCCAATCCACCGGAGGTGACCAAGCAAGAGGCTGGTTTGAGTCTGGTATTGAGCGCTGCTCGTCGTGGCTCGCTGAAACCGGGTGTGCCGGTCACCTACCGCGAGATCACCGTGGGCAAAGTCACCGGCTACGAACTGGGCCAGACAGCGGATCGCGTACTGGTGCACATCCTGATCGAACCGAAGTACGCGCCACTGGTGCGCAGCGGCAGTCGCTTCTGGAACACCAGCGGCGTCGGTTTCGATATCGGCTTGTTCAAAGGCGTGACCATGCGCACCGAGTCGCTTGAAACAGTGATTCAGGGCGGTATCGCCTTCGCCACCCCGGACGGCGAGAAGATGGGCAATCCGGCCCGCGCCGAACAAACCTTCCCGCTGTTCGACAAGTTCGAAGACGAGTGGCTGAACTGGGCGCCGAAAATCCCCCTCGGTAAATAATCCGGGAAATATGGGGCGTTGTTGAGGGCGCCTTCGCGGGCTTGCCCGCGAAGAGGCCCTGTCATTCAGCACAAAATTCCAAGACATAAAAAAGGCCGCGATCCAATGGATCGCGGCCCTTTTTTGTACCCGTCAGTTACGCATCAAACCGCATCCAGCTCCGGCTCGTCCGCGTCGACGTTGATCGTGGCCTTCACCACATCGTGGCGACGGATGTACTTCCAGTCCGCCTCGTCGATGTAGATGCCGGCCGGGCCGCTGCCACCTTCCAGGTCGATGGCGACACTGGCGCAGACCTGCGGCTTCACGCTCGCCAGAATCGGCACGAAGCCCAGTTGCAGGCTGGTTTCCAGCAGGGCGGCCTGGTTCTTCTCGTCGATGTCCGCCGCCTCGTCGAGGTAGTACGGCAGACGCACGCGGCCGGCCAGGTCGCGGTCCATCAAGTGCAGCAACAAGTACATGTTGGTCAGCGCCTTGATGGTCATCGTGGTGCCGTTGGACGCCGCGCCGTCGATGTCGGTGTGGATCACCGGCTGGCCGTTGACCTTGGTGATCTCGAACGCCAGTTCGAACAAGTCCTTGAGGCCGAGCTGGTTGTGGTTCGCCGCCACCAGCCGTGCCAGGTATTCCTTGGCCTCTTCGTTCTTGTTGTCCTGTTCCGCGCTTTGGCTCAGGTCGAACACCGACAGGGTTTCGCCTTCTTCGTACTGACCGGCGCTGTGGATGATCTGGTCGATGTGCTTGAGGGCTTCCTTGTTCGGTGCGAGCACGATGCGGAAGCTCTGCAGGTTGGACACCTGACGCTTGTTGATCTCGCGGTTGAACAGCGCCAGTTGGTGCTCGAGGCTGTCGTAGTCGCTGCGGATGTTGCGCAGGGTTCGGGCAATATCGGTCACGGCTGCACGACGGGCCTTGCCGAGGGTCAGGGCTTCGTCGGTACGGTGCGCGTAAGCGTTGATCAGCAACGACAGGCGGCGCTCCATGTCGTCTTCGCTGTCGAACTTGGCCACGCCCTTAAGGCGCACCTGTGCGTAAAGCGCTTCAATCTGACCGTCGGCACGCAGCAGGCCTTGCCAGCTGTCCTGATAGTCGTTGAGCAGCGGCAGCAGGTTGTCCATCGAATCGTCGACCGGATCCATGAACGGCGTACCGAACGGCAGGTCTGCCGGCAACAGCTGACGGCGACGCAGGGCGTCGTCGAGGGTGCGTTGCTTGGCTTCCATGTCGGCGATCTGCCGGCCGACCAGTTGCAGCTTGGCCGACAGTTGCTGGACGCGCTCGGTGAACGCATCGCTGGAGCGTTTGAGTTCGTCCTGCGCGGCCTCCATCTGCGCCAGTTGCTCGAGCTTGTCGCCTTCTTCGGCGCTCAAGGTCTGGGTGCGACGGAAGTCTTCCAGCGCCTTCTGCGCATCCAGTACCTGCTGGTACAGCGCCTCGGTCTGGGTCTTGCTCGCAGCGCGGTCGGCGGCTACGGCTTGTTGGGTCTTGAGCTGCTTGAGCTCTTTTTCCAGGCGTTCTTTCTGATCGCGCAGCGCGGCGCGGTCGGCCAGCGCTTGCAGCGCCGGCGGCTCGATGTGCGAGATGTCGATCGACAGGCCCGGCACTTCGAAACGCTCGCCCTTGAAACCGTCGAGGATCAGCTCGACCGACTTCACCCATTCGCCATCCTCGTCGAGGGTGATGCCATGTTCGCCCAGCGGCAGGCTGAACAGCGCGCTGTTGAACAGGCGCATCAGACGTTCGACGTCCTGCTGCGAGAACTCTTCGCGCAGGCGCGCGTAGCTGTTGTTGTCGGCGTGATCGAGTTGCTGCTTCACCGACTTCAGGCGTTTTTCCAGATCGCGAAGACGTTCCTCCAGATCCTCGGCGCTGAACTGACGGGACTGCGCCAGTGCACCGGCCAGTTCGTCGTGAGCGTCCTTGGCCGCCAGCAGTTGCTGCTCCAGCACCTTGACGTCATCGACCAGCGCAAAGCGGTTTTTCAGTACCGACAGTTCGCCAAGCCAGCGCTGGATGCCGGAGATTTCCCGTTCCAGACGCATCAGTTCCTGAGTGCCACCCCGCTGATCGTTTTGCAGGTCGTCCTGCTCGCGGCGGTAGTGTTCGGCCTGAATCGTCAGCTCTTCCTTGCGGGCCGTGGCGTAGTCCGACCACGTGCCGAGCAGTGAGTCGAGCAGCGGCGACAGGCGATGCAACTTGCCGCGCAGCACGTCGCGCTGTTTCACGCCGTTGGCCAAGGCTTCGACCAACGGGCCGGCGGCCACCAGCGAGTTGTAGTCCTGTTCCATGCGACGCACATCGCGGAAGGCTTCTTCGCACGCCGCGATGTAGTCGACGCTGCCGGAACGCAGGCTGTGTTCGAAGGCATCGAGGAACAGCTGCTTGAGCTTGGCTGCGGTGATTTCGCGCATGTGCAACAGGTTGATGAACAGTGCGCGGAAGGTCTTCAGACTCTGCTCGCTGGTGGAGCGCAGTGGAATCAGGGTCAGATCCAGCGGGATCGACGTGTGACCGCCCACCAGCAAACGACGCAGTTCATCAGGCTTGAGCTCGTAGGCTTTCAGGCCTTCCTTCTCAAGGTTGCTGAACAGTTCTTTCTGACGCAGGCAGGTGTCGTTTTTCTGGTAATGCGCCAGATCCAGCTTGCCGGCGTAGGCAAAGAACTGGTGCCCGAAACCGCCGCCCGGGCCGCGGCCGACCACACCAATCACGTGCGGGCCGTGAGGCAGGTTCACTTCGACGAGGATATAGCTGGTGTCGGATGCAAAGTAGAACCGCCGGGATTGTTCCAGGCTGTACTTGCCGAAACTCATGTCCGACATGCGCGCCAGGATCGGGAACTGCAAGGCGTTGATCGAGGCGGATTTACCGAGGTTGTTCGCGCCGTAGACCGACAGTGGTTCTTCCAGCGGGAACAGGCCGAGGCTGTAACCGGCGGTGTTCAAAAGGGCAAAGCGGCGGATGCCGTAGCGTTCCTGGCTCATGCGTCGGACTCCTGTTCTTCGGCAATGGCGCGGGCCAGTGCGTCTTCTTCGCTCTCTTCCTCAAATTCGGAAAGATCGAGCGGGTCGTCGGTGGCGAGAAATTTGGCCTCGGCGGCTTCGTCGATCAGCACCGGTGCCGGCAGCGGCAGAACGCTGTGGACGCTGGCCGCCAGATCACGGTCCTGCTGCACCGACAGGCACACGTCGAGGAAACGGTGCATCGGCGGCAGGAAACGGTACACGCCGTTTTCCTCGCTGGCGAAGCCGAGCTGGGTCATGCGGCGCATGATCTTTTCTTCCAGCTCTTCAACGGTCTGCACTTCGGCTTGGATGAACAGGTCGCGGTACTTTTCCAGCAGCGATGGCAGTTCTTCGCGGCCGAGGCTGCCGCCGTCGAGCACGGCGATCGGATCGCGGCCCTGATCGGCCAGATGCTCGACGAGGATGAAAGTGAACAGCGCCAGACGCTGAGCGGTCTTGTTCACCGCTGCGGCAGCCATGTCCGGCACGAAGTAGTAGAAACCACGGGTGTCGCAGACCAGTTCGAAACCCAGTGCCTTGAACAGCGTGCGGTACTGGTCCTGGAAATTCGACAGTTGTGCATACAGCTCAGGATCACGGCGGCTGACGTGGTAACCCTTGAACAACTCGCGGAAGATCGGCGCCAGTTGCGACAGTTCGGAAAGATCAAGATGCATTAGACGTACCTGCAGAGAGGGTGCTCGCAGAATCCTCGGTGGCGTCGCCGGCCGAGAGCAGGGCGAAGGAGCGCAGACTGACCTGGTGCTCCTGAGTGTGGTATTCGCGGCGTTCCAGACGCTCGCGCTTGAAGCGTTTTTCCCGCGACAGGCGCGAGAACCAGTAAAGCAATTCGTCGGTCGCGCCGTCCGGCTCCTGCTCCAGCAGCCAGGTCATCAGATCCGGCATTGGCAGGGACTCTTCGCAACGGTCGACCATTTCGCGCACGGTGCGCGGTGCACGCGGCGCATCGCCGGTCTTTTGCGACTTGTGCGCCTTGGGGAAGCGCGCCGGTTTCGGCTCGAAACGGGCCAGGGCGTAGACGTAGGCTTCAACCTGACTGGCGCTGCCGAGGAAGGTGCTTTGCGGCCGGGTGAACAGCGGCATCGCGGCTTGCGGCACGGCGTCGATGCCTTTGCGGCGGATCGCCGCCAGCGCCAGAGCAGCACCACGGGTCACGGCGTTGTGTCGGCGCGCTTCTTCACGCAGCGGCAGCAGCAGTTCCCGGGCGTGGCGCAGGGTCAACTGGGCGCTGGTCTGCATCTCCAGGATGCGCGCGTGAGTACGCAGCAGCATGTCGTCATCGACCAGATGGCCGAGGCGCTGCTGTTCGCTAAGCATCTTCAGCAGCACAGTTTCGACCTTGCGCACGCCTTGTTCGAAGGCGCCGTCGGCGTTCACCAGATCGATCATTGGCTCGACGTATTCGTCCCAGGTCGCCAGTACTTCAGCGTAACGCTGACGCAGCGGAATCTGTCGGTCGCTGGTCTTGGCCCGTTCGGCCACGGCCACCAGCGCCTGTTCGTCGTTATCGAGTTTCTTCAGAACGTCGCGCACGCGCATGTCGAGCAGGCGCAACTGACGGGCCAGATCATTGCCGTCACGGACGTCGAACGCATCCTGGATATAACCGGCCAGACGCTCGAGGTGGCGCAGATAGGCTTCGATCTCCAGGCACAGGCCCAGACGGTGCTCGCGGCGCAGGTAGGCCAGGAAATCGTGGATCTGCGCATTGAGCTCGAAACGGTTCGGGCTTTTCGCCACGGGAACCAGAATGTCGAGGCGGATCCACACGTCAAGCAGGCTGGTGATGTCCTGCGGCGTGCTGTCCAGTTGTTGGGCGGCCAGTTGCGTGCGCAGTTCGTTTAGGCTCAGGGTGCCCTGGTCGAAGTGCTCGCACAGTGGCTCCAGAAGTGCCCAGTGTTCAGCGAGGGCGCGCAAGACGCGCTTGGGTTCGATCATCGGAATGGCCGGCTGGTTGGCGATTAAAAGCCGCGATTGTACTGCATCACGAAGGATGCGATTCACTCTCGGGACGGGCTGTCGCTTTTCTTTGCGTCAAGTTATCGGTCAAGACTATCGATCAACAGCGCGCGATCTTGAGCGAACGGCGGTAGAATCGGCGCACTTCAGTTATCCACAAGTGGCCGACCCTTGCTAATCGAGTCCCGCCGCCGCGCCTATTTGAACGCCATGCAGGTGGTCAACTGGCTGCCGCGCACCGAATTGCCCTTTGCCGCCCCGTCGCGGCCCGAGCTGCTGGACATGCCCGAGCCCGAAGTTGCCGCGCCGCAGATCCCGGCAACCCCGGTCGAAGCGCCGGTGCAGCCGGCCGCGCGTCCGGTCGAACGGCCGAAGATCGAGATTGCGCGACCTTCGCCGGCCAGTCCCCGCACGGGCGCCAAACCGGTCGAAGAAGTCGACGAAACACCTGTGGTGTCCAGGCCGGCACCGGTGCCGCCACCGCGGTTTGCCCTGCAATTGCTGCGCGCCGGCCGTTGCCTGCTACTGGTGGAGTTACCCACAGGCGAAGCTTTCCAGTCCCGCGATCCTGCCTATCTGTTACTTAAGGACATGCTGCGTGCCGCCGGTCTGCCGGACGCGCCGCAGATTGTCGGTGAGCCGGTGCGTTGGCCATGGCTGAACCGCGGCACGATGGATCAGGGCCCGGAAGCGGCCCGGGATTTCGTCCAGGGTTTCCTGTCGGTGCAGATGGAGGCGGCGCCGTGCGCCTGCCTGTGGCTGATCGGCCTGCCGGCGGTGCGCTTTGCCGGTGAAGCGGATGCCGAGGCGTTCAACCGTGAGTTGCAGATCGAGGGTCTTGGCCTGGCGTGGGCGGTGCCGGGGCTGGAATTGTTGATGGAAGAGCCACAGCGCAAGGCCGCCGTGTGGCAAGCCATGCGTCGGCTGATGGCGCGCTGGAAAGAATCGAATGAGTGACGCTGTATCGTTTCGCCCGATGACCGAGGCGGATCTGGACGCTGTGCTGAAGATTGAATACGCCGCGTACAGCCATCCGTGGACCCGCGGGATTTTTCTCGACGGCCTGGGCAAGTACCAGATCTGGCTGATGTTCGAAGGTGAGCAGCAAGTGGGACACGGGGTGGTGCAGATCATCCTCGATGAGGCGCACTTGCTCAACATCACGGTCAAGCCGGAAAACCAGGGGCGCGGACTGGGGCTGACCCTGCTCGAATACCTGATGTCCCGCGCCTACGCGGCCGATGCCCGGGAATGTTTCCTGGAAGTGCGCGACAGCAACACGTCAGCCTTTCGCCTGTACGAACGCTACGGCTTCAACGAGATCGGCCGGCGCCGGGATTACTACCCGGCGGTCGGCGGGCGTGAAGATGCCGTGGTCATGGCCTGCACGCTGGTCAATTGAAACGTTGAAGCATCGCGGGCAAGCCCGCTCCCACAGGTTTTAGTGTCGTATACATAATTTGAGTACGACCCGGATCTCTGTGGGAGCGGGCTTGCCCGCGATGGCGTCCTGTCAGGCAATACAAATCAACGCTTGCGATCCAGCGGATCGCGGCGCGCCAGCTCCGCCTCATCCAGTCCGTTGCCGCCGCCGATGTCGTCCTCGTCGACCACGCTCAGATCCCAATCGGCCTGATTGTCGCCGCCGAGCTCCTGGGCATCCCGGGCACCGTCCTCACGAATCAGGGTTTCCGGGCTCAGGTCATCGTCGGTGGGCTCATGGTCGGCGGTCGATGCCCCGGTGAGACCCGCTTCGCGCACACGCTCACGGGGCAACAACTGTTCGCGCTCGCGCTCGGGCAGTTCCTCGCCGATCTTTGCGCTGGGCTGTTCGTCGTCGAAGTCCAGCTCATGCACTGAACCCATGCGGTCTTCGTTATCATCGATGGGCTCCGGTTGCACCGCATCGAAGGGACGTCGTGTATCAGTCATGGCAATTCCTCATACTGTGGGCCTTACTGGGATGGACTCACCGGGCGCACCAGAAATTCAAAGCAAATCACCCTTGATTCCGGAGTGACCCCGACCGGCGGTCGACTGTCATACCAGCGCATCTTTCTTGAGGCCTTACAGCATGCATGACTTACAAGACCTGATTGATAACAACGAGCGTTGGGCTGACGCGATCACCAAGGAAGACCCGGATTTCTTCGCCAAGCTGGCCCGCCAGCAGACACCGGAATATCTGTGGATCGGCTGCTCCGACGCGCGGGTGCCGGCCAACGAAATCGTCGGCATGCTGCCGGGCGATCTGTTCGTTCACCGCAACGTCGCCAACGTGGTGCTGCACACCGACCTCAACTGCCTGTCGGTGATCCAGTACGCGGTGGACGTGCTCAAGGTCAAACACATCCTGGTGACCGGACACTACGGCTGCGGCGGTGTGCGGGCGTCGATGCAGGATCGCCAGTTCGGCCTGATCGACGGCTGGCTGCGTTCGATCCGCGACCTGTACTACGAAAAACGCGAAGAACTGGCCAAGCTGCCGACCGAAGAAGAACAGGTCGATCGTCTGTGCGAGCTCAATGTGATCCAGCAAGTGGCCAACGTCGCCCACACCAGCATCATCCAGAACGCCTGGCATCGCGGGCAGAGCCTGTCGATCCACGGCTGCATCTACGGCATCAAGGATGGTCGCTGGAAGAGCCTGAACACCACGATCAGCGGTTTCGAGCAATTGCCGCCGCAATACCGCTTGCGCCCGGTCGGCGCGCCTTGATCGGTCGTTCAGCGTAAACCTTGCCGACGCCGCCAGCTCAGCAGATAGCGCTGGCCTTCAAGATTGGGTGATTCGTCGTAACCGGTGATCCACCCACGGCAGCGCGAGGACCCGCAACCGCAGGCGAACTGGCGCAGCAGTTTGTCTTCGGTGGCGGTGTAGTCCACCGTCAGCCGTTCTCCCTCGACAATATCTCGCAGGGCCCACACCCATAACTCGCTCATGTCGAGAAAGGTGTTCGGGTCGCAGCAATGCTCGAACGCGCCGCAAAAGCGCGGATCGTAGAGATGGATACCGGCCAGCATCTGCCGGGTCTGCCGACAGCGATAAGGCAGCAGTTGGCCTGAAACCCGACACATTCGGGTGATTCGCAGGAATGCCCGGCACGCTATGACAGCGGTGGCCACCCCTTCGGGGTCGTGAACAATCTGGAAATCCTGCTTCGACGGAAATCCGAGGCGGACGGGGAGTCCGGCAAAAGGATAAATGCCTTCGGTATCGCGTGCCGGTTTGCCCGGTAATGCGTATGTGTTCATAACGGTCCCTGTTGGCTTCGGTGTCGCGACTTCCGTCGGCTGACGTCCTGTCAGTCCTGCAACACGCTGATTGGATCCAAGATCCTGCAAATTACCCCAGCGGTCTACTGTCAGATCTGACAGTCGAAATAGACGCTTTCCCGCGTCAGCCAGGACTGACACGGGAGCACCACATGTCCGTTCAGAGATGGGCGGCGGGCGCGGCCATGTCCGGCAGCGGGCTTTTCAGCTGTTGCAGCTGGGATTTGATCGGTGCGGTCGAGCAGGTCTTGTCCGCTTGTGCCACGGTCTGGTTGCGGATCGTGGTGTAGAACAGCTCGCAGGTCTTGGCTTTCTGTGTCACTTGCCAGGTCTGGGTGCAGCTGTTGAGCAGGGTCTTGGGATCGGTGCCGGGTTTGCTGCCCATTCCGGCCTGCCAGCAGGCGGCGCTCAAATCTTGTCCCATCACCTTCAGACCGGCTGCATCGGCCTTGGCCTGGGCATCGTCGCCGGTGTAGTTGCTCGGATCGGCGGCGTACCAGATGTAGCTCGGGTGGTTGGAACCCAGCACCGGCACGTTCACGCCCGCGCTCGGGCTGATGGTTGCCAGACCCAGTACATTCACGGTCGGCCCGTATTGCTGCTTGATCCAGTTACGCACCGGCGCACCAAAGGCAACCATTGGCAGCACGGCGCCGCTGGCGTTCTGGCTGACCTGCTTGACCATGGTGGTCTGGTAATCCTTGAAGTAGTCGTACACGCCTTCCAGATCCTTGCCGGCGCTGGCGGGCGCGGCGATCGGGGCGATGTCGATGATGGTCTGGTAAGCCGGCGTCTGATCGGCGGGGATGCCATTGTCGGTCAGCAGCGCGGCCCAGCGGTCGGTGGTGTTCGAGCGCAGGTAATCCTGGGCCTGGGTCAGCGAGTAATCCGGCGGGAAGTGCAGCAGCTCGACACTTTTGCGGTTTTCCAGAGCCATGCCGAGTGGCAGGAACAGGTACCAGCTGTACGCCCATTTGCCGTCGGCGTTGAGTTTGCTGGCGCCGTTATAGGCCAGGTCGCCGGCGTCCAGCAGCGCGGTCAGCGGTTTGTCGTAGCCCTTCGGTACGCCGCTGATTTCGGCGTAGAGCTGATCGTTGTCGTTTTTCACCAGCACTTTGGCGTTGGTGTAGCCGTCGCGCTGCACGCTCTGGCTCAGGTAATGGGCGACGGTCTGCTCCAGCGTCCAGTTGCGAAAGCAGATCACGCTGCAATTGTTGGGGTAGGCGAAGAGACGGGTAACGCGCTCGGTGCTGCCCAGTTTCAGGTCGACATCGGCGTGGGCGGCGGCGCTCAACGTGAGCGCCGCGAGGGTGAGGCCTGCAAGTTTCAACATGCTCAGATCCTTTTCAGCGAGGGTAAAACCTTGGTGGAGGGGCAATCCGGCCCGCATCTAGCCTAGCCGGGGAACAGGAGTTTCAGCGAATAACCGAGCTGACTGGCGAGAATCACGCCGGTCATGACCACCAGAAACAGCAGTTGCAGCGGGCTGAAATGCGCCCAATGCAGCGCGGTCAGCCAAGGGTGCTTGTCGCTGAACTCCGGGTCGAGCGTACCGATGCGCCGCTTGTGCCAGAGCCCGATCAGGATCACCCCGATATAGGTGAAGGCTCCCAGACCTCCGAGCATGACCGAGAACAGCAGGATCATGACGGCTTGCGGCAGGCCATGGCGCAGCACGAGCCAGCGTGTATCAGGGTTCCATCGGCGTGGAATGATCCTTTCGGTCAACCACAGATCCTGAACGATCAAATGGGCGCTGATCAGAAACCAATAACTCAAGCCGATCCGGAAAAACCAGACAGGAACACAGGCGAAGGCCAGGGGAATGACGATGCTCATGGCCGTGGTCTTGTGCTCGGCAGGCAGATAGAACAGCCACAGCGCCAGCGCAATCGCAGCCCATGACCGTAACCAGGTTTCGGCGGCGATGTAGCGTGGCAAGAACCGTCGCCAGTAGAAAACGTCGGCGTACGGCAAACGGGCGAGCAGGTCGGGGAAGCGCCACTTGAGGGTTTCCGACAGTTGCTGGCAGGCCTGCCAGTCAGCCGGAATGAACCGGTCGGTCATGTCTTTCTGTTGCCGCGGCTTCATCGGGCTGATCAGCATCCGCGCGGCGAGCGCGTCGGGCGACCCGTTGCGCTGATCTTCGGCCCGGGCGCACAGGGTGTCGTAGAGGCTTTCCTGGTTGCAGCGCTCAATCAGCGCCTGCCAGAGCCAGTCCGGTTGCGGATGAATGCCCTTGGTGTCGTCCCAGCCGAACAGTTGGGACACACGGTCGAACAGCGGCACGCTCCATTCCGTGTCCTGCAGCAGTTGCAGGATGATCTGCTGCCAGTGTTCCCGACGGTCGAACACCTGGAGCCAGGGTTGGGCCGTATAAGTCTTGAGCTGCGCGAGAAATTCACGCTCGTTCTGCGAGGCGAGCAATGCCTCCAGCGATTGCCGGTAGTCCATCAGCAACTCGGTGGCAAGAATGCCGCGCTGCCCGTCGCCGATCACGATCTCCTGCCACGGGCCCAGCCATCCGAGGTGCTGCACTGCCCAACGGGCAATCGAAAGGCGCAGGGCGGGATGGTCGAAGCACAACGTCAGCAACAGTGTCTGGAACGCTTGCGCACAATCCTGCTGGCGCGCTTGCTCCCAGCGTTGGTCCAGATTGGTGTCCGAGAGGCCGTTCAGCAATTGCGACGCGGCTTCAACGGCCGGATCAACGGTCGGCTCCACAGGCTCCGGATTCAGGGGCTGTACCCGCAAGACCGGCGACTCGAGCGGTGCTTCGGGCGCGGCCGGGGTCACCGGTTCGAATGGCGGCGAAGGGTAATCCCACGCATCGGTTCCGGTCTTCTGCAGTGGCTGAGCCATGGACTGCTCTTGTACCGCCAGCGCGGCGATCCCCGGAGCCAGCATGACGTCGCCGTGCTCCTCGGTCTCCTCGTTTTCAAGGCGCCATTGGGCAATCGACAGCGCGCGCTCATAGGCTTCGCGCAGGCGCTGAAAACCTGCGGCATCCTCATCGGGCCGAAAGACTTTCAGCAGGCGCGCATAGCTGCGCTTGATATCACGCAGCCCGGCGTCCTCGGGCAGTTGCAGGACAGACCAGCATTCCATGTCGTGCTTCCTTACTGCCAAGGGTTACGGTCGAGGGCGCTCAACTGTTTGCTCAGTTCGGTACGGGTTTCACGGATCTGCCGCTCGTCCTGGGAATCCAGCGCCTGCTGGAATTGCTTGGCCCAGTAGCCGATCTGATCGCGCAGGTCACCCAGGCTTTCCTGATAGAGACGTTCCAACCGTGCACTGAGCAGAGTGTTCACCTGCTGCTCGCGCGGATGGATCTTCAGTTGCGCCAGGGCTTGCAGGCGCTGCTGGATCTCCTCGGGCGTCAGCACGCCGGGGTTGTTCTCGATGACCAGCGAGTGTTGCTGACCGGTCAGGGGAATGCTGACCTGGGCTTCGAGCAAGCCGTTGTTGTCGTAGGTGAAGCGCACATCCAGCTCGACTTCGCCGGCCTTGCGCTTGGGCACCTTGATGTCCAGTTGGCCGAGCGCCACGTTGTCTTTGACCAGGCGGCTTTCGCCCTGAAAGATCTTCACGACGACCTGTTCCTGGTTGTCGTGAAGGGTCTGCACGGTTTTCACCCGGCTGACCGGGACGATGCTGTTGCGTTCGATGATCGGCAAGTAGTGACCGCTTTCATACTGGCGACCGACCTGCGTGGAAGTCTCGATCCCCAGGGTGTAGGAACAGACATCGGTGAGCACCACTTCTTCCAGCGCGGCCGAACGGGCCTTGAGTGCTGCCTGAATCGCGGCGCCCTGAGCCACGACCTGATCCGGATCGAGGCTGATCGACGGGAAACGGCCGAACAGCCCGGCGGCAAGTTTGCGCACCAGCGGCATGCGGGTGGTGCCGCCGACCAGCAGGATCTCATCGAGGTCGCTGACGCGGATGCGTGCGTCCCGCAGGGCCCGTTCGATCGGCGCGCGCAGGCGTTCGAGCAGCGGCATGTACAACGTCGCCATCTGCGCCTGAGTGATGGTCTGCGTCCATTGCTTTTCGCCGACCTGCAATCTGAATTCGGTGCTGGCGTCCTGGCCCAGTGCGCGGCGTACGCGCTCGGCTTCGCGGCGCAGCGGCTGGAGGATGGTGGAGCGCTCGGGGAAGTCCGAGACGTTGCGATGCTGATCGATAAAGTGCTCGAGCAGCACATTGTCGAAATCCTCGCCGCCGAGGAAGTTGTCACCGGCGCTGGCGCGCACTTCCATGACGCCCTCGAAGAGTTCGAGAATCGACACGTCGAACGTGCCGCCACCCAGGTCGAACACCAGGAACGACGTTTCCTTGTCCCGTTGGTGCAGGCCGTAGGCGAGTGCGGCGGCGGTGGGTTCGTTGATCAGCTTTTCGACTTTCAGGCCCGCCAGTTCACCGGCGATGCGCGTGGCCTTGCGCTGGGCGTCGCTGAAATAGGCCGGCACGCTGATCACGGCTTCCGTGACGGTCTGGCCGTAGGTGCGCTCGACGTCTTCTTTCAGGCTCTTGAGCACCAGCGCCGACAGCTCTTCGGGACGGAATTTTTTATCCCCGAGGTAGACCTCCGTCGCACTGCCCATATGGCGTTTGAACAGCGACGCAGTCAGGCGCGGATGAGTGTGCAGGCGTTCGCGGGCGGCTTGCCCGACCAGAATCCGGCCCTGATCGTCCAGGCCCACCACGCTGGGTGTCAGAAACTGCCCCAGGGCGTTGGGCACCAACTCAGTGGCATCGCCGCGCCATACGGCAACAAGGCTGTTGGTGGTTCCCAGGTCAATCCCGACGATCATTGCAACGAACTCCCTTTGCGCTCAGACAAAAAATGAAACAGATATGGGGCGCGCAAGAATATTACCGAGGCAGTGGCGCGGTAAAGAAAGATGATGGCTCTGAGCCATTATTTGCGACAGGCAACCGCAGGAGAGATCGTTCGGGTCGTTTTTGTCGAAGGAAAGACAGGGCGCCGGAGCCGGCGTCCTGTCGTCATCGTTTACGGCATGACGGGCGGCAGATACGAAAGCGTCGTACCCAGCGCCCACAGCAGTACCAATACCAGCGGCGTATGCACGAGTAATTGCACAAACGAGAAACCGATCAGATCCCGCGCCTTCAGCCCCAGCACGCCCAGCAGCGGCAGCATGTAGAACGGGTTGATCAGGTTCGGCAGGGCTTCGGCGGCGTTGTAGATCTGCACCGCCCAGCCGAGGTGATAGTTGAGATCGTTGGCCACCTGCATCACGTATGGCGCCTCGATGATCCACTTGCCGCCACCGGACGGAATGAAGAAACCGAGAATCGCCGAGTACACGCCCATCAGCAACGCATAGGTGTCGTGGGAAGCGATGCTGACGAAGAACGTCGAGATGTGATGGGCCAGGGTCTGGGCATCGGTGCCCTTGACCGTGGTCATCAGCGCGGCAATCGAGCCGTACAGCGGGAACTGGATCAGCACCCCGGTGGTGGTCGGCACGGCGCGCGACACTGCATCGAGGAAACTGCGCGGGCGCCAGTGCAGCAACGCGCCGAGCATGATGAACAGGAAGTTATAGGTATTGAGCCCGGAAATCGCGGTGATGGCAGGTTTGGTCGAGAACTCGTGGAACAGCCAACCGGCCGCCAGCAGCACCAACAGGATGATCAGCAGCGGGCTGTGCTCCAGCCATTCGCCGGGCCGGGTGCGCGGTTGCAGCGGCGGCAGGTTGAAGGCCGGATCGATGCCGCAGGCCCTGGCGTCACGCGCCGAGTTCGGGCCGGGCGCGGTGGCGTAGGCGATGATGATCGAAATCACGATCAGTGCCAGCAGCATCACCCCCGACTGCCAGAGGAAAATCGTCTGGGTGAACGGGATCACCCCGGTGATCGACAGGATCGACGGCGGCAGGCTGGCCGGGTTGGCCTGCAACTGCGCGGCGGACGACGACAGGCCCAGCGCCCACACGGCGCCGAGGCCAAGGTAGGCGGCGGCACCGGCGGCGCGGTAGTCCATTTTCAGATCGGTGCGGCGGGCGAGGGCGCGGACCAGCAAACCGCCGAACACCAGCGACAGGCCCCAGTTCAACAAGGACGCGACCATCGAGATCAGGGCGACCCAGGCCACGGCCGAGCGACCGTTCTTCGGGATCCGCGCCAGGCGATCGATCAGTTTCACCGCGGGCGGCGAGCTGGCCACCACGTAACCGCCGATCACCACGAAGGCCATCTGCATGGTGAAGGGGATCAGGCTCCAGAAACCGTCGCCGAAGGCCATGGCGGCATCGGTGGGCTTGGCGCCCATGGCCAGGGTGGCCAGTGCGACGATGATCACGGCAAGTGCGGCGAACACCCAGGAGTCGGGAAACCAGCGTTCGGCAAAACTGGAGCAGCGCAAGGCAAAGCGCGCAGAGCGGCTATCTTCGATATCAACGGCCACGGGAGTACCTCGGATTTTTATGTTTATTGTGGTCTTCGGGGCTTGGCCGGCCCGTCTGGACAGGTGCCAACAGTAAATCAACCGGCGGATTTTTGTGACCGTGTTTCACTGAATCAGACTATGGTCTAACGGGTTGTCCGGCGGACCGTTTGCGTAGACCATGGGCGCCTTGGTTTTTTGCCTGCCAGAGTTCTTTGCCATGACTGCCCATTCCACTGCCCGACCGGCGCCGTTCAGCCGTTCCGACTACAAGACCCTCGGCCTTGCGGCACTGGGCGGGGCGCTGGAGATCTACGATTTCATCATTTTCGTGTTCTTCGCCCTGACCCTCAGCCAGCTGTTCTTCCCGCCGGAAATGCCTGAGTGGCTGCGCCTGCTGCAAAGTTTCGGGATCTTTGTCACCGGCTATCTGGCGCGCCCGCTGGGTGGAATCCTGATGGCGCATTTCGCCGACCGGCTGGGGCGCAAGAAAGTTTTCAGCCTGAGCATCCTGATGATGGCGCTGCCGTGCCTGCTGATCGGGATCATGCCGACCTACGCGCAGATCGGCTATTTCGCACCGCTGTTGCTGCTGGCGCTGCGCATCCTGCAAGGCGCGGCGGTGGGCGGTGAAGTGCCGAGCGCCTGGGTGTTCGTCGCCGAGCACGCGCCGGCCGGGCATCGCGGTTATGCGTTGGGCTTTCTGCAGGCCGGGCTGACCTTCGGTTATCTGATCGGCGCGTTGACCGCGACCTTTCTTGCGCAGGTGTTCACACCGGCTGAGGTGCTGGATTACGCATGGCGTTATCCGTTTCTGCTGGGCGGTGTATTCGGCGTGATCGGCGTCTGGCTGCGCCGCTGGCTGAGCGAAACCCCGGTGTTCATGGCCATGGAGGCGCAGCGCGAGGCGCGGGTCGAACTGCCGCTGCGCACTGTGCTGCGCGACCATCGCCTGGCCATGTTGCCGGCCATGCTCCTGACCTGCGTGCTGACCTCGGCAGTGGTGGTGTTCGTGGTCATTACCCCGACGATGATGCAGAAAACCTTCGGCATGACTGCCGGCCACACCTTCGCGTTAAGTGCGCTGGGCATCGTCTTTCTGAACATCGGCTGCGTGATTGCCGGACGACTGGTGGATCGCATCGGTGCCTGGCGCACGGTCATGCTCTACAGCCTGCTGCTGCCGCTGGGGATCGGCCTGCTTTACACCTGCCTGATCAGCGGTGGGGATTGGGTCGGTCTGGCCTATGCCATCGCCGGGTTGTGCTGTGGCGTGGTCGGTGCGGTGCCGTCGGTGATGGTCAGCCTGTTCCCGGCGCGGATCCGCGTTTCCGGGATCTCCTTCACCTACAACATTGCCTACGCCGCCTGGGCCAGTGTCACACCGTTGCTGCTGATCGGTCTGATGCCATGGAGCCCTTGGATCTGTGTGATGTTCTGCACAGCGATGGGCGCGGTGGGCGTCTTCACTGCGGCGTATTTCGGTTCGCGCATGCCGCGCGCAGAACAGTGTCCGGTGGCCGGCACTGCCTGATTTGTCGAGGCGTAACTATTTTTGTAGGACAAGCCTCAAGCGCTCTTCAGAAAAGATTTCCAAGGCCGATGGTTAGGCTGCATATCCGCTATCCATCCAGTCCATCGGTGCTTTCCCATGTTCAACAAACGCCTGAAGCAAGAGCTGGCGGCTCTTCGTGAAGAACTCTCCAGCCTTCTGCAAGTGAAGGAAAGCCTGGAAAGCGAGATGCTGGTGCTTACCCTTGAGCCCGACGGACGGATTCAGTCGGTCAACCAGAATTTCCTCAGTGAAATGTTCTACAAGAGCCAGGACCTGATTGGCCGAGCGATCGAAGACATCGTGCCGGCCCATGTGAAGTCCGACGATTTTCATCACCGCTTCAAGGCCGCTTTGACCCGTGGCGAGCATTTCGCCGGCGCTGTGCGACTTTCCCGCGGTAATGGCGAAGAGGCGTGGTTGCGTTCGATCGCCCAGCCGATTCGTTCATCGGATGGCCGGATCAAGCATTTCTCGATTTTCTCCAGCGACCTGACCCGCACCATCGAGGCCTCCCGCGAACACGAGAACCTGATCGGCGCGCTGGTGCGTTCGACCGCCGTGATCGAGTTCGACCTCAGCGGAAATGTGCTGACTGCCAACGACCGGTTCCTCCAGGGCATGGGTTACAGCCTGGCGCAGATCCAGGGCAAACATCACCGCCAGTTCTGTGAGCCGGAGGAGTACAACAGCGCCGAGTACCAGAATTTCTGGCGTCGCCTGAACAACGGCGAATTCGTCGCCGGCCGTTTCAAGCGGGTCGACAGCCATGGTCGGACGGTCTGGCTGGAGGCGTCCTATAACCCGGTGCTCGACGCCAACGAAAAACTCTACAAAGTGGTGAAGTTCGCCACGGTGATCACCGATCAGGTCAATCAGGAACAGGCTGTCGCCGACGCCGCCAACATCGCCTACAGCACGTCCCTGCAAACTGACAGCACCGCCCAGCGCGGCACCCGTGTGGTAACTGAAGCAGTCAACGTGATGCGCGATCTGTCGAAACACATGCAGACCGCCGGCGAGGGCATCGAGGCGCTGAACGAGCAATCCCAGGTGATCGGCACCATCGTCAAGACCATCAGCGGCATTGCCGAACAGACCAACCTGCTGGCGCTGAACGCCGCCATCGAAGCCGCTCGCGCCGGTGAGCAGGGCCGGGGCTTTGCGGTGGTGGCCGACGAAGTGCGGCAACTGGCTTCGCGCACCAGTCAGGCGACCGAAGAAATTGTCGGTGTGGTGCGCCAGAACCAGGACATGGCGCGCAACGCCGTGGCCCTGATGACTGACGGCAAGCAACAGGCAGAACAAGGGTTGGCGCTGGCGGCGGAGGCGGGTACGGTAATCGTCGAGATTCAGGATGGCGCGCAGAAAGTGGTGGATGCGGTCGGCCAGTTCGCCAACCAGTTATCGAGCTGATGCCTGTCGGGCGAAGGGATGGTTCGCGGTCATCCCTTCGTTGTTTCTATCCCGCTACAATCGGCTCTTTTTCCCGGAGCAGATCCCATGCGCGAGTCCTTCCGTCGCCCGGTTCCCCTGAACAAAGCCTACCGCCTGCTCAATCACGGGCCGACCGTGCTGGTCAGTGCCGCCCATGACGGGCAGCGCAACATCATGGCCGCTGCGTGGGCCATGCCGCTGGATTTCGATCCGCCGAAAGTGGCGGTAGTCCTCGACAAATCCACCTGGACCCGACAACTGCTCGAGGCCTCGGGCACCTTTGTTCTCAACGTTCCCTGTGTGAATCAGGCTGACATCGTGCAGACCGTGGGTTCGACTTCGGGTCTTGAAATCAATCGGGATCAGGGGCGGGACAAGTTCCAGGCTTATGGCCTGCCGACTTTCGCCGGTGAGCAGGTCGATGCACCGATGCTGGACGGTTGTGTCGCCTGGCTCGAATGCCGGTTGCTGCCGGAGCCGCGCAATCATGAACAGTACGATCTGTTCCTGGCCGAGGTCATTGCGGCACAGGCTGATTCGCGAGTCTTCAGCGATGGACGCTGGCACTTCGAGGGGCATGACGGCTTGCGCACGCTGCACCATGTGGCCGGTGGACACTTCCTGACGATTGGCGATCCGGTGGATGGCAAGACGCTGTCGGTGTGAGCGCCGCCTGATGACAGGTCATGGCCGGATGTTGCAATACAAAAAAGGCTTGCCTCTCGGTAAGCCTTTTTCAGTTGGCTGGTAGGGAATTCAATCCCCTAACGCTACTCCTTCGCGCCGAGGATCTGCCCCACCCGCCAGCGTTGCATTTCCCTGGGCATCCTTGACCCGCACGATGGCCTGGGTGCCGCTGGTCATGTCGATTTCGCTCACAGCGTGGCCCTTGTCCTTGAGTGCCTGGATCAGCGTCGGGCTGAACTGGCCCTGTTCCAGTTCGGTGGGGCCGTTGCGGCTGCCGAAGTTGGGCAGGCTGATGGCGCTTTGCGGGTCGAGGTTCCAGTCGAGCAGACCGACGGTGGTTTTGGCCACGTATTCGATGATCTGCGAGCCGCCGGGCGAGCCGACGGTGGCGACGAATTCGCCGCTGTTGCGATCAAAGATCAGGGTCGGTGCCATCGACGAGCGAGGGCGTTTGCCGGGCTCTACGCGGTTGGCGACTTTCTGTCCGTTCTCTTCGGGAATGAATGAGAAGTCGGTCATCTGATTGTTGAGCAAGAAGCCCTGAACCATCAGGTGCGAGCCGAACGCTGCTTCGATGGTGGTGGTCATCGACACGGCGCCACCGAAGTCATCCACCGCGACCACTTGCGAGGTGGAAATGCGCAGCGGCGAGCGATCCGGCGCGTAGGCGACTTCCACGCCCGGCGGTGTGCCGGGTTTGGCGCTGCCCATGCTGCGTTCGCCGATCAGGCTGGCGCGGCTGGCCAGGTAACCCGGATCGACCAGGCCTTTGACCGGCACCGGCACGAAATCGGTATCGGCTACGTATTGCGCGCGGTCGGCGTAGGCCAGACGTTCGGCTTCGGCGATCAGGTGCACGGCTTGCGGCGCGGGCTCGATAGCGGCGGGTTTATCGGTTTGCACAGGCTTGAGCGGCGTCAGGGACAGGCGCGGATCGCGGGTTTCCAGCGCCTGCAAGGTGCCGAGAATCTGCGCCACCGCAATCCCGCCCGATGAGGGTGGCGGCATGCCGCAAACCTGCCAGCGCTTGTAGTCGGTGCACAGGGGCGCGCGCTCCTTGGCCTGATAGTGCTGAAGGTCGGTCAGTGACAGGCTACCGGGGTTGGCGTGCCCCTGAACCTTGGCCACGATCTCTTCCGCGATCGGGCCTTTGTACAGCGCGTCCGCACCTTCATTGGCGATGCGTTTGAGCACGCCGGCCAGCGCCGGGTTTTGCAATCGCGTGCCGACTGCCTTGACGCTGCCGTCGCTGTTCAGAAAGTACCTGGCCATGTCCGGCGAACGGCGAATCACCGGATCGGATTCCAGCAGCGAATGCAGGCGCGGGGAAATTGCAAAGCCCTGTTCCGCCAGTTTGATCGCCGGCTCGAACAACGTCGCCCACGGCAAACGGCCGTGCTTTTTGTGCGCCAGTTCCAGCGCTCGCATCACGCCCGGTGTGCCGACGGAGCGTCCGCCGATCTGCGCCTGCGGGAACGGCATCGGTTTGCCGTCGGCCTGAAGAAACAGCTTCTCGGTCGCGCCGGCCGGTGCGGTTTCGCGACCGTCGTAGGTGCGCACCTGTTTACCGTCCCACAGCACGATCATCGCGCCACCGCCGATCCCGGAGGACTGCGGCTCGACTAGGGTCAACACGGCTTGCATCGCGATGGCGGCATCGATGGCGGAACCACCCTGACGCAACATCTCGCGACCGGCCTCGGCGGCCAGCGGATTGGCAGCGGCGGCCATGTGTTTTTCAGCGTGGCTGGCTTGCAGGCCGGTGCGGTAACCGGAGGCGGCTTCCGGTGCCAGCGGCAGGGTCGAGGAGGGCGGTGCGTTACAGGCCGTGAGGGCGATGGAGCTGACGATCAGAGCCAGGGCGGGCAGGCGAAAACGGTTCAGGGGCAGGGCTGGAAACACGCGGGCTCTCCGTCCGTGGGATAAAAGTCTGACGGACTGTATCGGCCGACCGTGTACGACGCAAACCGCAGGTATCTTTGTCCTTCATGCCTTGGCGGATTTTCTGTAGGGTCATGGGCAAACGTGAAGCCAGAACAATCAACAAGAGGTCGCCATGCACAACGAGTTTCCGACCCGGCCCAGCTATCGCGAACAGCGCGAGCGCTTTCTGGCCGCCGCGAAGGGGGCGGGCGCAACGCTCTCTTCGTACGCGCATCCGCTCAATGGGCCGTTTGGCGAGTCTTTGAGTACCGATGTCGCGGTACTGGGGGATCCATCGGCCAAGCGGCGCCTGGTGGCGCTCAGCGGCACCCACGGGGTTGAGGGTTATTACGGTTCGGAGTGCCAGATCGACTGGCTCAAGCATTTCACGCAGGAGTCGCTGGCGAAGGATGTCGCGGTGGTGATGATTCACCTGATCAACCCGTGGGGCACGGCATGGCTGCGGCGGGTCAACGAAGACAACATCGACCTCAACCGCAATCATCTGGATTTCAACCGACCGCTTCCGGATAACCAGGCTTACGCCACTCTGCATGAAATTTACGCCTGCACCGATTTGAACGGTCCCGAGCGGCATAAAGCTGATGGCTTGCTTGATGCGCAAATCGCCAAGCATGGCTGGCCGGCCGTCATGTCGATTGTCGAGGGTGGTCAGCACAGTCATCCCGACGGACTGTTTTTTGGCGGACTTGCGCCGAGCTGGTCGAATCGCACGTTGCATTCAATCATCGAGAATCATCTGGCCGGTGCTGAAACCGTGATGTGTTTCGACTTGCACACTGGCGCCGGCGAGTACGGGCATCCGATGCTGCTGACGATTACCCGAGGGCCGTATCCGGCGTTAGCCAAAGCGCAATCGATCTATGGCCCATGGCTCTATACCCTGCACACCGGTGCCGAAACCTTGAGTGAAACCGGCGTTGCGGCAACCGCCACGGGGTACACCTCGCAGGCACTGCTCAATGCGCTGCCGAATGTGCAACTGATGCCGTTCGTGATCGAGTGCGGGACTTACCCGGGGCCGGATGTACATCGCTACTTGCGCGATGATCACTGGCTGCATCTGCACGGCGATCCGCTGGATGCGACCGGGCGGGCGATCAAGTTGAACCTGCTGGAGCAGTTCTATCCGGCGGATCCGGACTGGCGGGCGATGGTGGGATTGCGCACGCGGCAGATATGGGCGAAGGGGCTCAGGGCTTTAGCGGGCGAGGGATAAACAAACGGCTTGCCTTTCGGTAAGCCGCTTTGGCGGCCTGGTGGTGCGCAGCGGTTTTGACTATGAATGCCGGATGGTTACTGCTAGAAGCCAGGCAGTCCGTTGGTAGCGCGCCACTTTTTCACCGTTTCTGTGATGCCTTCGGGAGTGCATTGCGCGCCATCCTTTGGCCAGTAAATCAAGTCAGATCCTGCCGGGTGCTCACTGAGACGTTCAAACTCAAAAATTAGAGGGTGAAGTATTTCATCAGGTCTTGTATTGGCCGCCAGCACGGAGTTCAGAAACTCAATGAACTCGGCTTCCGTGTAGTCAGAAATGGTTTTCTCATAGATCTTCATTTCTTGAATCCTGGCAGCCCGTTTGCTTCACGCCATGTCGCGACTGTGCGGGCTATGCCAGAGGATGACGTGTCAGCACCTGGCTCAGGGTAGTAGATAAGGTCCATCTTGCTCGGATGCCCAACGATCTCGTTGAAGTGCAGCAATAGAATATCTGCACGGTCATCTGTCGGTGCTTTGTCTTCCTTTCTGATCTCGTCAATGAACTCAACGAAGTCTTGTTCGGTGTAATCAGAAAAGTTGTTTTTGATGAAAGGGTCGCTCATGCAGTTACCTCAATCCTGGTGTACTTCGACGTGATTTTTGGGGGTGTGGACTCTGAGGTTGTCAACGTTATAGACCTCGCCGCCTTGAGATATCAGTTCCACATGATGAATTTCGTGAGAGATTCTCTTGCCGACTGCATCAGCTAATCGGGCGCGAGGTGCCTTTCCGTTGCGCATGCGCTCCAGGCTGTCTTCGCTGAGCTGCTCGGCTAGCCTGGTATCTTTTGAGGCTTCGGCCCAGAAGGCGCGCCTGAATGAATCAAAGCTGGAATATTCACGGCCTCTTAGCGAATCGGCAATGCTGGTTGGGATCGGCGCGCCAGATCCCGCCCGGGCATGGTCAAGCCATACACCGGTAACATCCTCCCCAACCCCCGTCACCATCCCCGGCATCAACCTGGCCGGTTTCGAAAACACCACATACAACGACTTCAGTCCGGTCTCCGCCGGAAACACCAGAATGCAATCTTCGGCGGTGATGTCTTCGCCGGGCAGGATTTCTATCTGGCTGTCGGTGTTCGCGGCGATCGGGTGGACGAGGATCGTGCTGAGTGGCTCGCCGTGCTCCGGATAAACCAGCGGCGGCATCGCTCCCAGCGGCCCGCGTTGCGGTGTCCACAGAATGGTGATGCCGTTGAGCTTCGCCTCCATGGCGGTCTTGTCGCTGTTCCACTGGACTTTTACGGTACGTACCGAGTCGTCGCCTGAGGCTCCGGTGTGGATGCCGTAGACCTGCATGACGCCTTCGGCATCGCGTCGGAACTGGAAGCGCACGCGAGTGGTTGCGCGAGACAAGGTGCGTAGTTGATCGTCGGTGTAGAGCGTGCCGTCGCCCATTCGGGTCGGCAGCATCCCGAGGATGAGCATACTGGCCGGGCCGCCGGCGACACGCAGGGCCCAGTTGAGACGCTGCTGCAGGATGCCACCACCGGCCATGCGCCCCAGGGCCAGATCAGCGCCGATTGCCTTCGCTACGTCATGGCTGGCAGCAGGAACACGCATGGCGCCCGCCACCATGACCTTGCCAAAACTTGAGGCGGGCTCGGGTGTCGTGCCGGCATCCGTTCGACACCAGTTATCCGGTGTGCAGGATTTGGCGAAAACCAGATCGTCGCGGGGTTTTGGGGTGGGCCATTCATCTGTTGGAACGTAGAGGGGTTCTGGCTCTTGGGGTGGATTCCAGGCGGCCCACGAGGCACCGCCATTCCAGCGCTTTCGATGCCATTCATCGTCGAAAAGGTATTTGTCCAGGTCCATGACAATTCCCTGTCTTGGGATCGAGACAGGGGAGCTTGTCGGTCAGGCTGAACGGCGATCAATTCGATTCCAGTGCTTGCTCGAACGAAAAATCCTCTTCGTACGTCTTTCGCACCCTGGTCCTACGGAATCTGGTCAGTTCGCCCGGAGGATCGCTTTTCTCGAGGCATAAAAAAACGGCCTACCTTTCGGTAAGCCGTTTTTAGTACTTGGTGGCTACACAGGGACTTGAACCCCGGACCCCAGCATTATGAATGCTATGCTCTAACCAACTGAGCTATGTAGCCAAGTGGCGCGCATTATTCCCCTGAAATGGAAAAGCGTCAAGCGTAAATTTCAAAATTTTTTCTACGCTTTCAACCGTTTATCAAAATCAGGCGTTCAACAGTGGCGAAGGGCAGCGCTGGAACCAGCGACTGGCCTGCTCATACGCGTGCGCCAGTTGCAGAACGGCGAAGTCCGCCTGATGCCGGCCGATTATCTGCAACCCCATCGGCAAACCCCGGTCATTGAAGCCGGCCTGGACGTTCGCCACCGGGCAACCGGATAACGTGCCGGGAATCACCACCTCCATCCAGCGATGATAAGTGTCCATGCTCACTCCCTCGATCGCGGTCGGCCAGGGTTGTGTCTTGTCGAACGGGAAGACCTGCGCGCTGGGCAGCAGCAGATAGTCGTATTGCTCGAACAAGCGTGAGATCGCCCGATACCAGTCGCTGCGCACCACCGATGCGGCGAACACTTCGCTGGCCGAGAGCTTCAGACCGTTTTCCACTTCCCAGCAGGCTTCCGGTTTCAACAGCGTCCGTTTTTGCGGATCGGCATAAGCAGCGCCCAGGGATCCGGCGACCATCCAATGGCGCAAGGTGCGCCAACTGCTCCACAGCTTCTCAGGGGCAAACTCCGGACGCACCGACTCGATATGGCAACCCAGGCTTTCAAAGTCGGCAAAGGTCCTTTCACACAACGCGAGAATGCCGTTCTCCATGGGCAGATACCCGCCGAAGTCGCCGAGCCAGCCGACCCTTGTACCGGTGAAGTCGCGTTCCAGCGGCGCGGCAAAGGCCTCACCGGGTTCACTGATCGACAGCGGTGCCCGCGCATCGCCACCGGCCTGCACCGACAGCAGCATCGCGGCATCACGCACACTGCGCGCCATGGGACCTTCATAGCCGAGTTGATCGAAGAACAGATCGGCGCTGTCATCGAACGGCACGCGGCCCTGAGATGGACGAAAACCGAAGATGTTGTTGAACGCTGCCGGGTTGCGCAGCGAGCCCATCATGTCGCTGCCATCGGCCACCGGCACCAGATGCATCGCCAGTGCCGCCGCCGCGCCGCCACTGCTGCCACCGGCGGTTTTGCTCGGGTCAAAGGCGCAGCCGGTGGCGCCGAACAGCGGGTTGTAGCTCTGCGAACCGAGGCCGAATTCCGGGGTGTTGGTCTTGCCGATGATGATCGCGCCGGCAGCCTTGATCCGCTCGACCATGATGCCGTCACGCTCGGGAATGAAGTGCTTGAACAGCGGTGAGCCCAGCGTGGTGCGGATGCCGCAGGTCAGCGACAGATCCTTGATGGCGTGGGGCAGGCCGTGCATCCAGCCTCGGTACTGGCCCCGGCTCAGTTCGGCGTCACGTGTGTCGGCCTGGGCCAACAGATCCTCCGGCGCCTGCAGGCTGATCAGTGCATTGACTGACGAGTTGTACCGGTCGATGTGGGCAAGATAGGTCTGCATCACTTCGCGGCAGGAAACCTGCCGCAGACGGATGCGTTCGGCGAGCTCGATGGCCGGCAACAGGACCAGTTCGCTGATGTTATTGGAGTTCATGACGACGGCGCCCTTCAGACGGCTGGAAAAACGCCCCGGCCTCGTGCCGGGGCGGTAGAAATCAACGCATCAGGTTGGTCCACAGACGATCGGCCAGACGGATCGCGCCTTCGCCGCAGGTCTTGCTGAACACCACATGGGTGCCCTCGGGAATATGCAGTTCCGGTGCATCCTTGAGGCTCGCATCGAGGAACGGTTCGACGCCTTTGATCGGGCTCTGATGCTTGAGGAAGTTCTGGGTCATCGCCGAGTTTTCCGGCTGGCTGAGAAACGCGATGAACGCCTTGGCATTCGCCGGGTTCTTGCTGCCGGCGGGGATGACCATGTTGTCGACCCAGGCCAGCACCCCTTCTTTCGGATACAGATATTTCAGGCTCGGTTTCATCTCGCGGGCGCGCATGGACGAACCGCCCCAGAACATCGACATATCGATTTCGCCCGAGGCGAGGTTCTCGCGGATCGAGCCGGCCTTGGAGCTGTAGGTTTTGACGAATGGCTTCTGCGCCTTGAGCAACGTGAGGATCTGTTGCATCTGTTTCGGGTCCTCGCTGCACAGCGGAATGTTCAGGTACAGGCTGGCCATGTCGACCATGTCACTGACCGAATCGAACATGTTGATCCGCCCCTGCAACTCGGCCGGCGGCTCATAGAGCACTTTGTAGCTGTCGGCCGGGCCTTTGTAGCGGCCACTGTCGAGCACCACGCTGGTGGTGCCCCAGATGAACGGCACCGAATAGGCGCCTTCCGGATCCCAGGTCGGTTTTTTCAGGTTGTCGACCACACTGGCGTAGTACGGCTCCTTGACCGGATCGAAGCGCTCCAGCAGGTTTTCCTTGATCAGGATCGGAATGAACTGGTGCGAGGGAATCGCCACGTCGTAACCGGCGCCGCCCTGTTTCAGTTTGGCCAGCAGCGTCTCGTTGGAGTCGTAGGAGTCGACGGTGACTTCGATGCCGGTCTGCTTCTGGAATTTGGCGAGAATTTCCGGTGAAAAGTAACCGCTCCAGCTCACCACGTTGAGTTTTTCGGCGGCTTGAACACTCCCGGCCATGACCAGCGGCACAGTCAGAAACAACGAAGTGCCGACGCTTTTTATCCACTTGCTCATGCTATTTCCCCACGGTTCTTGGAAGGTTCAGGCGTTCTTTTTGCCCAGTAGGTAAGTGAGGCTGACAAACAGCACCGAGACGCCCAGGATCAGGGTCGACACGGCGTTGACGTCGGGTGTCACGCCCATTCGCAACAGGCCGAAGATGAAGATCGGCAGCGTTGTGGTGCCGGCCTGGGAGACCATCATCGAGATCACGAAGTTATCCAGCGAGACGATGAAGGCCAGCATCAGCCCGGAGAAAATCCCCGGCATCAGCAACGGCAGGGTGACTTTGCGAAAGGTCCGCCACGGGCCGGCATACAGGTCGGCCGAGGCTTGTTCCAGCGACAGGTCCATGTCGTTGAGCCGAGCCCGGATCGGCAGGTAGGCAAACGGAATGCAGAACACCGTATGGGCGATGATCAGATTGCCGTAGCCGAGCGACAGGCCGATGGTTGAGAACAGCGCGAGCGTGGCGACGCCGACGACGATTTCCGGCAGAACCAGCGGCAGCATGATCGCGCCCATCGACAGTTGCAGGCCCTTGAACTTCGCGCCCCGCGAGGTACCGAGGGCCGCCAGGGTGGCAATCGCCGTGGCGACCATGCTGGCGCACACCGCGATCAGCAGACTGTTGCCGGCCGCCTGGCGCAGCGCCTGATTGGCGAATGCGGCGCGATACCAGTCGAGGCTGAAACCGGTCCATACCGTGGCCGACTGGTTGGCGTTGAACGAGAACACCACCAGCACCACGATCGGCGCGTAGAGGTACAGGTAGAACAGAAAACTGAAACCGCCGAATCCTGGGAAATCCTGTACGCCCAGTCCCTTGCGTTTGAGCAGACCGATCATCACGCACCTCCTTTGGCGATACGCTGGCGTTCGGCGCGCAAGGCATAGACCGTCAGCACCAGCATCACTGCCGCCATCAGCACCAGCGACAGCGCCGCGCCGAACGGCCAGTTACGGGCATCGCTGAACTGTCGGAAGATCAGGTTGCCAAGCATCATCCGCGTGCCGCCACCGAGTAGTTCCGGGGCGATCATCGCGCCCAGGCACGGCACGAAGGTAAGAATGGCGCCGGCGAGAATTCCCGGTCTGGCGATCGGCAGCACCACTTTGCGCAAGGTGCGCAGGCGTCCGGCATACAGGTCCTGAGCGGCCTCGAGCAGGCGGATATCCATTTTTTCCAGCGTGGCGTAGATGGGCAAAACCACGAAGGGCGCATAGGTATAAACCAGCCCCAGCAACACGGCGCCGTCGGTGTACAGCAACTGCAGCGGCTCATGGATGACGCCCATGCCCATCAGACTGTTGTTGATCACCCCGGTGTTACGCAGCAGCAGAATCCACGCGTAAGTGCGGATCAGCAGGTTGGCCCAGAACGGCACGGTGATCAGAAAGATCAACAGACCGCGCCGATGCGCCGGCTGCATGGCCAGCCACACCGCCACCGGAAACCCGATCAGCAGCGTGATGACGGTGGTCAGGCCGGCGATCCCGACCGAGCGCAGGGCGATGATCAGGTAGGAGTCGGCGAAGGCCAGGCTATCGTCCATTTGCCGTTCGAACAGCAGTGAGGTGTAGGCGTCGCTGCTGAACACCTTGTTCACCCCGCCGTAGGGGTTGGCTTCCATCAGCGAATAACCGATGACGATCAGGATCGGTACTACCAGAAACAGAGCGATGGCGATCAGCGCCGGACTGACACCGAGGAAGCTCTGCAATGCCCGTCGGCGTTCAAGCGTGTTGGTTATCGGTAAGGCGTGCATGACAACTCCTCGGGTTCAATCGTGCAGGACGCTGGCGCTTCCCCGGTCGAACAGCAGACCGGCCTGGCTGCCCACGGCAAAACGCAGGCTCTGATCGATGCAGTTGGGTGTGCGCACTGTGAGGCGCGAACCGTCGCCGAGGCTGACCTGGTATTGCAGGTCGGTGCCCAGATAAATCTGCGCTTGGACCCGGCACGGCAACGCCGCCTCAGTATTGGCAGGCACCAGGTGCAGGCGCTCGGGGCGCACCGACAGGGTGACGCTGGCACCCGGTTGCACGTCGTTGCACGGCTGCGCCGGCAGAGGGTGCCCGGCCGGCCCGGCGAACCACGCCATACCGTCCTCGACGCGAGTGACGCTGGCCTGGATGAAGTTGGTTTCGCCGATGAAGTCGGCCACGAAGCGATTACGCGGCCGTTCGTAGATGTCTTCCGGGCGACCGACTTGCTGCACTTCGCCTTCGGACAGCACGGCGATGCGGTCAGACATGGTCAGCGCTTCTTCCTGGTCGTGGGTGACGAAGATGAAGGTGATGCCGGTCCTGGCCTGGATGGTTTTCAGCTCTTCGCGCATGGCCTGGCGCAACTTGAGATCAAGTGCCGACAGCGGCTCGTCAAGCAACAGGACCTTGGGATGCGGCGCCAGGGCGCGGGCGAGAGCGACGCGCTGCTGCTGGCCGCCGGAAAGTTGCACCGGCTTGCGATGGGCGAAGCGCTCCATCTGCACCAGGGCAAGCATCTCGCGCACGCGCTCGGCGATCTGCGCCTTGGTCAGGACCTTGCCCATCGGGTGCGATTCAAGGCCGAAGGCCAGGTTTTCGGCGATGGTCATGTGCGGGAACAGTGCGTAGTGCTGGAACACCGTGTTGACCGGGCGCTGAAACGGTGGGCGTTCGGCGATGTTTTCGCCGTAGAGCAGGATCTCGCCCTGCGTTGGAAACTCGAACCCGGCAATCATCCGCAGCAGCGTGGTCTTGCCACAGCCGGAGGGCCCGAGGAGAGTGAAGAATTCGTTGTCGCGGATATCCAGATCGATATTTTTCAACGCCACCGGACCGCTGTCCGGATCGCCGTAGACCTTGCGCACCGAGCGGATCGACACCGCCAGCGTTTGCAGCGAATGCAGGGCATTCATGCGTTACCTCCGATTCCCCCATCGCCTGCGATTGCGCTGCAAGTCAGCGAATCTGTCGGGCCATGGATATTATTTTTCTGGGCAGGATCGAGATTGCGTACGGGGTGAAACCAGCTGTCTTTGTTGTTCTGCTGTGGCTCGATTATCGGCGAGGGGTTGCGCGGGGCGAAACTTCAATTTAAACATGGCAGGTGTTAGTTAATTTAATACCGACAGGTGCCAGAAACATGCCCGACCGCCGTTTGCCGCCACTCAATGCAGTGCGAGCGTTCGATGCTGCTGCCCGCCTGGGCAGCTATGTCGAGGCCTCGAAAGCCTTGCACGTGACTCAGCCGGCGATTGGCCGGCATGTGAAGTTGCTGGAGGACTGGCTGGGCATTCAGTTGTTCGAACGCACGTCGCGCGGGGTCAACCTGACGCCGGCCGGTGAGAAATACCACCGCAAGATCGCGGCCGCCCTGCAGTTGATCATCGAGGCCGGCAAGGAAGCGCGCCCCAGAGAAGCCGAACGCTGGCTGCGGATCATGGTGGTGCCGGGTTTTGCCAAGCGCTGGCTGATGCCACGCATCGAGGCCATGCGTCACTTGCGCCCGGGGTTGAAGTTCGCCATCGAACCGAACTCGACCTTCACCGAAGTCGATGGCAAAAGCGCCGATCTCGGCATCGTCTACGGTCTCGACGGGCAGTACGCGGACTCCCGTGAAGCATTGATCTGTCCCCGTGTGTTTCCGATCTGCACCCCGCAATATCTGGCAAGCATCGAGCCGCTCAGTGGCCCGGCCGACCTGGTCCGGCACGAGTTGATCCACGTCGATGACGGCGAGTGGTGGAACCTTTGGTTCGCCGCCCACGACCTGGATATTCACCTCAATTCCGACATGCTCTACGTTAACAACGATCATGCGTTATCGGTGGCCGAGAGCGGGCAGGGCATCGCGTTGGCCAACGAGGTGCTGGTCCGCGAAGAGCTCAGGTCCGGCAAACTGGTGCGCGCAGTGGAGGCTCAGGTGAAGCTGGAAAGCTATCGGGTTCTGACGCCGTCCGCCGAGCTGTCGGCGGATGCGGCGTGGTTCATTCAATGGCTCAAGTCTGAACTGGAACAGGACTTTCCCGAAGCGTTGATCAACTGAGCCGGAAGCGTGCGGTGTTGTCACTCAAGGCCTTGCTGCCCTGGCTCAAGGTGTCTGCCGCCAGGTTGACTGCCCGTGCGCCGTCGAGCAGGCGAACCGCGGCCTGATCGACCTGCTGGATATTGCCGCTGACCTCATCGGCGGTGCTGGCCTGTTCTTCGACCGCCGTGGCGATCTGGGCGAGGGTGTCGGTGACGCTTTGCACGGCGCTGGCGATTTCTCCGAGGCGTTCACCGAGTCCGGTGACCGCTTCTGCGTCCGATTGCGCCTGGCCGCACGCAGCCTCCATCAGGCTCACGGCTTCGTTGACCGTGTTGCGCAGACTGTCGACCGTCGCGGCGATCTGCGCCGTGGACGATTGCGTGCGTTGCGACAGGCTGCGCACCTCGTCGGCCACCACGGCAAAACCGCGACCTTGTTCTCCGGCGCGAGCGGCTTCGATGGCGGCGTTGAGCGCCAGCAGATTGGTCTGTTCGGCGACACCGCGAATGGTATCGACCACCAGTTGAATCTGCTGCCCTTGCTCGCTGACCCGACCGAGCGCTGCTGCGGTTTCGTTCAGACGCTGATTGAGCTGTTGAATGCTCGCCGTGGTCCGTTGACTGTCACGGCTGCTGTCGGTAGCGATGCGTCGGGTCTGCTGGGCGCTGCCGGAAGCCTGTTCGCAACTCTGCGCCACGCCTTGAGACGTCGCCGCCAGTTGCGTGGCTGCTGCGGCAATCTGGCTGATCTGCAATTGTTGTGCTTCGACTTCGCTGAGCGCGCCGCTGGAGTGATCGTTGAGGCTGCGCACCGCGTTGCTCAATTGCGAAGTCTCGTGATCGACGCCCAGCAGGCTGGTGCGCAACTGCACCACGGCCACGTTGAGCGCGGTGCTGATCGAGGCCAGTTCATCACGGCCCACGACCGGCACTTGCAGGCTCAGATTACCGTCACGCAGGGCTTCAGCCAGCAGCGTGATGCCGCTGGCGCTGCGGCGGATCGAGGCTTGCAGGCAGACGAACAGGTACAGCGCCGCCAGCAACAGAACCCCGAAGACCGCCGCGACAACGATGAACTGACGAATCGCCGATCCGTGATAGTCATCCAGCCGCTGATCCAGTGCCACCAGCGATTGCTGGCGCAGCGTGGCGAGGTTGCCGAGCAGGGCATCGAGAGTGCGCTCGAATTCTTCAGGCTTGAGATTGATACTGCCGCCGAACACGCCGTCATCCAGCACTTTCAAACCGGCATCCAGTTGCTTGAGGCTGTCGTGATATTGCCCGGCCCAGCCTTGCAGGGCTGGCGGCAGACGCGACTCCAGCAGATTTGCGGTTTTCACCAGTTGCTCGCGGGCATCGCCGATGCGGCTGCGCAGGTCACGCAGTTGCAGACGGCTTTGCAGGGTGAACTGGCCGGACACCACGGACGCCTGACCGACGGCTGCAAGTCGGCCGACCCGCTCGATCAGATCCGGTGCGTGCTGGGTAGAAATCTGCGTCAGCAGATAGGTTTCCAGCCACGGTGCAAGAATCAGGCGATTGTCCATCGCGATCTGCTCGCGCAAGGCTTGCAGGGCGCTGAGGGCATTGGTGAACCGGTCGTAACCGTCCGGCCACCAACCGACACCGGAAAGGCTTTTCGAGTCCAGACCATCGAGCGCGGCTTGCAGGGCCTGATAGCGAGCCAGGGTTTCGCCTTCCGCGCCTTCGGCTTGCAGGGCATTGCCCAAGTCCACTGTCGCTTGGGCGACAGCGGGTTGTACGCCATCGAACGCAGCCATCGCGGCAAGGGTCGCGGGCGTCGGCTGGCGGTTGGTTTCCGTGGCGCGCCAGCGGGCGGCGCGGTCGCGTTGGGCGGCGAGCAGGTTGTCGAGTGCATCGAGGGCGAGCAATTGCCGCACACCGGCGCGTTCGCCGGCGATCAGGTTGAGTTTGTCGCGATAATCCTGGCCGATCATCAACAGGCTGCCGGCCAAAGGCAGGATAAACAGTAGAAACAACAACTGGAATTTACGCGCGAAGCCAAACCGCCCCAGCAATCCGATCCCCGGTGATAAAAAAGCCTGCATGCCTCGTGACTCCTCTGGACACCACGCACCATCGGCGTGCATCGCGGTCTTTGCGACCGGGATTGGTGCCCTGCTAAAAGGCCTCGAAAGTTCACCCTTGCCCGCTCTGTAGGCCGGCTCTGTAGCGAAACTTCCCATTCTCGATGCCCTTTGTAAGGGCGCCGCGTTCAAGCGGATAAGCAAGGCAAGATTCAGACCATGGCGTTGCGCTATCACTTGCGGCGCGACGACTGAATAGTTCGTTAGCTGGCTAAGGGGATGGCGCTGGCGCACCGAAAAATGGCACATTGACGCACCTGCCCGCGTGCACCCATCTGCAGTCCGGAAAATTTCATGGCTATCAGCAACGTTCAGACCGCCGCTGCCTCGGCGTCCGCTCCTCCCCAGAGCAGTCCATTGGTGATGCGCATCATCGGCGCGGTCGCGCTGGCGCATTTGATCAACGACCTGATCCAGTCAGTGCTGCCGTCGATCTATCCGCTGCTCAAGGCCAACTATGGCCTGAGCTTCACCCAGGTCGGCCTGATTACTTTGACGTTCCAGCTGACCGCTTCGCTGTTGCAGCCGTGGGTCGGTTATCACACCGACCGGCATCCGAAACCGTGGCTGCTGCCGGCAGGTTCGGTGTGCACGCTGATCGGCATTGTGATGATGTCGATGGTCGGCAGTTTCCCTCTTATCTTGCTGGCGGCGGCGCTGATCGGTATCGGCTCTTCGACCTTTCATCCCGAAGCTTCTCGTATCGCACGGCTGGCGTCGGGTGGGCGTTTCGGTCTGGCGCAATCGACGTTCCAGGTCGGTGGTAATGCCGGTTCGGCGTTCGGTCCGTTGCTCGCCGCGGCGATCATCATTCCCTTTGGGCAAGGCAATGTGGCGTGGTTCGGGCTGTTCGCGGTGTTTGCGTTGTTCGTGCTCTATCGCATCAGCCGCTGGTACGCCCATCACCTGAACCTGTTCAAGCTCAAGGCTGGCCAGGCCGCCACTCATGGACTGTCGAAGGGCAGGGTGATCAGTGCATTGGTGGTGCTCGGGCTGTTGGTGTTCTCCAAGTACTTCTACATGGCCAGCCTGACCAGTTACTTCACTTTCTACCTGATCGAGAAGTTCGACCTGTCGGTGGCCAGTTCCCAGTTGCACCTGTTTCTGTTTCTTGGCGCGGTGGCGGCGGGCACATTCTTCGGCGGGCCGATTGGTGACAAGATCGGGCGCAAGGCAGTGATCTGGTTCTCGATCCTTGGCGTGGCACCGTTCACACTGCTGATGCCGCATGTCGACCTGTTCTGGACCAGCGTCCTGAGCGTAGTGATCGGCTTCATCCTCGCTTCGGCATTTTCGGCGATCGTGGTGTACGCGCAGGAACTGGTGCCGGGCAATGTCGGGATGATTGCCGGGGTGTTCTTCGGTCTGATGTTCGGCTTTGGCGGGATAGGCGCGGCGTTGCTCGGGCATCTGGCGGACATTCACGGCATCGAATACGTGTACTTCCTGTGCTCGTTCCTGCCGCTGTTCGGGGTGCTGGCGATCTTCCTGCCAAGAACCAAAAAGGCCTGACGGGCTGAATTTCAGGCATAAAAAAGCCGCGTATCAAACGCGGCTTTTTCTTGGGTGCAGCTTTTACACGTTGAAGCGGAAGTGCATCACGTCGCCGTCCTTGACGATGTAATCCTTGCCTTCCAGGCGCCACTTACCGGCTTCCTTGGTGCCCGCTTCGCCCTTGTACTGGATGAAGTCGTTGTAGGCGATCACTTCAGCGCGGATGAAGCCTTTTTCGAAGTCGGTGTGGATCACGCCAGCGGCTTGTGGTGCGGTGGCACCGACGCGGACGGTCCAGGCGCGGACCTCTTCGACACCGGCGGTGAAATAGGTCTGCAGGTGCAGCATTTCGTAGCCGGCGCGGATGACGCGGTTCAGGCCAGGCTCTTCCAGGCCCAGGGCCTCGAGGAACATGTCTTTCTCTTCGCCGTCGTCCAGCTCGGCGATTTCCGCTTCGATCTTGTTGCAGACCGGAACGACCATGGCGCCTTCTTCTTCGGCGATGGCCTTGACCACGTCTAGGTGCGGGTTGTTCTCGAAACCGTCTTCAGCGACGTTGGCGATGTACATGACCGGCTTGGTGGTCAGCAGGTGAAAGCCCTTGATGATCGCCTTTTCTTCGGCGCTCATGTTCTTCATCAGGCTGCGTGCAGGCTTGCCTTCGGTGAAGTGCGGGATCAATTGCTCCAGCAGGGCTTTCTGGGCCACTGCGTCCTTGTCACCGCCCTTGGCGTTGCGCGCGACTTTCTGCAGTTGCTTCTCGCAGCTGTCGAGGTCGGCGAAGATCAGTTCCAGGTCGATGATTTCGATGTCGCGCTTCGGGTCGACGCTGTTGGAAACGTGGATCACGTTTTCGTCTTCGAAGCAGCGCACAACGTGAGCGATCGCGTCGGTTTCGCGGATGTTGGCCAGAAATTTGTTGCCCAGGCCTTCACCTTTCGAAGCGCCGGCTACCAGACCCGCGATGTCGACGAACTCCATGGTGGTCGGCAGGATGCGCTTCGGATTGACGATTTCCGCCAGGGCGTTCAGGCGTGGATCGGGCATCGGCACGATGCCGCTGTTCGGCTCGATGGTGCAGAAGGGGAAGTTCTCGGCCGCGATCCCGGATTTGGTCAGGGCGTTGAACAGGGTGGACTTGCCGACGTTAGGCAGGCCGACGATGCCGCAATTGAATCCCATGGTGTTTCCCCTCGGATTAGAGTCAGGCCTTCTGGCTGTGCAGGTTTTTCATCGCGCGGTTCCATTCACCGGCGAGGATATCCGGCAGCACGCCGAGGGCAAAGTCGATGCTGGCATCGAGTTTTTCCTGTTCGGCGCGAGGCGCACGACCCAGGACGAAATTTGAAACCATACTGGCAACGCCCGGGTGGCCGATGCCAAGCCGCAGGCGGTGGAACGTATTCTGATTGCCCAATTGCGCAATGATGTCGCGCAACCCGTTGTGACCGCCATGACCGCCGCCAACCTTGAGTTTGGCGACGCCCGGAGGCAGATCGAGTTCGTCGTGCGCCACCAGGATTTCTTCAGGCTTGATGCGGAAGAAACCGGCGAGTGCCGCCACGGCCTGGCCGCTGCGGTTCATGTAGGTGGTGGGAATCAGCAGACGAACATCCTGACCCTGATGCGAAAAGCGCGCGGTCAGGCCGAAATACTTGCGATCGGCCACGAGATTCACGTTCTGTGCGTGGGCGATGCGCTCAACAAAAAGGGCCCCTGCGTTATGCCGGGTCTGTTCGTATTCAGCGCCTGGATTTCCCAGGCCAACGATCAGTTTGATGGCAGTCACGATAGGGGCCCTTCCTTTGAGTGGTGGATAACATCGCCGCAATCCGTGAAGGCGGCGAAAGTGGACGAAAAATGCTCATTTACCATGGATGTAAACTCCGCGTTCCCGCCCGCTTTCTCGCTACGTTCCAGTCCGCGATGTTACCTGCTCACTCAGGCATGACAGAGTGAATTACTCTGCTGCGCCTTCTTCGGTAGCTTCTGGAGCAACACGTGGAGCGTGGACGTTGGCAACAGCCTTGTCATCGCCGTGTGCCAGAGCAACGAACTCGACACCTTTAGGAGCTTTGAGGTCCGACAGGTGAACGATGGTGCCGATTTCAGCGTCAGCCAGATCGACTTCGATGAACTCAGGCAGATCTTTTGGCAGGCAGGAAACTTCGATCTCGGCAATAACGTGCGAGATTTCGCCGCCTTTCTTCACTGGAGCAGCTTCGTTGATGAAGTGCACAGGAACGATAGCGGTCAGTTTCTGGCCAGCTACAACGCGTACGAAGTCAGCGTGCATCACGTGGCCTTTGGCCGGGTGACGCTGCAGAGCCTTGATGATCACGTTTTGCTTGGTGCCACCAACGTTCAGTTCGATAACGTGGCTGTAGGCAGCTTCGTTTTCGAGCAGTTTGGCAACTTCTTTGGCCAGCATGCTGATGGATTCAGGGGCTTTGTCGCCACCGTAAACAACAGCTGGAACCAGGTTGGCGAGACGACGCAGGCGGCGGCTCGCACCTTTCCCCAGGTCGGAACGCAGTTCAGCATTCAAAGTAAAATCGTTCATTTTGTATCTCCAAAATAGCCATGACCGAGTGGCGTTTGCGACCAGCGCCGAACACGGTATGGGCAAAAAAGCCCCGCCCCGGCAGGAATGCCGGGGCGGGGCGCTTTTCGTCAACGAGACATTTCGAGAAGGGCAGGGCCCTTAACGGAACATCGCGCTGATCGATTCTTCATTGCTGATGCGGCGAACCGCTTCGGCAACAACCGGTGCGATATCCAGTTGACGGATACGTGCACAGGCTTGTGCTGCAGCGGACAGCGGGATGGTGTTAGTGACCACCAGCTCGTCCAGCACGGAATTTTCGATGTTCTCGATGGCCCGACCCGACAGCACAGGGTGTGTGCAGTAGGCAAAGACCTTGGCTGCGCCATGCTCTTTCAGGGCCTTGGCCGCGTGGCACAGAGTGCCGGCGGTATCGACCATGTCATCGACCAGGATGCAGGTACGCCCTTCGACATCACCGATGATATGCATCACTTCAGAGTGATTGGCTTTCTCACGGCGTTTGTCGATGATCCCGAGATCCACGCCCAGGGATTTGGCAACGGCACGTGCACGCACGACGCCACCAATGTCCGGGGACACGATCATCAGGTTCTCGAAGCGCTGATCTTCGATGTCATCCACCAGAACCGGGGAGCCGTAGATGTTATCTACCGGAATATCGAAGAAACCCTGAATCTGGTCAGCATGCAGATCAACCGTGAGAACACGGTCGATGCCGACTACGGTGAGCATGTCAGCAACGACTTTCGCGCTGATAGCCACACGTGCGGAACGCGGACGGCGATCCTGACGGGCATAGCCAAAATAAGGAATAACAGCAGTGATACGAGTAGCCGAGGAGCGGCGGAAGGCATCAGCCATCACTACCAGTTCCATCAGGTTGTCGTTGGTCGGAGCGCAAGTCGGCTGAATAATGAAGACGTCTTTACCGCGAACGTTTTCATTGATCTCGGCTGTAATTTCGCCGTCGGAGAATTTACCGACAGAGATGTCACCGAGAGGGATATGCAGCTGACGTACTACACGCCGAGCCAGATCGGGGTTAGCGTTCCCCGTAAAGACCATCATCTTGGACACGCGCAGTACCTGAAGGCTGAGGGTATACCTGGATGAGTATAGGAAAATGGCAGGGGCGGCTGGATTCGAACCAACGCATGGCAGGATCAAAACCTGCTGCCTTACCGCTTGGCGACGCCCCTGTATCTGTTGCTTGCAAGTGCCGGGCACTTGGTTCCTTTAGAGCAGACTTTGCAGCTTGCGATGCAACATCGAAACGTTGCTTCCTTTTGCTACAAACCCTGTAAGGGTCTCTGTCAGAAGGGCCGAGACTTTATCAGCTTCAGCTTTGCTTGGGAAGCCCCCAAACACACAACTTCCAGTTCCGGTGAGTTTTGCTTCAGTAAAATTACCTAGCAAATTCAATGCGTTACGTACTTCTGGATAACGCCTTGCGACCACCGGCAAGCAGTCATTTCGACTGTTTCCCTCGGGAACGGGGCGCACTTTAATGGGCGGCGTGTTACGTGTCAACAATGGATCTGAAAAAATTTCTGCCGTACTAACAGAGACTTGCGGAACGAGTACGACGTACCACGGTTCGGCAGGCTCGACCGGGGTCAGTTTCTCGCCAACACCTTCGGCAAAAGCCGCATGGCCACGCACGAACACCGGCACGTCGGCGCCCAGCGTCAGGCCCAGTGCAGCCAGGCGATCCTCATCCCAGCCCAATTGCCACAAATGATTGAGCCCGAGCAGGGTGGTGGCCGCGTTCGAGCTGCCGCCACCGATGCCGCCGCCCATCGGCAGTATCTTGTCGATCCAGATATCGATGCCGAGCGAGCAGCCGGATTGCTCCTGAAGTTTTTTCGCCGCGCGCACGATCAGGTTGCTGTCGTGGGGAACACCCTCGAATTCGGTGTGCAGGCGAATCACGCCATCGTCACGCACGGCGAAGGTGATTTCGTCGCCGTAGTCGAGAAATTGAAAAAGCGTCTGCAACTCGTGATAACCGTCTTCACGGCGACCGAGGATGTGCAGCATCAGGTTGAGTTTGGCTGGCGATGGCAAAGTGAGGCGTGGAGCGGTCATGCGTTATTGCCCCAACTTGCGCGGTTGCCAGGTCTTGATGACCAGCGTCACGTCCAGATCGGCGCCGTGCAGCTTGATCCGCTCGGGCAGCCAGTAACCGTTCTGTTCGGCATAGCTGAGGTATTCGACCTGCCAGCCATCCTGATCCAGATTGGCCAGACGACTGTTGCCGTCCAGGGTCAGGCGGCTTTTGCTGTCCGGTGCCGGGAGGCCGCGAACCCACCAGGCCAGATGCGAGACCGGCAGTTTCCAGCCCAGTTGTTCCTCGACCAGCGCTTCCGGCGTCGGCGCTTCATAACGGCCCTGATTCGCCACTTCCAGCGACACCGCGCCCGGACGGCCGGTCAAGCGCGCCGCACCACGACCCAGCGGGCCGGACAGACGGATGTCGTAGTAATCCTGACGTTGCAGCCAGAACAGCGTGCCGCTGCCCGAATCTTTCGGGGCGCGGATGCCGATCTTGCCGTCGATCTGCCAGCCATCAAGGCCGGTCAATTGCTGTTTGTGCTCGCGCCATTGGCCAGGATTGCCGTGGCCTTCGACCGATTCACGGGCGCCGAAGCCCGCGCAACCGGCGAGCAGGGCGATGAAGCTGAAAACTATGACGTGGCGCAAAAACATGAGTTAAAGAGTCTCGGATCCGGTCAGGCGCAGGATGGTGCTGCGCAGGATGGTGCTGTCAGGCTGGTCCTTGAGGAACTTGCCCCAGATTTGTTTCGCTTCGCGCTGCTTGCCCTTGGTCCACAGCACTTCGCCCAGGTGCGCGGCGACTTCGTGATCGGGGAAGCGTTCGAGGGCCTGGCGCAAGTATTTCTCGGCGTCTTCCAGATTGCCCATGCGGAAGTTCACCCAGCCGAGGCTGTCGAGCACCGCCGGGTCTTCCGGGTTGATCTGGTGGGCCTGCTCGATCAGCGCCTTGGCTTCAGCGTAGCGGGTGGTGCGGTCGGACAGGGTGTAGCCGAGGGCATTGAGGGCCATGGCGTTGTCCGGATCTCGCTTGATGATCAGGCGCAGGTCTTTTTCCATCTGCGCCAGGTCATTGCGTTTTTCCGCCTGCATCGCGCGGGTGTAAAGCAGATTCAGATCGTCCGGGTACTGCTGCAACGCTTGTTGCAGGACTTTCCAGGCCTTGTCGCCCTGATTGTTGGCGGACAGGGTTTCGGCTTCGATCAGATACAGCTGGATTGCGGAATCCGGCTGCTCGTCACGCTCGGCGGCCAGTTTGCTCTGGGCTTCGGCGGTCTTGCCGTTGTTCATCAGAATATCGGCCTGACGCAATTGCGCCGGCAGATAGTCGTTGCCGGGGCCAACCTGGGCGTACTCGATGAGCGCGCCTTGCGGGTCGTTGCGTTCTTCGGCGATGCGCCCCAGGTTCAGGTGCGCCGAATCGACATGGCTTTCCCGGGCGATCAGGTCTTCCAGATAACCCTTGGCCTCGTCCCAGGCCTTGGCTTCCAGGCAGACCAGCGCCAGCGAGTAACGCAGTTCGTCGTCTTCCGGGTATTGCTGAACCAGGGTGGAGAACTCGACCTTGGCGTCGTCCATCCGGTCCTGCTCCACCAGCATCCGTGCGTAGGTCAGGCGCAGGCGTTTGTCGTCCGGATACTTCTTGATGCTCTTTTGCAGCAGTGGCAGCGCTTCGTCGCCGCGGTTGAGCCCTTGCAGCAGGCGTGCGCGCAGCAGGATCGGGGCGATCTCGCCGTCTTCCGGCGGATTGTCTTCGAGCAGGGTCAGCGCGCCTTGGGTGTCGCCGTCCTGCTGCATCAGCAGGGCCTTGCCGAAAATCAGCTGATTGTTGTTCGGGTGACGCTGCAACAGGCGGTCGAAACTTTTCATCAGGCCGTTGCGGGTTTCCTGATCGGTGTCGGCAGCCGACAGCGCGAGGAAGTCGAAATGGGTGTCGCCCTTGCCCTGCAGGACTTTCTCCATATAGACCATCGAGTCGTCATAGCGCCCGGCGCGGGCCAGTTGTACGGCGGCTGCGCGTTGCGCTTCGAGGTCGTCCGGGGCGTTTTTCGCCCAGATCAGCGCCGTATCGAGGGCCGGCTGGTCGGCGCCCAGGTACTCGGCGATGCGGAACGCGCGCTCGGAAACGCCTGGATCCTGGGTGTTGATGGCCTGGGTCACGTAGTTGTCCAGGGCAATGTCGAAACGATTGCGCTGGCCGGCGAGTTCGGCAGTCAGCAGGCTGAACACCGTTTCCTGGCTGAACGAGCTGTAAACCTTGGGCTTTTCAGGAGCCGGCGTGGTGTCTTCGACCGGTGAGGCACCGTCCTGCGAAACGGGGGCCAAGGCCTGGCAGCCGCTGAGGAAGACAAAAGCGAGGAGCAACGCGGAAGATCTATTCATATAGGAAGAGGACGACTAACCTGCGGTCGGATCATCATGACACAAGCCTTCGGCCAAACATAACCGAGTCTCGATTGTGGCCATTACAGGGGCCGACAATTGGGACAATAGTCAGCGGTAGTTGTTCTGAATCTGACGAAGTAGGACAATTGCCGGCTTCACGTCACCATCAGCGACCTTGAATGGCCTTCCTTGCACTCGGTATCAACCACAAGACTGCTTCAGTAGACGTCCGCGAGCGCGTGGCCTTTACCCCTGAGCAGCTGGTGGAGGCCTTGCAGCAGCTCTGCCGACTCACCGACAGCCGCGAAGCTGCGATCCTCTCCACCTGCAATCGCAGCGAGCTGTATATAGAACAGGATCAGCTTTCGGCCGATATCGTGCTGCGCTGGCTGGCCGACTATCACCATTTAAGCCTCGATGAGCTGCGCGCGAGTGCTTATGTGCACGAAGATGATGCGGCAGTTCGTCACATGATGCGCGTCGCCTCCGGGCTCGACTCGCTGGTGCTGGGCGAACCGCAGATTCTCGGCCAGATGAAATCGGCCTACGCCGTGGCTCGCGAGGCCGGCACCATCGGGCCGCTGCTCGGGCGTCTGTTCCAGGCGACCTTCAATGCCGCCAAGCAAGTGCGTACCGACACCGCCATCGGCGAAAACCCGGTGTCCGTGGCGTTCGCCGCGGTCAGCCTGGCCAAACAGATTTTCAGCGACCTGCAGCGCAGCCAGGCCCTGCTGATCGGCGCCGGCGAGACCATCACCCTGGTCGCCCGCCATCTGCATGACCTCGGGGTCAAGCGCATCGTGGTCGCCAACCGGACGCTGGAACGCGCCAGCCTGCTGGCCGAGCAGTTCGGTGCCCACGCGGTGTTGCTCTCGGACATCCCGGCCGAACTGGTGCGCAGCGACATCGTGATCAGTTCTACCGCCAGTCAGTTGCCGATCCTCGGTAAAGGCGCTGTGGAAAGCGCGCTGAAGCTGCGCAAGCACAAGCCGATCTTCATGGTCGACATCGCCGTTCCCCGTGACATCGAGCCAGAAGTCGGCGAGCTCGACGACGTTTACCTCTATAGCGTCGACGATCTGCACGAAGTGGTCGCCGAAAACCTCAAGAGCCGTCAGGGTGCAGCCCAGGCCGCCGAGGAGATGGTTTCGGTCGGTGCCGACGACTTCATGGTGCGTCTGCGCGAGCTGGCAGCGGTCGATGTGCTCAAGGCCTATCGTCAACAGAGCGAACGCCTGCGCGACGAGGAGCTGCAAAAGGCCCTGCGTCTGCTGGCCAACGGCGGCAACGCTGAAGACGTGCTCGGGCAATTGGCCCGTGGCCTGACCAACAAACTCCTGCACGCCCCGAGCGTACAGTTGAAAAAGCTTTCTGCCGAAGGCCGCCTCGATGCGCTGGCCATGGCTCAGGAACTCTTTGCCCTCGAGGGCTCACCGGATAGCTTTTCGGATAAAAAACCGCAATGAAAGCGTCACTGCTCAATAAGCTGGACATCCTCCAGGACCGTTTCGAGGAACTGACCGCGCTGCTCGGCGACGCCGAAGTCATTTCCGACCAGGCCAAATTCCGCGCCTATTCCAAGGAATACGCCGAAGTCGAGCCGGTGGTCGAAGCCTATAAAAAGCTGCTCAGCGTACAAAGCGATCTTGAAGGCGCGCAGGCGCTGCTCAAGGACAGCGACCCGGACATGCGTGAAATGGCCGTGGAAGAAGTCCGCGAAGCCAAGGAACTGTTGATTACGCTGGAATCCGACCTGCAACGCATGCTGCTGCCCAAGGATCCCAACGACGGGCGCAACGTATTCCTCGAAATCCGCGCCGGCACCGGTGGCGACGAGGCGGCGATCTTCTCCGGCGACCTGTTCCGCATGTACTCGCGTTACGCCGAACGACGTGGCTGGCGCGTGGAAATTCTCTCGGAAAACGAAGGCGAACATGGCGGCTATAAAGAAGTCATTGCCCGGGTCGAGGGCGACAACGTCTACGGCAAGCTGAAGTTCGAGTCCGGCGCTCACCGCGTACAGCGCGTGCCGGCCACCGAATCCCAGGGCCGGATCCACACCTCGGCCTGCACCGTGGCGGTGCTGCCTGAGCCGGACGAGCAGGAAGCGATCGAGATCAACCCGGCGGACTTGCGCGTCGACACTTACCGTTCCTCCGGGGCCGGTGGTCAGCACGTCAACAAGACCGACTCGGCGATCCGCATCACTCACTTGCCGACCGGCATTGTGGTCGAGTGCCAGGAAGAACGTTCCCAGCACAAGAACCGTGCTCGGGCGATGGCCTGGCTGTCGGCCAAGCTCAACGACCAGCAGACCGCTGCGGCGGCCAACGCCATCGCCAGCGAACGTAAATTGCTGGTGGGTTCCGGTGACCGCTCCGAGCGTATCCGCACCTACAACTTTGCCCAGGGCCGGGTGACCGACCATCGCGTCAACCTGACCCTGTATTCCCTCGACGAAATCCTCGCCGGTGGCGTCGAAGCAGTGATTGAGCCGTTGCTGGCCGAATACCAGGCCGACCAGCTCGCAGCGATAGGTGAGTAAATGACCATCATCGCCAGCCTGTTGCGCGCCGCCGAACTACCGGATTCCCCCACCGCGCGTCTGGACGCCGAACTGCTTCTGGCCGCCGCGCTGGGCAAGTCGCGCAGTTTTCTTCACACCTGGCCCGAGCGCATCGTGCCCAGCGAAGCCGCACTGGTCTTCGCCGAGTACCTGCAACGTCGTCGCAGTGGTGAGCCGGTGGCTTACATTCTGGGGCAGCAGGGTTTCTGGAAGCTTGATCTGGAAGTCGCCCCGCACACGCTGATCCCGCGCCCGGACACCGAACTGCTGGTGGAAGCCGCGCTGGAACTGCTGCCGGCGACCCCGGCCAAAGTTCTCGACCTCGGCACGGGCAGCGGGGCGATCGCCCTGGCCCTGGCCAGCGAGCGCCCGGCGTGGCAGGTCACCGCCGTGGATCGGGTGCTGGAAGCCGTGGCCCTGGCCGAGCGCAATCGCCAGCGCCTGCACCTGAACAACGCGACGGTACTGAGCAGTCACTGGTTCAGTGCCCTCGAAGGCAAGCGTTTCGAGTTGATCATCAGCAATCCGCCGTACATCCGCGCCGCCGATCCGCATCTGGTGGAAGGCGACGTGCGTTTCGAACCGGAAAGCGCCTTGGTGGCCGGCGTCGACGGGCTCGACGATCTGCGTCTGATCATCGCCCAGGCGCCAGCCCATCTGGAGGCCGGTGGCTGGCTGATGCTCGAACACGGCTATGATCAAGCCGAAGCCGTGCGCGATCTGCTGCTGACCCAAGGTTTCGAAGAAGTCCACAGCCGCTCCGATCTGGGCGGCCATCAACGGATCAGCCTGGGGCGTCTGCCGTGCTGAATGATCAGGAATTGTTGCGCTACAGTCGGCAGATCCTGCTGCAACACATCGACATCGATGGCCAGTTGAAGCTCAAGGACAGTCGGGTGTTGATTGTCGGCCTCGGTGGTCTCGGTGCGCCGGTTGCCTTGTATCTGGCGGCGGCGGGTGTCGGTGAGTTGCACCTGGCGGATTTCGACACGGTCGATCTGACCAATCTGCAACGCCAGATCATCCACGACACCGACAGCGTCGGTATGACCAAGGTCGACTCGGCGCTCAAGCGCCTGAGCGCGATCAATCCCGAAATCAAACTGGTGCCCCATCGCCAGGCGCTGGACGAGGATTGCCTCGCCGCAGCCGTGGCGGCGGTGGATCTGGTGCTCGACTGCTCGGACAACTTCTCCACCCGCGAAGCGGTCAATGCCGCCTGCGTGGCCGCGCGCAGGCCTTTGGTCAGCGGCGCCGCGATTCGCCTCGAAGGACAGCTTTCGGTGTTCGACCCACATCGCGCCGATAGCCCGTGCTACCACTGCCTGTACGGTCACGGCAGCGAAGCCGAACTGACTTGCAGCGAAGCCGGCGTGGTCGGGCCGCTGGTGGGTCTGGTCGGCAGCCTGCAAGCGCTGGAAGCCTTGAAGTTGCTGGCGGGGTTCGGCGAGCCGCTGGTGGGCCGTCTGCTGTTGATCGATGCATTGGGCTCGCGTTTCCGTGAGCTGCGGGTCAAGCGCGATCCCGGTTGCAGCGTCTGTGGTTCGCAGCATGCGTGAAGCGCCGATCGCCGTATTCGATTCCGGCGTCGGTGGTGTATCGGTGCTGGCGGAAATCCAGCACCTGCTGCCGAATGAATCGCTGCTGTACCTCGGCGACTGCGGCCATATTCCTTATGGCGAGAAAACCCCTGAATTCATCCGCCAGCGTTGCAGCGTGATGGCCGGTTTTTTCCGGGAGCAGGGCGCCAAGGCGCTGGTGATCGCCTGCAACACTGCGACCGTGGCCGGCGTGGCCGATCTGCGCCGGGATTTCCCCGAGTGGCCGATTGTCGGCATGGAGCCGGCGGTCAAACCGGCCGCTGCTGCCACTCGCAGCGGGATGGTGGGCGTACTCGCCACCACGGGCACCTTGCAGAGTGCGAAATTTGCGGCGCTGCTCGACCGCTTCGCCACGGATGTGCGGGTCATCACTCAACCGTGCCCCGGACTGGTGGAGCTGATTGAAAGCGGCGATCTGCACAGTCCCCAGTTGCGAGCCTTGCTCAAGCACTACGTCGATCCACTTCTCGCCAACGGATGCGACACGATCATCCTGGGCTGCACCCACTATCCGTTTCTCAAACCGATGCTCAAGTCGATGATCCCCGAGAGCATCAGCCTGATCGATACGGGCGCGGCGGTAGCGCGGCAATTGCAACGGTTGCTGGCCGAGCGTGACCTGCTCGCCGAAGGGCCGAACCGACCGGTCAGATTTTGGACCAGCGCCGACCCCGCGTCTTTGCGCAACACGCTGGTGCTGTTGGGGCAGGTCGCCGGCGACGTCGAAAAATTCACCTTGTAAAAAAAATGTGAAATATCTAAAAAGTCAGCTGAACTTCTGACCAAGCGCAGATTTCTATAGCGCAGAGTGACCTAGAAAACCAAACGATCGTTCCGAAAAGGAAGTTTCAACGTGAAGCGACTATTCTGCTTGGCCGCGATTGCGGCTGCACTGATGGGGCAAAGTTTTACCGCACAAGCTGCTGGCGTCGAGTTTGCAGTGGGTGGTACCAGCGATTCGACGATGACTTATCGCCTGGGTATGAATTTCGATTGGGACAAAAGCTGGCTGCAAAGCGACGTCGGTCGTCTGACCGGTTACTGGAGTGGCGCCTACACCTACTGGGAAGGTGACAAGACCTCCAGCAACAACAGCCTTTCGTTCTCGCCGGTATTTGTGTACGAGTTCGCCGGTCAATCGGTCAAGCCGTATGTCGAGGCGGGGATCGGCGTGGCGCTGTTTTCCAACACCGAGTACGAAGACAACAAGCTCGGCGGTTCCTTCCAGTTCGAGGACCGTATCGGTTTCGGCCTGCGCTTCAATGGCGGGCATGAGGTGGGGATCCGTGCGACGCACTATTCCAACGCCGGTCTGAGCAGCGACAACGACGGGGTTGAAAGCTACGCACTGCATTACACGATGCCGCTGTAAACCTCGAAAGTTAAGCCCAGGAAAAAAGGAGCGCTCAGCGCTCCTTTTTTTGTAATCAGCGATACGCCGTGGCAATACCCTGGCGTTCATCGATGCATTCCGGCGCGCCCATTTCAAACTCGCGGCAGATCAGCGGGCGCTTCTCGTAGATCGTACACATCATCGTGTCGCGATCCAGCGCCGCGCACCAACCGTCGTCCAGACGCAGCATCACTTCACCACCCCAATCGTCGGTATCGATAAAACGCTCGGGTACGCCGGTGTCGGTGATCAGCATCACTTCGAGCTGACAACAGCAGGCTGCACAGGTCGAGCAGGTGACCTCGGGCTCAGCGATTTGCCGATGGGGAATGGTTTTCATGGCGCCAGTGTACGGCAGTGACCGGCGACCGTGTGAAAGGCCTGACAGGCGTTCAGCGCGCCAGCCGCCGGGACAATTGGTGCAGCAGCGGAAACAGCAACGCCCACAGCAGCGCGATGCCAATCAGGCTGGGGAGTTCACCGAAAGGAAATTGCACGCCGGCCAGTCGTCCGCCGGCGCCATAGGACAGCGCGCCCCCTGCCGCGCCAAGCAGACTGGCCAGCCACCACGGCCGTGCGCTCCATTGCAGGCAATGACGCAACGTCGTGGCAAACAACGCCCACAGCAACATCAGCCACAGCGGAATCAGTGGCGACGTATCCTTGAACTCGAAAACCCCGAGGCCGCGCAGCGCGCTGTCCACCGCCGTGCCGATAATCACCACGCTGAGGATCAACCGGCCTTCATGCGCCCAGCTGCTGATCCAGCGCAGATGAACCACCAGCACCGTCAGCGCCAGCAGCAACCACAAACTGTTACCGCCGAGCACGCAGGCCAGCCAGCCGATCTGGAACAGGACTGCGTTGGCTAACCGCTCAAGCATCGAACCGGCCCAGCAAAGGCGCGGTCATGGCCGCCGGTTTGGCCAGCACCAGTTGCGCGGTGCCGATGGTGCGTTCGAGGAATCCGCCCTCGCAATAACACAGGTAGAACTCCCACAGCCTGAGGAAGTAATCGTCATAGCCCAGCTCGGTCAGACGCCCGTGAGCCTGCCGAAAATTCTCGTGCCACAGACGCAGGGTACGGGCGTAGTGCAGGCCGAAATCTTCCATGTGCAACAGATTCATGTCGGTGTCGCGGCTGACGATCTCGAGCATTTTCTGCACGCAGGGCAGGGCGCCGCCGGGAAAAATGTAACGCTGGATGAAGTCCACGCTACGGCGCGCCTGCTCGTAGCGCTGTTCGCGGATAGTGATCGCTTGCAGCAGCATCAGGCCGTTGCTCTTGAGCAGGTGTGCGCACTGTTTGAAGTAAGTCGGCAGGAAGCGGTGGCCGACCGCTTCGATCATCTCGATCGACACCAGTTTGTCGTACTGGCCGGTGAGGTCGCGGTAGTCCTTGAGCAACAGCGTCACCTGATCCTGCAAGCCGAGGCGTTCGATACGGGCGGCGGTGAAGGCGAATTGCTCCTTCGACAGCGTGGTGGTGGTGACTTTGCAGCCGTAACGCTGCGCCGCGTACAGCGCCATGCTTCCCCAGCCGGTGCCGATTTCCAGCAGATGGTCGTCGGGCTTGAGCGCAAGCTTCTGGCAGATCCGCTCCAGTTTGTTCAGTTGCGCCTGCTCCAGGCTGTCGTCCGGGCGGAGAAACTGCGCGGCCGAGTACATCATGGTCGGGTCGAGAAACTGCTCGAACAGGTCATTGCCGAGGTCGTAATGAGCGGCGATGTTTTTCTGCGAGCCCTTGCGCGTATTGCGATTGAGCCAGTGCAGCCCGCGCACCAGCGGGCGACTGAGCCGGGCCAGGCCACCTTCCATTGCGTCGAGCACTTCAAGGTTGCTGACGAAGACCCGCACCACTGCCGTCAGATCCGGCGAGCGCCAGTAACCATGAATAAAAGCCTCGCCGGCACCAATCGAACCATTGCTCGCGACCAGGCCCCAGGCGGCGGGATCCAGCACCTGAATTTCCCCCACCAGCGCGCTGCCCGGCGTACCGAAGACGTGACGTTCGCCGTCCTCGATGACGATCAGTTGGCCCTGTTTGAGCTGCTCCAACTGGCGCAGTACTCCCCGGCGCAGCAGCGAACTGCTCAAACCGTGGGGGCTGAACAGGCTGGCTTTGGCCGAGACGCTAGTGGATTTCATGGTGGCGTTCCTTGGTCGGTACGGTGGCGGTTCGAAAATGGTCGTCGGCGCGCTGGTGGTCATACACCGGGGTGCGCTTGAGCAGCAGGCGCAATGCTTGCCAATAGATCGCCAGCGCGGTCTTGGCGGTCATCCAGGGAAAGCGCCACAAGTGCCGGTGCAGGTGGCGCCGATCAAGGGGTTCGCGTCGCAGGTCGAGGGTGGCGTCGAACAGTTTTCGCTCGCCTTGCCAGTCGGCCATGTGCACGCCCAGAGTCTGCGCGGCTGGGCTGAAACGCATGCGGTATTCCAGATCCGGCGGCAGGAACGGTGACACGTGAAATGCCTTGGTCACCGCAAAGTGCTGGTGAAAGTCATGCAAATCGGTCGGCGCCCGAGCCGGCAGCACGTAGTGATAACGCTCGCGCCACGGCGTGTTGGTGACTTCGCAGAGAATCGCAGCCAATTGGCCGTCGGCTTCGTGGCAATAGAAAAAACTCACCGGGTTGAACGACAGGCCCCAGCTGCGCGGCTGGGTCAGCAGGCAGATCGAACCTTGCGGCGCGTGGCCCAGGGCTTCGCCAACCAAGCGGCGCACCGCATCGCTCAGGCGTACACCCCGGCCGGTGAAGGTTTTCAGGTAGTCGGTTTCGCGAAATGAGAACGGCGCAAAGCGGCTGGCACCCGCCAGTCGCGACAGGCCCAGCACCGCCTCCTGTTCAGCCAGATCGAGGTACAACATGCCGATCCGGTAACGGAATTCATGACGGCGCGGAGCAAATCGCCGATGGGCGATCCAGCCACTGTAGAGCGCGCTGTTCACAGGCTTTCTCCGAAAGCTGCGGCGACGCGCAAGGCGCTGACCACGCCATCTTCATGGAAACCGTTGGCCCAATAGGCACCGCAATAATGCGTGTGCTGCGAGCCGTCGATTTCGGCCCAGCGTTGTTGCGCCGCCACCGCCGCGAGGCTGAATTGCGGGTGGGCGTAGGTGAAGCGCGCGAGCACTTTGGACGGGCTGATCCCGGCGCTCTGGTTGAGGCTGACGCAGAAGGTGGTGTCGCTCTGGATGCCTTGCAGGATGTTCATGTCGTAGGTCACGGCGGCCTGGGTATGACCGGCGCCGCCGAGGCGATAATTCCAGCTGGCCCAGGCCCGTTTGCGCGCGGGCAGCAGGCGGGTGTCGGTGTGCAGCACCACTTCATTGTCGGCATAGGGCAGGGCACGGAGGATTGCCCGTTCTTTATCGTCAGGATTTCCCAGCAGTCGCAACGCCTGATCGCTGTGGCAGGCCAGCACCACTTTGTCGAAACGTTCGATGCCGGCGGGGCTGTGGATAACCACGCCGTGCGCATCGCGATCGATCCGGCCTATCGAGCAGTTCAGGCGGATGCGCTCCTTGAACGACGCGGTCAGCGGCGCGATGTAGGCACTGGACCCGCCCTCGATCACCTGCCACTGCGGCCGGTTGCTGATCGACAGCAACCCGTGATTCTCGAAAAAGCGCACGAAGAACTGCAATGGAAAATTGAGCATCTCGGCCATCGGCATTGACCAGATCGCCGCTCCCATCGGCACGATGTAATGCAGGATGAAGCGCTCGCCGTAACCGCCAGCCTTGAAGTAGTCGTCGAGGGTGGTGTCGGCGGCGATTCGCTGTTCGGCAAGGTCGCGCCGGGCTTCTTTATTGAACCGCAGGATGTCACGCAACATGCCCCAGAATCCGGGCGACAACAGATTGCTGCGCTGGGCGAACAGGCTGTTCAGGTTATTGCCGTTGTATTCCAGGCCGGTGTCGGGATCGTTCACCGAAAAACTCATTTCGGTAGGCTTGAACGCCACGCCCAACTGGCCGAGCAAACGAATGAAGTTGGGATACGTCCAGTCGTTGAACACGATGAAGCCGGTGTCCACTGCGTAGTCGCGTCCGTCCACGGTCACCGGCACCGTGTGCGTGTGACCACCGACCCGGGCGTCGGCTTCGAACACGGTGATTTCATGTCGACGAGCGAGCAGATACGCGCAGGTCAAACCGGCGATGCCGCTACCGACGATGGCGATTTTCATGTTGCATCCCTGAGCGGCGGGTTGCTGCGCACCATGCGTTTGCCAATCGCCAGTTGTACGCGCGCGGGCATTTTCGACAAGGGCCACAGGGCGGCGATGAACAGCGCCGGGAAAGCGATCTCCAGCGGGCGATCCTTCAGTTTGGCGAAGATATGCCGCGCGGCTTTTTCCACAGGCCAGCTGAGCGGCATCGGAAAATCATTCTTGGCGGTCAGCGGTGTGTCGACGAAACCAGGGCTGATTACCGTGACGTCAATGCCTTCGTCGGCGAGGTCGATACGCAGGGATTCGAACAGATAACGTAGCCCGGCCTTCGATGCGCCATAGGCTTCGGCGCGGGGCAGCGGCACATAAGTCACCGAGCTGGCCATCCCCACCAGATGCGGCGCCGTACCTTTGCGCAGCAAGGGCAGGGCGGCTTCGATGCAATAGCTGCTGGCAAGCAGGTTGGTGCGCACCACGTGTTCGATGATCGTGGCGTCGAACTGACGAGCGTCGACGTATTCGCAAGTGCCTGCGTTGAGGATGACCGAGTCCAGCGCCCCCCAGTCGTGTGCGATCTGTTCGCCGATCTCGCGCACGGTCTGGCTGTTGGTCAGGTCGCCGGGTACCACCAGCACCTGTCCCGGATAACGTTGCGACAACACCTTGAGCGGCGCGACCTGGCGGGAACTGACCGCCAGATGTGCGCCGGTCTTGAGGATTTCTTCTGCCAATGCTGCACCAATGCCACTGCTGGCGCCGGTCAGCCAATAACGCCGTGGAGCTGTACGACTCATCCCAATCTCCTTTTCAGCCAAGCGATCACTCGGCCCAATACAGGTAAATGTTCATAAAGCAGCGCTCCGGCATCGAAGTAATCCCGGTGGCGGTAAACCTTGTCGCTCCAGAGCAAATGTGAGCAGCCGGCGACGCGGATCAGCTGCCCGCCGCTCAGACGCGGGTGGCGGTAGCTCATGACCCAACGCAAATAACCTTCGCCGTCGCCGATCTGGTCGAATCCGTGGAAATCGAAGCGCAGTTCGTTGACGTTGGCGTACAACTCGCTGAAATAACCGCGCAAGTTCGTCAGCCCCTGCACTTCATGCAGTGGATCGGTGAAATGAATGTCTTCGCTGTACAGTTCGTTCAGGTTTCGCAGGTTGTCTTTGTTCAACTGTGCGAACCGCTGGGCAAAACCGCGCAGAAATTCACTCATCGCTCTCTCCTTGCGGCGATCGCGACGGCAGGTTCTTGAAGGCTGCCAGCGCCCGTTCCCGTGATGCACCCAGATTGACGATCGGCGCCGGATAGTCCGCCACGCCGAACAGCCCGCCGGCACTGGCCGGGTCGTGGACTTCTTTCTTGTTCAGCCCGGCCAGCTCCGGCAGCCAGTGCTTGATGAACAAGCCTTCGCTGTCGAATTTTTCCGACTGGCTGACCGGGTTGAAGATGCGGAAGTAAGGCGCCGAATCGGTACCGGTCGAAGCACTCCACTGCCAGCCGCCGTTGTTGGCGGCCAGGTCGCCGTCGATCAGGTGGCGCATGAAGAAACGCTCGCCCTCGCGCCAGTCGATCAACAGGTTCTTGGTCAGAAACATTGCCACCACCATCCGCAGGCGGTTGTGCATCCAGCCGGTTTCCAGCAGTTGGCGCATGGCCGCGTCGATGATCGGCAAGCCGGTGCGGGCCTCTTGCCAGGCGGCCAGGTCCTCGGGGGCGTCGCGCCAGGCCAGGGCTTCGGTTTCCGGGCGGAATGCGCGATGCCGTGAAACCCGCGGATATCCGACGAGGATGTGTTTGTAGAACTCGCGCCACAGCAGTTCGTTGATCCAGGTGACAGCCCCGACCTTGCCGCTTTCGAATTCGCCCTGATTGCTTTGCAGGGCGGCGTGCAGGCATTGGCGTGGCGAAATCACGCCAGCGGCCAGATAGGCCGAAAGCTGGCTGGTGCCGGGTTTGGCCGGGAAGTCGCGCTCGCTCTTGTAGTAATCGATCTGCGCATCGGCGAACGTGTCGAGGCGCCGTCGGGCCTCGGCTTCACCGGCGGGCCACAGGGCGCGCAGGGATTCGTCGGGTGTCGGGAATCCTTCGATGGCTTGCGGAACGGTGTCGCTGGCGATGTTCAGCGCCGATTGTTTTCCCGGCGCTTGTTTGAGCGAAGGCATCGAGCGGTGCAGGCGTTCGTAGCAAACCTTGCGGAACTGGCTGAACACCTGAAAGTAGGTACCGGTCTTGGTCAGAACGCTGCCTGGCTTGAACAGCAATTGGTCGAGGTAGCTGTGGAAGGTTATGCCTGCCGCTTGCAACGCCTCGGCGACGGCGGCATCGCGACGGCTTTCGTGGATGCCGTATTCCTCGTTGACGTGCACGGCATCGATCTTCAGCTGCCGGCACAGTTCGAGCAGCACGTCGGGTGCCTGATCCCAGTGAGGCGCGGTGCGGATCAGGAGCGGGATGTTCAGGTCGCCCAGGCTTTTGCTCAGCTCGCGCAAATTGCGCAGCCAGAAATCGACCTTGCACGGCGCGTCGTCATGTTCCTGCCATTGCTGCGGGCTCAACAGATACACGGCCACGGTCGGGCCACGCTCGGCGGCGGCCGCGAGGGCGGTGTTGTCGTGTTGGCGCAGGTCGCTGCGCAGCCAGATCAATTGCATGTCGGTCTCTGCCTGAATCATTAAATCAACCCACGCTGAATGAGTACCCGATGCGCCGAAAGAGGGTCCTCGGCCAGGAGCAGGTCAGTGATTTCGGAAGTTCTTGCGGACAACTCGGCGTGGTGAATGCACACCGTTGGTCCGGCAATCAGTTTTGGGCAGCTGATGCCATTCAACAGTTTCGGCAGCTGCGCAAGGCTCAGGGCTTTGCTGGAATACAGCAGGACGCCACGGGCTTGCAGGGTATCGGTTGCCAGCGCCAGCTCTCCGGCCGGCAGCGGCCAGTCAAACACCTGCACCGGGCAATCGGCGCTGCTGATCAGCCAGGCGCAGAGCCACAGGTGCGGTTCCAGTGGCAGATCCGACTGATTGACTAGCAGCAGCGGCGCGGTGCGCAACTGACGATTGTTATGGTAGATGCGCGCGCCGAATTTGCTGCGCAACCAGGCAAAAAAGAACACGCGCTCCATCTGCGCGCCAAACTGGCCTTGCCAGCGCTGTTCGAGATCGCTCAGCAGCGGCAGCAGCAATTGCTCGCAAAGGGTGCGCGGCGGGTACAGCGCCATCGCCTGGTTGATGCAGTCGTCGAGGCTGCGCTCGTTCAGGTGAGTGACTGCCAGAAGGGCGGCCTGGCGCAGCGGATGCCATTCGTCCTCCACCGGTTCGTTGAACGCCTGCGCCGTATCGAGCAATGGTTTGACCTGGCTGACCGCAACACCCCGGTTGAGCCAGGTGAGGATGTTCTGGATCCGCTGCACGTGGTCGGCGCTGTACAGGCGATGGCCCTTGGGCGTGCGGTGCGGAACGATCAGCCCGTAGCGGCGTTCCCAGGCGCGCAGAGTCACGGCATTCACGCCGGTCTGGCGTGCGACTTCGCGAATCGGCAGCCAGCCTTCGTCGAGGGCTTTCTTGAAGTCGGCGCCGAGGTCTTCACGGGCGCTGGTGTCGAGTGAGTCGTTCATCAAATGGCGTTTCGCAGGCTGAGGTTTTCCGGATGCGGTTGCAGGTACACCTGCTGCGCAATGTAGGGATCCGGGTGGAGGCGAAAGTGATGCTTGAGCAACGTCAGCGGCACCACCAGGGGCACGATGCCGTGCCGGTACTGACCGATGATGTGTTGCACTTCCTGTTTTTCTTCGGGGCTGATGACCTGCTTCAGATAGCCACTGATGTGCTGCAGGACATTGCTGTGGGTGCGGCGGGTGGCGCATTTCTTCAGCGCTGCCATCAGTTCGCTGAAATAGCGTGGGCCGAGCTCGATCGGGTCGGTCCGGCCCATGTTGCCCAGCAGACTGCCCAGCGCCTTGTATTGCACCGGGTTGTGGGCCATCAGCAGGTATTTGTAGCGCGAGTGAAAGTCGGTGAGGGCGCGGCGGCTCAAGCCTTGCTTGAGCACTTGCTGCCATTCGCGGTAGGCGAGTACGCGGGTGATGAAATTTTCCCGCAGCACCGGATCGTTAAGACGCCCGGCTTCTTCCACCGGCAGGTCCGGGTGCTGTGCACAGAACGCCTCGGCGTAAATGCCGCGCCCGCCACCATTCACCGGTGCGCCGTTGGAGTGGTAGACCTTGACCCGCTCCAGTCCGCAGGATGGCGATTGCTGCATAAAGATGTAGCCGCAGATGTCACTGAGCTCCCCGGCCATTTTCTCGCCGTAAGCGGCCAGTGGCTGAGTGACATTGATCGCTGGATTGACGGTGCCGACCGCTTCAGGCCGGGCGGGGTCGCCCACCAGCCGGATCGGCTCGCGAGGAATTCCCAGGCCGATCGCTACTTCAGGACATACCGGAACGAATTCAAAATGCTCGGCCAGGGTGCGGCTGCACAGCCGCGACTCCTTGTGGCCACCGTTGTAGCGAACTTCGGCCCCCATCAGGCAGGCGCTGATGGCGATTTTTGGCAGGGACGTCGATGAGTCGGACATGCAGCAACCTCGAATCTGAACCTGTACAGACGAGTAAATCTGTACAACATTCTTCAAGCATAGATTCAAAGGTGTACAAGTCAAATGGTTTGTACAAGTTTATGCGATTTTCAGCACCAGCCCATTTTCCAGCGTGAATCATCTTGCAGAGCATGCCAGTGGCATTGCTCGGTACGCCGGGTCAGCACTGCCTGCAACTCGATTTCCAGCACCGTGCCGTCCTCGTCGCGGAACAGTTCGGTCACCAGAAAATGCTTTTCACGGTTTTGCGGGTGGGCTGCTGTCCATTTCGACAGCAGCAATTTGCGCGGATTGATGCGATTCACTGCAGGTGTTCGTGCAAGCGTCTTGCCGCCTCCTGACCACTGAGCCAGGCCCCTTCGACGCGACCCGACAGGCACCAGTCGCCACAGGCGTACAGGCCCAGATCGGCGTCGGCCAGGGTGCCCCATTCATGGCTGCTGGCCGGGCGGGCATAGAGCCAGCGGTGGGCGAGGCTGAAGGTCGGGGCCGGCATGGCGCTGTGCAGCAATTCGGCGAAGGCGCCGTGCAATTGTTCGATCACCGCTTCCTTGGGCAGGTCGATGTGTTGTCGGCTCCAGGCGCTGGTGGCGTGCAGGACCCAGGTATCGCACGTGGTGTCGCGGCCCGGTTTGCTGCGGTTGCGGGCCAGCCAGTCGAGTGCGCTGTCCTGGACGAAGCAGCCTTCGATCGGCGTATCCAGCGGCGTGTCGAAGGCCAGGGCGACGGCCCAGGTCGGGTCCATTTTCACCCCGGCAGCGGCACCGGCGAGTTTCGGCGCAGCGGCCAGCAGGGCAGTGGCCTGCGGCGCCGGCGTGGCGATCACCACATGGCTGAACGGCCCGTGGGTAAAGCCTTCGGCGTCCTGCAGATGCCAGTGTTCTTCGCCGCGATAGACCTCGGTGATCCGGCAGGCGAAATGCACTTCCAGCCCATCGAGCAGGCCCCGGGTGATGGCGCTCATGCGCGGCGTGCCGACCCAGCGGGTCTGTTCGTCCGGTGACAGATTCAACTGCCCGCCGTGAAAGGTGTAGAGCTGCGGGGCCCATTCGGCGACCCAGCCCTTGCTTTGCCAGCGCTGAACTTCAGTCACGAAGCGCCGATCACGGGCGGTGAAGTATTGCGCGCCCATGTCCAGAGAGCCTGCGTCGCTGCGTTTGCTCGACATGCGTCCGCCGCTGCCGCGGCTTTTATCGAACAACTGAACGGTATGCCCGGCATCCGTCAGGGCCTGGGCGGCGGAGAGTCCGGCGATGCCGGTGCCAATGATTGCGATAGGTACAGTCATAGGGGCCTCGTTTACCTTTCTGTACAGACTACGCCGTCGATGAAACCTGTACAATTTTGTTTTTTGGTATAACTTCCAGCGTTCTGGTTCTGACAGCTTGGCCTATGGTTAAACAATAGAGCCTGCCCGATAGAAAAGATCCCTGTTTATAAAAATAGACTAGTGATCGGGGTAAAACGCCACGCGAGGAAGAAGTCATGCACATATTGCTGACCGGCGGTACTGGATTGATCGGACGTCAGCTTTGCCGGCACTGGTCCGGGCAGGGGCATCGCCTGACAGTCTGGAGTCGTCGTCCGGAAAAAGTCGCGAAAATCTGTGGCGCCCAGGTGCGTGGAGTCGCGCATCTGGAGGACCTTGGCGATGAGCCGGTCGACGTGATCGTCAACCTCGCCGGCGCGCCGATTGCCGACCGGCCGTGGACTCATCGACGCAAGGCGCTGTTGTGGAGCAGCCGGATCACGTTGACCGAATCGTTGCTGGCGTGGCTGGAAAATCGCGGACAGAAACCATCGCTGCTGATCTCGGGTTCTGCCGTGGGTTGGTATGGTAACGGCGGCGAGCGCGAGTTGACCGAAGACTCGCCACCGGTGATCGATGATTTCGCCAGCCAGTTGTGCATCGCCTGGGAGGAAACCGCGCAGCGCGCCGAAGCGATGGACATTCGCGTGGTGCTGGTGCGCACCGGGCTGGTGCTGTCGGCCGAGGGCGGCTTTTTGTCGCGCCTGCTGCTGCCGTTCAAGCTTGGGCTGGGCGGGCCTTTGGGCAACGGTCGGCAGTGGATGCCGTGGATTCATATCGATGACCAAATCGCTCTGATTGATTTTCTTCTGCACCGCAATCAGGCGAGCGGTCCTTATAATGCGTGCGCGCCGAACCCTGTGCGCAATCGCGAATTTGCCAGGACGCTGGGCAGCGTGCTGCACCGCCCGGCGTTCATACCGATGCCGGCCCTCGCCTTGAAGGTCGGGCTCGGCGAGATGTCATTGCTGTTACTGGGTGGCCAACGGGCCACGCCGAAACGCTTGCTGGAAGCGGGATTCACTTTCCGGTTCACGGATTTACGCGCGGCCCTGGACGATCTTTCCGGCCGCCTCTGAAATAGGACGTTGCATGACCGATCACGCCTTGCTTCTGGTCAACCTGGGTTCGCCGGCCTCCACTTCGGTGGCCGACGTGCGCAGCTACCTCAATCAATTTTTGATGGACCCATACGTGATCGACCTGCCGTGGCCGGTACGACGTCTGCTGGTGTCGCTGATCCTGATCAAGCGCCCCGAGCAGTCGGCCCATGCCTACGCCTCGATCTGGTGGGAGGAAGGTTCGCCGCTGGTGGTGCTCAGCCGTCGTCTGCAACAGCAGATGAAGGCGCAGTGGACTCACGGCCCGGTTGAGCTGGCCATGCGTTACGGCGAGCCGTCGATCGAGACAAGCCTGTTGAAGCTGGTCGCGGCGGGGCACAAACGCATTACCCTCGCACCGCTTTATCCACAGTTCGCCGACAGCACCACGACCACGGTGATCGAAGAAGCCAGGCGCGTGCTGCGCGAGAAGAAGCTCGATGTGCAACTGTCGGTGTTGCAGCCGTTCTACGATCAGCCGGAATACCTCGACGCGCTGGTGGCGAGCGCCAAGCCGCACTTGCAGCAGGATTACGATCACCTGTTGCTCAGCTTCCACGGTTTGCCGGAGCGGCACCTGACCAAGCTCGACCCGACCGGCAATCATTGCTTCAAGAATGAAGATTGCTGCAAAAACGCTTCGGCTGCCGTCTTGGCCACCTGTTATCGCGCCCAGTGCCTGCGCACGGCGGCGTTGTTTGCTGAGCGCATGGGGCTGCCGGACGGCAAGTGGTCGGTGTCGTTTCAATCGCGGCTGGGCCGGGCGAAATGGATCGAACCCTACACCGAAGCGCGGCTGGATGAACTGGCCAAAAGCGGCGTGAAGAAGATTCTGGTCATGTGCCCGGCGTTCGTTGCCGATTGCATCGAGACCCTGGAAGAGATCGGCGATCGCGGCAAGGAACAGTTCCGGGAGGCAGGGGGAGAGGAGTTGGTGCTGGTGCCATGCCTGAATGATGACCCGCAATGGGCGAAGGCATTGGCAACGCTGTGCGAACGGGCGCCACTGGCCCTTTGATGATCGTAGATGATTGATCGTTCCCACGCTCCGCGTGGGAATGCAGCCCGTGACGCTCCGCGTCACTGGACGCGGAGCGTCCCCAGAGGCATTCCCACGCGGAGCGTGGGAACGATCAGTGTGGGGTGATCCGCGTGGGAACGATCTTGAAGCTAGGGCTTAGATCAGCGGCTCATCCGCCTTCTTCTGCTTCCAGCCGTCATTGCCCGGCAGCAGCAGGTTCAGCGCAATCGCCACCACCGCACACAGCGCGATGCCTTTGAGGCCGAAGTCGTCGGGACCTGTGCCGGTGCCGACCAGCACACCGCCGATACCGAACACCAGGGTCACCGAAACGATCACCAGATTGCGCGCCTCGCCCAGGTCGATCTTGTGACGGATCAGGGTGTTCATCCCCACCGCCGCAATCGAACCGAACAGCAGGCACAGAATCCCGCCCATCACCGGTACCGGAATGCTTTGTAGCAGGGCCCCGAACTTGCCGATGAATGCCAGGGCGATGGCGAAGATCGCCGCCCAGGTCATGATTTTCGGGTTGTAGTTCTTGGTCAGCATCACCGCGCCGGTCACTTCCGCGTAGGTGGTGTTTGGCGGACCGCCGAACAGGCCGGCTGCGGTGGTGGCGATGCCGTCACCCAGCAGGGTGCGATGCAGGCCCGGCTTCTTCAGGTAGTCGCGACCGGTCACGCTGCCGACTGCAATCACGCCGCCGATGTGTTCGATGGCCGGGGCCAGCGCCACCGGGACGATGAACAGGATCGCCTGCCAGTTGAATTCCGGTGCGGTGAAGGCGGGCAGGGCGAACCACGGTGCCGCGGCAATCTTCGCGGTGTCGACCACGCCGAAGTAGAAGGACAGGGCAAAGCCCACCAGCACGCCGGAAATGATCGGCACCAGACGGAAGATTCCCTTGCCGAACACCGCCACGACCAGCGTGGTCAGCAGCGCCGGCATCGAGATCATCATCGCGGTCTGGTAATGGATCAGCTCCGAACCGTCGCCGGCCTTGCCCATCGCCATGTTCGCGGCAATCGGCGCCATGGCCAGGCCAATGGAGATGATCACAGGGCCAATCACCACCGGCGGCAGCAGACGGTCAATGAAACCGGTGCCTTTGATCTTCACGGCAAGGCCGAGGAAGGTGTAGACGAAACCGGCCGCCATCACGCCGCCCATGGTCGCGGCGAGGCCGAACTGGCCCTTGGCGAGAATGATCGGGGTGATGAAGGCGAAACTCGACGCCAGGAATACCGGCACCTGACGCCCGGTGACGATCTGGAACAAAATCGTGCCCAGACCTGCGGTAAACAGTGCCACGTTCGGGTCCAGGCCCGTGATCAGTGGCATCAGCACCAGGGCGCCGAAAGCCACGAACAGCATCTGTGCGCCGGACAGCACCGTGCGCCAGAGCGGATCGTTAAACTCTTGCTGCATGCTTACGCGTCCTTCTGCTTGGTGCCGAAAATCTTGTCACCGGCATCGCCAAGCCCAGGAATGATGTAACCGTGCTCGTTGAGTTTCTGATCGATGGACGCGGTGTAGATGATCACGTCCGGGTGAGCCTGCTCGACAGCGGCAATGCCTTCCGGCGCGGCCACCAGCACCATCGCGCGAATGTCCTTGCAACCGGCCTTCTTCAGCAGGTCGATGGTCGCAACCATGGAGCTGCCGGTGGCGAGCATCGGGTCGATGATCATCGCCAGGCGTTCGTCGATTTCCGGAACCAGTTTTTCCAGATAGGTATGGGCCTGCAGGGTTTCTTCGTTACGGGCAACGCCGACGGCGCTGACCTTTGCGCCCGGGATCAGGCTCAGCACACCTTCGAGCATGCCGATGCCGGCACGCAGGATCGGCACGACGGTAATCTTCTTGCCGGCGATTTTCTCGACCGACACCGTGCCGCACCAACCTTCGATATCGTAGGTTTCCAGCGGCAGGTCTTTGGTAGCTTCATAGGTCAACAGGGCACCGACTTCCTGAGCGAGCTCACGGAAATTCTTGGTGCTGATGTCTGCACGGCGCATAAGGCCAAGTTTGTGACGGATCAGCGGATGGCGGATCTCTTGGATGGACATGGGGAAAGGCTCCGGCGGCGGGCAAAAAAACCGGCCTAGATTAATCTATCCGAGGGTGATGTCCTATAGGACATACAGTACGTTAGTCCACAAATGCTTGATTCGGCTCCGGTTGATGCGTACCTTTGCCCGCTTTTCCGAAATCCGTCCCCCCTGGAGAGCGCCATGTCCGCTGATCTCGAGCATATCCGTCAAATCATGCGAGAGGCTGACTGCCTGTACACCGAAGCTGAAGTCGAGGCTGCCATTGCCCGCGTCGGTGCACAAATCAACGAACAACTGGCCGACAGCAACCCGGTGGTGTTCTGCGTGATGAACGGCGGCCTGATCTTCTCCGGCAAACTGCTGACTCATCTGCAGTTCCCGCTGGAAGCGTCCTACCTGCACGCCACCCGTTATCGCAACGAAACCAGCGGCGGCGACCTGTTCTGGAAAGCCAAGCCGGAAGTCTCGTTCATCGACCGCGACGTGCTGATCATCGACGACATCCTCGACGAAGGTCACACCCTGGGCGCGATCATCGACTTCTGCCGTCACGCCGGCGCGCGCAAAGTGCACACCGCCGTGCTGATCGACAAGGACCACGACCGCAAGGCCCGTCCTGACCTGAAAGCCGACTTCGTCGGCCTGCCGTGCGTTGACCGCTACATCTTCGGTTACGGCATGGACTACAAAGGCTACTGGCGCAACGCCAACGGGATCTTCGCCGTCAAAGGCATGTAATTGCGGGTAATCCCCGATCCCTGTGGGAGCGGGCTTGCCCGCGATGGCGGATTGTCTGACACATTGATGTCGGATTAATCGACGCTTTCGCGGGCAAGCCACGCTCCCACAGTTGTTTTGCGTGTGCTGATCCATCCGCAATACCCATGCTAGAGTGCTCGGCCCCGCCCCCGGAGCCTGTCATGAGCCTTTTGATCCGCAGCGCCATCGCCCTGTTGCTGACCCTCAGCCTGCCTTTGGCCGCCGCCCCGATGCACAGCCAGTTCCTGCCGCCGGACGACCTGACCCTGCGCGATGCCGAACCCGAGCAGCAGCAACTGTTGCAGGTCACCGATTATTCGGTCGTCGTGGGCACCCAGCGTCAGTCCAATCAGCAGCCGATCCCGGTGACCTCGCCGCTGATGATCCGCCTCAAAGGCAAGTTCCTGAACAAGGGCGCGACGATCAATCAGGTGCTGGTCAACTTCGATGGCGAAAGCAAAAGCCTGAAAAAACCGGTGTATGACGACAAGAGCAAGACGCTGACGCTGTTCTATCCGCTGGCCCAGTACCGGGTAATCATCGACCTGCTGCGCAATGACACCGTGTACGTGCAGTTCCTCAGTTACGCCAACGGCCACATCTGGGCCGATTTGCACACCGGCAGCACGCGCTCGCGTTGAGCCTTGTGCCTGTGCAGGGGTAAACTGCCCGCCCCGTGAAATGTCTGCGAGCTGGAGTCGGCAATGCGTAAAGATAAGAAGCAAGTGATTGGTGACGAGATCGGCGATGAGCAGATCAAGCTGTTCCTCGATTTTGAGCCGGTCGACGCCACCTCGCCGTCGCTGCACAAGCTGGTCAAGGCTTACCGTGGCCTGCGCATCGACGATTTCGAGCGTTTCCTGACGTTCTTCGTTGCAGCCGGTTATGACCTGGATGGCAAGGACGAGCACGGCAAGACCTTCGTCGACCAGATCCGCGATCAACGCAACGCGGCGGAATACATCGAGCTGATCGAGAAAGCGCGCGGCTGATAGCCCGAAGTTTTCCACAGGCATAAAAAACGCCCCGCACTCACCGAGTGCGGGGCGTTTTTTCATGGAGCCGAATCAGGCGTAGCTTTCGGTCTCGTTGCTGGCTTCAACCAGTTCCAGCGCGACGTTGTTCTGCGTGTTGATCTTGCGATACAGCGCAGCGTCGGTTTCCAGGACCTTTTCGCGGGCCGGGAAGATTTCCGCCAGTTTGGCAGCCCACTCACCCTTGGCCTTTTCCGGGAAGCATTTCTCGATCAGTTCCAGCATGATCGAAACGGTCACCGAAGCGCCTGGCGAAGCGCCGAGCAGGGCGGCGAGCGAGCCGTCCTTCGCCGCGACCAGTTCGGTACCGAACTGCAGGATGCCGCCTTTTTTCGGGTCTTTCTTGATGATCTGCACCCTTTGGCCGGCCACTTCCAGGCGCCAGTCTTCGGCTTTCGCCTCCGGGTAGAAACGACGCAGGGATTCCAGGCGCTGCTCCATCGACTGCATCACTTCGCTGACCAGGTACTTGGTCAGGTCCATGTTGTTTTTCGCCACGGCCAGCATCGGGCCAATGTTGCCGGCGCGAACCGACAGCGGCAGGTCCATGAAGGAACCGTGCTTGAGGAACTTGGTGGTGAAACCGGCGTATGGCCCGAACAGCAGGGATTTCTTGCCGTCGACCACGCGGGTGTCCAGGTGCGGTACCGACATCGGCGGCGAACCCACGGCGGCCAGGCTGTAAACCTTGGCCTGGTGATGCTTGACCACTTCCGGGTTGTCGCAACGCAGCCACTGGCCGCTGATCGGGAAGCCGCCGAAGCCTTTGCTTTCTTCGATGCCCGAGGCTTGCAGCAGCGGCAGGGCCGCGCCACCAGCGCCGAGGAACACGAACCTGGCGTCGACTTCACGGGTGTTGCCGCTGTTGACGTCCTTGATGCTGACGGTCCAGCCGTTGGCGTTACGCTTGAGGCCGGTCACGCGCTTGCAGTACTTGACCTGAGCATCGGGTGCGCTGGTCAGGTGCTTGAGCAACTGATTGGTCAGGGCGCCGAAGTTGACGTCGGTGCCGTTGATCACGCGGGTGGCGGCGAGTACCTGGTCTTTCGGACGACCCGGCATCATCAGCGGCATCCACTCGGCCATCTTCGCCTTGTCTTCGGTGTATTCCATGTCGGCGAAAGCGTGGTGCTTGTGCAGCACGTTGAAGCGTTCCTTGAGGAACGACACGCCTTTCTCACCCTCGACGTAACTCAGATGCGGCACAGGGCTGATGAAGGATTTGCATGAGCCGAACGTGCCCTTTTTGGTCAGGTACGACCAGAACTGCTTCGACACCTCGAACTGGGTGTTGATGTGCACGGCCTTCTTGATGTCGACGGTGCCGTCGGCAGCCTGCGGCGTGTAGTTCAGCTCGCACAGGCCGGCGTGGCCGGTACCGGCGTTGTTCCATGGGTTGGAACTCTCCGCGGCACCGGAATCCATCAGCTCGACGACTTCCAGCTTGATCGCCGGGTCGAGCTCTTTGAGCAGTACTGCGAGGGTGGCACTCATGATGCCGGCCCCAACCAGAACTACGTCGACTGCTTCGTTATGCGCCATTTAACGCGTCTCCAAAATCTGCAGCACCAAATTGTCGGCATGGCTGCCAGGCGTCCAGGGCAGGTCAGTTGGGCCCCGGGTATCCTTGGTCAGGTGTGCCATGTCCGAATCTTCGCAATTTTTCGCAACTTCGACGGATGCGTGCGGCCTGGCTTAAAGAGTTCCATGAACTCATTTCGGCACGCGGCTGGCAATTCGACTTATGGTCGAGACATCCGTTTGTGCAACCAAATCCGTAGCGGACAGGCTTCAGGCTCCGGTATTCGAGGCGTTCCCGTTCCTGTGTCGTTGGGCTGTTTCAGACGCTAATGGTGCATGTTCAGACGCAAAACTATTCATTTGCTCGCCACACTCTTGTGAAGTTGTGAAAACCCGTTTTTTTCACGCTCTTTTGAAGACGTGAACCTCAAAAAGGGCTGTCCGGGGCTGGCACCGTGCCCGGAGGGGCAAACAACTCAGTGGCCGAGCGTCATGACAGCTCTGCAGATTCGCGAAAAGCGGGATTTGCCAGGGAAACAGCAAGCACGCCAGCTTCACTCGATCTGTGTGGGCGGCTCTCTGTGGGCGATTTGGATGCCAATGCAAGCGCATTTACGCTGTTGCGAGGCCCGATCAGGAGACGTCCTTATAATCGGGGGGAGATTGTATCGAAGAAATGCGGGGAGTTGGTCGAGTTTAATGACTTTTATTAGGCATCCGGTCAGATGCTCAACATCGCCTGAGCGCGTGCGCGTGGGCGCTGCTGTTCGACCCGGGCGCTGGCAGGCAGTGGCTGGTGCAACCAGTTGAGACGGATTTCCTCGATTTCCACCCAGCCGTCACCCATTGGCTGCAGGCTGCACTGTTTGAAAGCCTGGCAATGGCCGTTGCGGTCGAGCAGGGCGAAGCTGCGGTGCAGCGGGCGTGGAGCGAACAACGAGATCAGATAGCGCATGGCAGTGTTCCTTTTGGGGATCTGTGAGGAAGCTTGTCAAAACGCCGTGACGCGAACGTGTATGGGGGGTGAAGAATGTGTGACAGGAACCGCTGGCAGCGGGTTTTGTCTGACATTTCAGTGCTGGTGACCCACAGTGGCCCACCGCTATACTGCCGGCCTGTCTGTGCCTGATTCTGGAGAGAAGAGCATGTTGCAACGCCTGTTGTTCGGTTTGATCACTGTGACCAGTTTGACCCTGGTTGGCTGCGCCCACAGCCCGCAACAACTGAGCCCGGAACCGAAGCTGACCACTCAGCTGGCACCGGTCGGCCACGGCCAGCCTGTCGTGGTTCGCGTCGTGGACGGTCGTCCGTCGCCAACCCTTGGCACCCGTGGCGGTCTGTACCCGGAGACCAGCGCCATTACCGTGCAGCGCGAGCAGATCCTGCCGAAGTTGCAGGCCCAGGCCGAAGCGGCCGTGCGTCTGCTGGGCTTCACCCCGTCCAACGGCGCGATGAATGCTCCACAGCTGACCGTGACCCTGACTGAACTGAAATACCAGTCGCCGAAAGAAGGCATGTATGTGACCGAAGCCACCATCGGCGCGACATTCCGCTCCGACGTGCAGAGCGGCAACCGTCGCTACAGCGGCCGTTACGGCGCGTCGCTGGACCAGCGTTTCGGCATGGCGCCGAATCAGGAAACCAACACCAAACTGGTCAGCGACGTGTTGAGCGATGCGCTGACTCGTCTGTTCAAGGACCCGAGCATCGGCCAGATCCTGGCGGAATAAGCCTTTCGTCAGATCCGCAAAGCCCGGGGTCAGTGATGGCCCCGGGCTTTTTCGTTCAGGCGGCCTGGGAATAGAAATCGAGGACGCTGACGCCGGTGAGCAGATCGGTCTCGGGCAAGTCCGCGTGCTGGTGCCCGCCGAGGGCGCAGTACACGAGCCAGTGACGATCCTGAACATTGAAGGCCAGGCTGCCGACGAGGGTCTGCTGTTCGTCGGACGGGGAGATGAGGTACAGGCGATCCTGGTTTTCAGCGTGAAGCATGTCGCGTTCCGTGTCGGTTTCGAGGCGCGCAGGGTGACTGAAACAAATGACGATGCCGTGACACAGGACAGCCATCGGTCGATTGACGGGTTATTTGTCGCAAAGGGTAGGGCAGTCGGGGAGTGTTTCGGTAGAATCCGCGCCGCGGTCGTCGGTCTGGCGTTCGCCAAACCGATCTAGATTGAGGTCTGTGATGTCGCTGCACTTGATGACGCTGTTTACCGCCCATCCCGCCAAACTGATCAACCTGCTGGCCCTGCTGTTGGCCTTCCCCGGCAGTTGGCTGCTGCATGCGACCCGTCGCCGTGAACAACGGGCCATGGCCAGTATCGCGGCCCAGCGTCAGCAGAAGCCTGATCAGGAGCCGGTGCTCGATTGGGCGACCCTGCGCATGAACCGCTTTTTCTACCGCTTCGGTTTCGCCTGCCTTGGTCTGGCGTTATTGGTGTCCTGGATCAGTACCCGCTTCTGAACGAAAAACGGCGCCCGAAGGCGCCGTTCCCGTATCTGGTCGATACCGCTTACAGCGGCAGTCCAGCCTTGACCCGGTACTGATTGCGCACCGGCGTCGCATATTGCAGCACCAGATACGGACGATGCTCCTCGGGGCAGGCGTCCAGACGGTTCTGCCATTCTTCCTGGGCCTTGGCCAGTTCTTCGGCACCGAACACTTCGGCAGCCTTCGGCACGTTCAACTGCGGATCGGCATCGGCCCACTGTGCGTACGCCAGGTAATGCACCGGGAACAGCCGGTAGCCGCCGAGAATCTGCTTGTCCATCTCGACCGCCAATTGCTTGGTGTCTTCGAACAGCTCGGTGATCGGCGCGGCGAAGTTCACGTGCACCCGGCCCTTATAGCCGGTGATGCCCTTGGCGATGCTCACGTCATCCTCGCCCGGCGCCTTGCTGTAGGTGCCGGTGGTGGCGCGGATATATAGCTCGCGGGCCTTGGCCTGATCGCACGGATCGTATTCGTAGCTGATCGACACCGGGGTCAGGTTCAGCGACCGGATGACCTCGCCGAACGGCTCGTCCTTGCGGCTCATGTGGAACATCTTGAGTATCGCCGACTCGGTACGGTCGTCACCGTCCTTCGCGCGGCCTTCGGCCTGGGCGATCCAGATCGAGGCGCAGTCGTTGCGGATCGAGTGGTTGATATAGGCCGACAGCAACTGGTACGCGGCCATTTTCTCCCGGCGCCCGGTGATCGAGCGGTGCACGATGAAGCTCTTGTTCAGGCGCATCAGGTCGCTGACGAACGGCTTTTGCAGCAGGTTGTCGCCAATCGCGATACGCGGCGTCGGCAGGCCCGCGTGGTACACGGCGTAGTTGACGAAGGCCGGATCCATCACGATGTCGCGGTGATTGGCGATGAACAGATAGGCGCTGCCGGACTTGAATTGCTCGACACCGGTGTAGGTCACGCCATCGGTGGCGCGCTCGATGGTGTGGTCGACGTAGAACTCGACCTTGTCCTGCAATGTGGCCACAGAGGTCACGTCGGCAAACTCACGACGCAGCCGATGGGCTATAAGTGGTTTGAGCATCCAGCCGAAGGCACCGGCAAAACGCGGGAAGCGGAAGTGGGTGAGGATATCTAGAAACGCCTTGTCGCCGAGCAGTCGCGCCAGTACCGCAGGTACTTCGCTGTCGTCGTAAGGTCGGATGGCATCGAATTCGCCCATCATGCTCTCTTGTTGGAAACGGCTAGGGTAAGTAAAGGTTTTGATCGAAAACCAACGGGGCACGGTCTGAAAAAGTAGCCAGACAAAAATAGCCCTGCAAATAGACCGGCGATTATACGCACAAGTCACCTGGGAGACCGCGATGCTGGAAAGCGCAGTATATGAATGTCCGTATTGTGGTGAAGAGGTCGAGACGACCGTGGATCTCTCCGGTGGCGACCAGACTTATATTGAGGACTGTCAGGTCTGTTGTCGGCCGATCACCTTTGTGTTGCAGGTCCATGGAGAGGACTGGTTTCTGGAAGTCTTCAGCGAAAACGAGTGAGGCGCGCCCATGCAGCGAATCTACGAGCCGGAAAACCTGATGGAAGGCGAGATGCTCAAGGGCATGCTTGCCAGCGAAGGTATCGAGGCGCACCTGGTCGGGCGCGATCTGCTGGGCGGTACGGGCGAGTTGCCGATCTTCGGTCTGTTGGGCCTGTCGGTGGATGACGACCAGGCGGAATACGCCCGCGAGCTGATCAGTGCGTACAATGCCGCGCTGCCGCTGCCCGGCGATGAACCGGACAGCTATCCCGGGACGCTGGTCTGTTAGGCTGGCGTTCGTTTTATTTGTGAGTCGTGTTGCCCCATGTGTGGACGTTATGCCCTGTTTCGCTGGAACCGCGATTTCGCGAACCTGCCCGGTTTTCCTGCCGACCAGCAGGCGCAGTGGAACATTTCCCCCAACGATTCGGTATTGATGCTGCGCGCCGAACCCGACGGCCAGCGCGCGCTGGCCCGTGCCCGTTGGGGGCTGACACCGCCGTGGCTGACCGATCTTTCTCGCACGCCGGCCCACGCCCGGGCCGAAACCGTCGCCGAGCAACCGATGTTCCGTGAGGCCCTGCGCCTGCGCCGTTGCCTGTTGCCGGCCAACGGCTTCTACGAATGGCGCGGCACCACGCGCAAGCGTCCGTACTGGCTGACGCCGGGGGAAGGTTCTTCGTTGTTTTTTGCGGCGATCTGGGAAGCGTATCCGGTGCAGGAACAAGTGTGGCTGAGCACGGCGGTCATCACCCAGCCTGCGGCCAGTCAGCGCCGACCGTTGATTCTTGATGAGGCGGGGCAGGAAGCGTGGCTCGATCCCGAAACGCCACTGCATGTCCTGCAGGGTTTGCTCGCTAGCGAGCCCGCCGCCTTGCGCGAGCGGGTGCTGGCGAATCTGGTCAATGATCCGAAGCTCAACGGGCCGGAGTGTTTGACCCCGGCCTGATTGATCAGACCTTGAACTGGTTGATCAACCGCCGCTGCTGCTCCGCCAGTTTGGTCAGATCGGCACTCGCCGAACTCGACTCATCCGCGCCACCGGCCACTTCATTGGCCACCTGACCGATATTGATCACGTTGCGGTTGATGTCGTCGGCCACCGCGCTCTGTTCTTCGGCGGCGCTTGCGATCTGGGTGTTCATGTCGTTGATCACCGACACTGCCTGAGTGATGGTCTCCAGCGCCTCGGCGGCCTTGGCCGCGTGCTGCACGCTTTCATCGGTGCGGTTCTGGCTGTCTTCCATGACCCGCACCACATCGCGGGTGCCCTGTTGCAGTTGCTGGATCATGCTCTGGATTTCTTCGGTGGCCTGCTGGGTTTTCTGCGCCAGATTGCGCACCTCATCGGCCACTACTGCAAAACCGCGTCCCTGCTCACCGGCACGGGCGGCTTCAATCGCCGCGTTGAGGGCCAGCAGATTGGTCTGCTCGGCAATCCCGCGAATGGCGATGAGGATCGCGTTGATGTTTTCGCTGTCCTTGGCCAGCGTCTGCACCACATCCACGGCCTTGCCGATTTCCACGGCCAGCACGCCAATCGAATTGGAGGTGTCGCGCACGATCTGCATGCCTTGCGCCGCTGCCTGATCCGCATGGCTGGCGGCTTGCGCCGCCTGGGTCGCATTGCGCGCCACGTCCTGGGCGGTGGCGGTCATTTCCTGCACGGCAGTGGCGACCTGATCGATTTCTGCCATTTGTTTCTGCACGCCGATGTTGGTGCGGATGGCGATATCGGCGGTGTGTTCCGAAGAGTCGCTGACGCTCTGCACCGAAGTCACCACTTGGGTGATCATCGCCTGCAACTTGGCCAGGAAGGTATTGAAGCCCTTGGCGATCGAGCCCAGTTCGTCATTGCGGTCACTGCTCAAGCGACGGGTCAGGTCGCCTTCGCCCTGGGCGATGTCATCAAGCATGGTCACCATTTGCTTGAGCGGTCGGGCGATGCCGTGGCCCACCAGCCAGATCACCAGCAGGCCGAGGCCGGCGATGAGCAGGCCGACCATGGCCATGCCGAACGTGTCGGATTTGCGCTGGGCGTCGAGGTCGCCTTGCAGCTTTTGCAGATCGGCCATCACCGCGTCGAGCGGCAGTTGCAGCATCAGCGTCCAGCGCGCGTCGGTCTGGCCGATGCCGAACGGCAGGTACAGCTCGATCCGGCCTTGCTCTTTATTGACGGAATAGGTCACTTCGCCGCGCTTGAGGTTGGCCATGTTGGCAATCTGCTGGGCGTCGAGGATATCGCTGACCTTCTCGCCGAATTTGCTCGGGTCCTTGGTGTAGGCGACGATCCGGCCGTTGCCGCCGATCAGGGCCATTTGCCCGGCGCCGCCGTACAGCTTCTGGTTGGCGCCCAGGAGCATTTCCTGGATGAAGTTCACCGACAGGTCGGCGCCGACGATGCCCTGGAAGGCGCCGTTGAGCATGATCGGTTCAATAAAGGAGGCGAGCATGACGATCTTGTCGCCGACCTTGTACGGGGCGGGATCGATCACGCAGGATTTTTTGGTTTCTTTCGAGCACAGGTAGTACTCGCTGGCGCGTATGCCGGTGGACAGGACTTTCTGGTCATCGACGTCCACCAGTTTGTCCAGGCCGAGGGTGCCGTCGTCGTTGCGGAACCACCATGGCAGGAAGCGCCCGTTGGCAGGGTCGATACCGACCACACTAGTGCCGACGAAAGCCGCGTCATTGTGATCCAGCGCGTTCTTTTCCCAGCCGATGTAGGTGCCGAGAATCTTCGGGTTCTTCTCGACGTTTTCTTTGATCAGGCTGATCAGTTGCTCGCGGCTGACGGTCAGTCGCGGCTGGCCATCGGCGCCCGGCGTGCCGAGCAGGGCGTTGACCCGCACCAGTCCGCCGGCGATCAACAGCGGCGCTTCCAGTTCGCGCTGGATCTGGCTGACCTGGGTCTGTGCCAGCGAGGTCAGGCGCTGTTCGATGACTTGCTCGAACTGGGCCTGGGTCCGTTGCTGGACCATTTCCTGGGTGCGGGCACCGGAGAACAGCGCATACAGCACCAGCGCGGCGACTACGCTGAGTACGATGGCGCCGGCCAGGGCGGCCACGGAAAACTGGATCGACTTGAACTTCATGGGAGCTCCGCACGCGAGAGGACGTCTGCGCTGTTGTATCGGCAGCCGCTATTGCGCCATGAGGTTGCGGACGAGTAATTGCAGGCGGATGTCGCAAATGGACCCGTGCGCGACGCGGATGCGCAGGATTTGCCGGCGGGTATGAATTTTTTCCTACAGGTCAGAGGGCGTTTTCTGAAAGTGCGTGCAACACGTCCGTTGTATCTGGCGTCGATACAATTACCCGCCTAGGATACGCGGCAGGTTTTCAGGGAGCTTTTGAATGAACAAGACATTGGTTGTAAGTGCACTGAGCGCGGCGCTGTTGCTGGCCGGTTGTCAGTCGGTCAACACCACCAGCGGCGGTGCCGTGGGCGTGGAGCGCAAGCAGTACATGTTCAGCATGCTGTCCTCGCAAGAGGTCGACCAGATGTATGCCCAGTCCTATCAGAAGACCGTGGGCGAAGCGTCCAGCAAAGGCGTGCTGGACAAGACCAGCAACGATGCCAAGCGCATTCAGGCCATCGCCAACCGGCTGATCGCCCAGGCACCGAATTTCCGTCCGGATTCGGCGCAGTGGAAGTGGGAAGTGAACCTGATCAAGAGTGACGAACTCAACGCCAACTGCGGTCCTGGCGGCAAGATCATTTTCTACACCGGGCTGATCGACAGCCTGAAACTCACCGACGATGAAATCGCTGCGGTCATGGGCCATGAAATCGCCCACGCCCTGCGCGAGCACGGTCGTGAAGCAATGTCCAAGGCCTATGGCATCGAAATGGCCAAGCAGGGCGCCGGTGCGTTGCTCGGTCTGGGTCAGGACAGCCTGGCGCTGGCTGACACCGTGGCCAACTACGGCATGACGCTGCCCAACAGTCGCGCCAACGAAAACGAAGCCGACCTGATCGGCCTGGAACTGGCCGCACGTGCCGGCTACAACCCGAATGCCGCGATCACCCTGTGGAACAAGATGAGCAAGGCGTCCGAAGGTGCACCGCCAGAATTCATGAGCACTCACCCGGCGTCGTCCAGCCGGATCGCTTCCCTGGAAGCGGCAATTCCGAAGGTCATGCCGCTGTACGAGAAAGCGCCCAAGTCCTGAAACAATGATCGCTCCCGCACTGAGTGCGGGAGCGTTCTGCCGGATCAAACCCAGCCGCTGCTCTGCATCGCCTTGTACACCGCAACGATCGCCAGGATCAGGAACGCCGAGGCGGCCAGTCGACGGATCAGGGTCAACGGCAGTTTCTCTGCTGCAAAATTACCCGCCAGTACCACCGGCACGTTGGCGATCAGCATGCCCGCCGTGGTGCCGATAATCACCAGCCACAGTTCCGGGTATTGCGCGGCCAGCATCACCGTGGCGATCTGGGTCTTGTCGCCGATTTCCGCCAGGAAGAATGCGATCAGCGTGGTCAGGAACGGCCCGAACTTGCGGGCGGTGCTGGCTTCATCGTCATCCATCTTGTCCGGCACCAGCGTCCACAGGGCGGTGGCGGCGAAGCTCGCGGCGAGAATCCAGTGCAGGACGGAATCCGAGAAGAAGCTGCCGAACCAGGCGCCAACCGCACCGGCTGCTGCGTGGTTGGCCAGGGTCGCAGCGACGATACCGGCAATGATCGGCCAGGGTTTGCGGAAGCGAGCGGCGAGAATCAGCGCGAGCAGTTGCGTCTTGTCGCCGATTTCGGCCAAGGCAACGATTGCGGTGGGAACGAGTAACGAGTCCAGCATCAGGATTTCCTAAGGGGCGGGTCGACACGGCTATGACACGTACAGCCTTCCCGCCCCGGGTAAGGTGTGCGTGTCATAGGTCTTGTCAAACCCTGCGATCCGTCTGCTGCGGACGCTTGGGTCGCATACGCCATGATCTGAGGATCAAGTATGTTGACGTATGCCGGACGAGCTTGGCGCTCGTGGGAGACTACTCCCCTAGGACGGAGCGGATTCTGCCTAGGCCGAATCCATTCGGCAAGTGCTAATTTTTAGCCGCGCTTGGCCCGGTAAATCCGGAAACCATTGCCTTCGGCCTTGATCGAGCAGACCCCGAGATGCTCTTCGATCAACGGTTGATACTTCAGAAAGCTGTTCGCAACCAGGCGCAGTTCACCGCCGTTTTTCAGATGTTTGGCCGCTTTTCGCAGCAAGTTCTCGGTGGCGAAATAGTCGGTGTGAACGCCGACATGGAACGGCGGATTGCTCAAAATTGCGTTCAAGCCTATCGGTGCGGCGTCGATGCCGTCACCGGTCAGCACCTCGGCTTCCAGACCGTTGGCCGCCAGAGTCAAACGGCTGCTGGCGGCAGCGAAGGCGTCAACATCGAGCAACGTGACCTGATTGTGCGGGTAACGACGCTTGACCGCCGCGCCGAGCACGCCGGCGCCGCAACCGAAGTCCAGCAAATGTCCGCTCGGCAGTTTGTCCAGGTGTTCCAGCAGCAGGGCACTGCCGCGATCCAGTCGGCCGTGGCTGAATACGCCCGGCAGGCTGATGACCTTCAATGGGCCTTCGGCCAGCGGCAGTTCGTAAGTCTGCGCCAGGCTTTCCAGTGGTTTGGCTTGCGGGGCATTGGCCACGGTCACTTGCCACAATTGGCAATGGCGCGCGCTGTCGAGCTTGCGCGGCTTGCCGAACGGGTTGAGCTGTTTGGACGCGCCTTCGATGCCGCTGCGCTTTTCCCCGACCAGATACACCTCGCGCCCGGCCAGACGCGAAGCCACGGCATTGAGGATGTAATCGGTCAGGTCCTTGGCCTTGGGCAGGAACACCACGGCGCTGGTGAATTCGCGTTCCGGCACGTTTACGCCAAAATGGCTGCGACCTTCGAAACGCGCATCGAGTGCGGCCTGATCGCCGGCGTGCCAGCACCATCCAAACGCGTCGGGCAGACGCCCCAGCAAATCATCGGCAGGCAAACCGGCCAACAATACCGAACCCTGGAATAACTCGGCCTGACGAAGCAGTACTTCACTGCGCGGATCCATAACTGCTCCTGTGAAAAAAAGTGCCGCAGTTTATCAACTGACGACCCGCAGCGCCTTACCGCTGTAGAACGCCTGGGTGTTTTCCACCAGTTGGCCGACGATTCGTTGCCGCGCCTCGCGGCTGCCCCAGGCGTTGTGCGGCGTGACGATCAGGCGTGGGATGTCGACCGCCAGCAGCGGATTGCCGTTGGTCGGTGGTTCGATGCTCAGCACATCGGTGGCCGCGCCGCCCAGATGACCGCTGCGCAGGGCATCGGCCAGGGCCTGTTCGTCGATCAGCCCGCCACGGGCGGTATTGACGACGAAGGCGCCGGGTTTCATCGCGGCGAGTTCGCGGGCTCCGATGAAATGCCGGGTATGTTCGTTGAGCGGGCAGTGCAGGGTCAGGGCGTCTATCTGTGGCAGCAATTCTTCCAGCGGCAGGCGATCCGGACGGGCCGGGCGCCCCGGAATCTGCCCCAGCAACACGCGCATGCCGAAGGCTTCGGCCAGTCGCGCGACTGCGCCGCCGAGTTCACCGTGTCCGAGCAAACCCAGGGTTTTGCCTTCCAGCTCGACGATCGGGTAATCCAGCAGGCAGAACTGTTTCGCTTGTTGCCAGCGACCCTCGCCGACGGCTTTTTGATAATCGGCCAGGCGCGTGGCGAGGTTGAGCAGCAGCATGATCGTGTGCTGCGCCACTGACGGCGTGCCGTAACCCTGACAGTTGCACACGGTGATGCCGTGGGTGCGGGCGGCGGCCAGATCGACGTTATTGGTGCCGGTGGCCGTGATCAGGATCAGTTTCAGCTGTGGGTTGGCGGCCATGGCGGCGGCGTCGATCAGGACCTTGTTGCTGATCGCCACGGTCGCCCCTTGCAGGCGGTCGCTCACTTGCGCAGGCAACGTCTGGGGGAACAGTTGCAGATCGCTGAAGCAGTCACGCAAAGGGCTCAGATCGAGATCGCCAAGATCCAGCGACGGGTGATCGAGGAATACGGCGCGGTGGGCGTTCGTCATCAACTGTACCTGTTGTGCTTTGAAGGGAAGGCGTAATCTGCCGAGCCTACCAGATGAAACAACTCGTTACGCTTGGCCGAAAGGAGCCCCCATGTACTGGACCGAATTCTTGACCGTTGCCCTGATCCACCTGTTGGCCGTCGCCAGCCCCGGTCCTGATTTCGCCGTGGTGGTGCGCGAGAGCGTGACCCACGGGCGTCGCGCCGGCACCTGGACGGCACTGGGTGTGGGCACGGCGATTTTCCTGCACGTCGGTTATTCGCTGCTGGGGATCGGCCTGATCGTTTCCCAATCGATCGTGCTGTTCAACGCTCTGAAATGGGCCGCCGCCGCTTATCTGCTGTACATCGGTTTCAAGGCCCTGCGTGCGCAACCGGCGAAAACCGTGACCGATGATCTGCACAAAGAGGCCGGCGAGCGCACCGCACGTGGCGCCTTCACCTCAGGCTTCGTGACCAACGGCCTGAACCCGAAAGCCACGCTGTTTTTCCTGTCGCTGTTCACCGTGGTGATCAATCCGCACACGCCACTGGCAGTGCAGGCCGGTTACGGCATTTACCTGGCGGCTGCGACTGCAACCTGGTTCTGCCTGGTGGCGATGCTGTTCAGCCAGCAGCGCGTGCGTGCCGGTTTCGCCCGCATGGGCCACTGGTTCGACCGCACCATGGGCGCGGTGCTGATCGCCATCGGCGTGAAACTCGCGTTCACCGAGATGCATTGATCCTTCTGAGCTGTCATCTGTTTCGGCAAATGCTGGCGCAAAGCTAGCATTTGTACGGCTCTGCAAATCATTCCTTTGGCTGATTTGGCTGACGTATAACGGTTCTAGAGTACGAAACTCCAAAGCCAACACCGTGCAGTCAGAAAAGGGATTCTTATGTTGCAGACTCGCGTTATTCCGCCCGCCGAAGGGGCGTACCAGTATCCACTGCTGATTAAACGGCTGCTGATGTCGGGCGCCCGTTACGAGAAAACCCGCGAGATCATCTACCGTGACCAGTTGCGCTACAGCTACCCGACCTTGATCGAGCGGGTCGCGCGGCTGGCCAACGTGCTGACGGCGGCCGGCGTAAAGGCCGGTGATACCGTGGCGGTGATGGACTGGGACAGCCATCGCTACCTCGAATGCATGTTTGCGATCCCGATGATCGGCGCGGTGATCCACACCATCAACGTGCGCCTGTCGCCGGAACAGATTCTCTACACCATGAACCACGCCGAGGACCGCTTCGTGCTGGTCAACAGCGAGTTCGTCGGGCTTTACCAGGCCATCGCGCCACACCTGACCACGGTGGAGAAAACCCTGCTGCTGACCGATCTGCCGGAAAAAAACGCCGATCTGCCGAACCTGGTGGGCGAGTACGAGCAACTGCTGGCGGCGGCGAGTCCGCTGTACGACTTCCAGGACTTCGACGAAAACTCGGTCGCCACCACGTTCTACACCACGGGCACCACCGGAAATCCGAAGGGTGTGTACTTCACCCATCGGCAACTGGTGCTGCACACCATGGGTGTGTCGACCATCATGGGCGCCATCGACAGCGTGCGGCTGCTGGGCACCAACGACGTGTACATGCCGATCACCCCGATGTTCCACGTGCATGCCTGGGGCCTGCCGTATGTGGCGACCATGCTCGGGCTCAAGCAGGTTTATCCGGGGCGTTACGACCCGGAATTTCTGGTCGAGCTGTGGCGCAAGGAAAAGGTCACGTTTTCCCACTGCGTGCCGACCATCCTGCAGATGGTGCTCAACGCCAAGGGCGCGCAAGACACCGATTTCGGCGGCTGGAAAATCGTCATCGGTGGCAGTGCGCTCAATCGCACGCTGTATGAAACGGCCAAGAGCAAGGGCATTCAACTGACGGCCGCGTATGGCATGTCGGAAACCGGGCCGTTGGTCTCTTGCGCGCATTTGAACGATGAGTTGATGGCGGGCACCGAAGACGAGCGCACTACTTACCGGATCAAGGCCGGCGTGCCGGGACCGTTGGTCGAGGCGGCGATCATCGACAGCGAGGGCAATTTCCTCCCGGCCGACGGTGAAACCCAGGGCGAACTGGTGCTGCGCGCACCGTGGCTGACCGAAGGCTATTTCAACGAACCGCAGAAGGGCGCCGAGCTGTGGGCCGGTGGCTGGTTGCACACCGGTGACGTCGCCACGATCGACAGCATGGGCGTGATCGACATCCGCGACCGGATCAAGGACGTGATCAAGACCGGCGGCGAATGGATTTCCTCGCTGGATCTCGAAGACCTGATCAGTCGCCATGTCGCGGTACGTGAAGTAGCAGTAGTGGGCATTGCCGATCCACAGTGGGGCGAGCGTCCATTTGCCTTGCTGGTGGTCCGCGAAGGGCATGCCATCGGGGCGCGCGAGCTCAAGGAACACCTCAAGCCATTCGTTGAATTGGGGCACTTGAGCAAGTGGGCGATCCCGAGCCAGATCGCGCTTGTTACTGAAATTCCCAAGACCAGTGTCGGCAAGCTCGACAAGAAGCGCATCCGCCTCGACATCACCGAATGGCAGGCCAACAACAGCACCTTCCTCTCGACGCTCTGAGCGTCCGCTGGCGCGCCGAAAACGGCGCGCCAGACCCACCAAGCAAGCGCTTGGCTTGTGAAATCCGAATTTTCAGCCATCCTTGCCGTGCCGACATGTGTCGGACTGGCGAAAGGACTGTTCCAGAGTGGCCGGCAGCTGCAAATCACACTTTAGAGGGATCAAGCAGTACCCCCTGCTGGCTATAGTCCGCTCAAGGATTTTTAAGAACGGGGCACACGCACTAACGGGGCGATGCAACATTGAAGCGATTTCGGTAAGCCTCTGGCGCCCGGTCCTTCAGGCGTTTTTAAAAGTACTCACTGCCATAACAATAATGCACATGGAGTAGCGTCGATGACCTCAGTAAACCAGTTCTGGCGCCGGGCAAAGCTGCCTCTGGCCGTCAGTCTTGCTTCTTCGCTCGCCGGGCCCGCTTTCGGCGTCAGTTTCAACGTCGGTGAAATCGAAGGCCAGTTCGACTCCTCCCTGTCGATCGGTGCCAGCTGGTCCACCCAGAGCCCGAACAAGAACCTCATCGGCGTCAACAACGGCGGCCACGGTCTGTCCCAGACTTCCGACGACGGCCATGCCAACTTCAAGAGCGGCGAGACCTTCTCGAAGATCTTCAAGGGCATCCATGACCTCGAGCTGAAATACGGCGACACCGGCGTGTTCGTCCGTGGCAAGTACTGGTACGACTTCGAACTGAAGGACGAGAGCCGCGAGTTCAAGGACATCAGCGACAGCAACCGCAAGGAAGGCGCCAAGTCCGCCGGCGGTCAGATCCTCGACGCCTTCGTCTACCACAACTACGCGATCGCCGATCAGCCAGGCTCCGTGCGTCTGGGCAAGCAGGTGGTGAGCTGGGGTGAAAGTACCTTCATCGGCGGCGGCATCAACTCGATCAACCCGATCGACGTTTCCGCGTTCCGTCGTCCGGGCGCCGAGATCAAGGAAGGCCTGATCCCGGTCAACATGTTCTATGTGTCCCAGAGCCTGACCGACAACCTGTCGGCCGAAGCCTTCTATCAGCTCGAGTGGGACCAGACCGTCGTCGACAACTGCGGCACGTTCTTCTCCCAGCCGGACATCATTGCCGATGGCTGCACCGACAACCTGCGCGTGCTGAACAAGCGCTCGCAGATCCCGGCCATTGCCCTGGGGCCATTGGCGGCCAACGGCGTCAACGTCAATGAAGAAGGTGTGCTGGTGCCGCGCGGCGCCGATCGCGATGCGCGCGATAGCGGCCAGTGGGGCGCGTCCCTCAAGTACATGTTCGAACCGCTGGACACCGAGTTCGGTGCCTACTTCATGAATTACCACAGCCGTGCGCCGATCTTCAGTGCCACTGGCGCGCCGCAATCGGTCTACAACGGCGTGGCCGCATTGCCAGGTCCGTTCCAGGCGCTCGGGCCTCTGCTGGTCGCCGGCAATTCGAAGTACTTCGTCGAATACCCAGAGGACATCCGCCTCTACGGTCTGAGCTTCTCCACCACCCTGCCTACCGGTACGGCGTGGAGCGGTGAGATCAGCTATCGCCCGAATGCGCCGGTACAACTGAACTCCACCGACATCCTGTTCGCCGGTGTGCGTCCATTGGGCGGCCCGTATGCCAACGCTTCGCTGCTCAATGGTGTGCCAGGCCAGGATCTGCATGGCTACGAGCGCAAGGAAATCACTCAACTGCAAACCACCTTCACGCACTTCTTCGATCAGGTCATGGGCGCTAGCCGTCTGACCCTGGTGGGTGAGGTGGGCATGACTTACGTGGGCGGTCTGGAAAGCCGGTCCGACAAGCGCTATGGCCGTGATCCGGTCTTCGGCCCGGGCGAATTGCCAGCCACCGGTACCACCAACACCTGCGTCAACATCCTCAACAACGGCACCATCAATGGCGCCGGACCTGGCTCACCGCAGAACAACCGTAGTCGCAATTGCGACAATGACGGTTTCACCACGTCGATGTCCTGGGGTTATCGCGGTCGTGCGATCTGGGAATACAACGATGTGTTCGCCGGCGTGAACCTCAAGCCGAACGTGGCCTGGTCCCACGACGTCAGCGGCTACTCGCCAGGCCCTGGCGGCAACTTCGAGGAAGGTCGCAAGGCTGTCAGCCTGGGTGTCGATGCCGAGTACCAGAACACCTACACCGCGAGCCTGGCCTACACCAACTTCTTCGACGGCAAGTACAGCACCGTGGATGACCGCGATTTCGTGGCGCTCAGCCTCGGCGTGAACTTCTAAGCACTGCATTTTCAGGACGAACGAATTTATGAAAATAACAAAAAGTCTGTTCCACGCCGGTGTTCTGGGCCTGTCGCTGCTGGCGACCGGCGTCATGGCGGCGGTGCCTGCCGCCGAAGCGGACAAGCTGGGCAAGAGCCTGACCCCGATGGGCGCCGAAATGGCCGGTAACGCGGACGGCTCGATCCCGGCCTGGAAACCGATGCCGAAGAATGCCGGCACCGTCGACAGCAAAGGCTTCCTGTCCGACCCGTACGCCAGTGAAAAACCGCTCTTCACCATCACCAAGCAGAACGTCGATCAGTACAAGGCCAAGCTTGCGCCGGGTCAGTACGCGATGTTCCAGCGTTACCCTGACACCTTCAAGATGCCGGTCTATCCGTCTCATCGTGGTGCCACCGTGCCGGATGAGGTATTCGCCGCCATCAAGAAGAACGCCACCACCACGACCCTGGTGTCGGGTGGCAACGGCCTGGAAAACTTCGATACCGCCGTTCCGTTCCCGATTCCGAAAAGCGGTGTGGAAGTCATCTGGAACCACATCACCCGCTATCGCGGCGGCAGCGTGACCCGTCTGGTGACCCAGGCCACGCCGCAACCGAACGGCTCGTTCAGCCTGGTGTACTTCCAGGACCAGTTCGTATTCCGCGACAAGATGAAGGACTACGATCCGGCGAACCCGGGCAACATCCTGTTCTACTTCAAGCAGAAAGTGACTGCGCCGGCACGTCTGGCCGGTGGTGTGCTGCTGGTGCACGAAACCCTCGACCAGGTGAAGGAACCGCGTTCGGCGTGGGTCTACAACGCCGGTCAGCGTCGTGTGCGTCGCGCACCGCAAGTGTCCTATGACGGCCCGGGTACCGCGGCGGACGGCCTGCGGACTTCCGACAACCTGGACATGTTCAACGGCGCACCGGACCGTTACGACTGGAAACTGATCGGCAAGCAAGAAATGTACATCGCCTCCGACAGCTACAAGCTCGACGATCCGAAGCTCAAGTACGCCGACATCATCAAGGCCGGGCACATCAACCAGGATCTGGCGCGTTATGAACTGCGTCGCGTCTGGCACGTGACCGCGACCCTGAAGGAAGGTCAGCGTCACATCTATGCCAAGCGCGACTTCTTCATCGACGAAGACACCTGGCAAGCGGCGGTGATCGATCACTACGACGGTCGTGGTCAATTGTGGCGCGTGGCGGAAGCTCACGCTCAGGACTACTACAACGTTCAGGTACCGTGGTACACCCTGGAGACCCTTTACGATCTGCAGTCCGGCCGTTACCTGGCGCTGGGCATGAAGAACGAAGAGAAGTCGGCGTATGACTTCGGTTTTACCGCCACCACCAGCGACTTCACTCCAGCCGCTCTGCGTCAGGATGGTGTTCGCTAAGCTCCTGTAAACCGAGGCCGCATCCTCGTGAAAACGCCCCGACAGGTTCGGGGCGTTTTTTTGTCTGTCGCTTTTTCCGTAGCCTTTTTGTAGCCATTTGTAGCAACGACCTTCATAACCGCTCCGTTTAAGGCTAGTCTGCGGGCATCTGCTACGCCGCCAACAGCCATACGAACAAGAGCCGGCCATGACTGATCTGTCCCCACTTCCGGGTCCCGCAAGCGTTGCCGTCGCGGCACTGGACGGACGTTTTTTTCGCCCGCCATTACCCGATGGCTACGTGCTGCGACCCCGTTTGTGCGAACGCCTTGGCGCCGGACTCGGAGGGCGCCTGTTGCTGGTCAGCGCTCCGGCCGGGTTCGGCAAGAGCTCGCTGGCGGTGGAGTTCTGTCAGAGCCTGCCGGCGCACTGGCAAAGCCTTTGGTTGGGGCTGAGCCCGCGGGATAACGATCCGGGGCGGTTTCTCGAACGACTGCTCGAAGGCCTGCAGGACTACTTCCCGGAACTCGGCAGCCGCGCACTGGGGCTGCTGAAAATGCGTCAACGCCATCAACCGTTTGCCTTCGAAGAATGGCTGGACGGCCTGTTGGATGAGTTGACGCTGCATCTGCAACCCACGGCCCCGCTGCTGTTGGTACTGGATGATTACCATCTTGCTCAAGGGCCGGTGCTCGATCGATGCCTGCAGTTTTTCCTCAATCATTTACCGGACGGCCTGGTGGTCATGGTCACCAGTCGGCAGCGCCCGGACTGGCACCTGGCCCGTCTGCGGCTGTCGCGCCAATTGCTGGAACTGCACGAACAGGATCTGCGCCTGACCCACGACGAAGCCCTGGCACTGCTTGATCGTCACAGCAGTTCCCTGCGCGGTGAAGCGCTGGAAAACCTGATCCAGCGCAGCGAAGGCTGGGTGGCCGGCCTGCGCTTCTGGCTGCTGGCAATTTCCGAAGTCGGCACCGAGTCGGCGTTGCCGCAAGCGCTGAACGGCGGGGAAGGGCTGATCCGCGAATACCTGCTGGAGGAAGTCATCGATTGCCTGCCCGCCGAGGTGCAGGCGTTTCTTTATGACACCGCACCGCAGGAGCGCTTTTGCAGCGAGTTGTGTGACGCGGTGCGCGAGGCCCATGACAGCGCCGAAATCCTGCGTTTCCTGCTGGCGCATCAGGTGTTCCTGGTGCCGCTGGACGAGCACGGGCACTGGTACCGTTATCACCACCTGTTTTCCGACCTGTTGCGCAGCCGGCCTATCGCCCGGGCACTGGTCCCCGCCGCGACGCTGCATCTGCGCGCCTGCCGCTGGTTCAACGCCCAGGGCCTGCTGGATGAAGCCGTCGAGCAGGCCTTGCGCGCGGGGCATCTGGACGTCGCGGCCAATCTGGTACAAAACCTCTCCGAGGAGCAACTGCTGGCCGAGCAGAATGTCGGCATGTTGCTGCGCTGGAAAATGGACTTGCCTGACAGCCTGCTGATCAGCACCCCGCGCCTGATTGTGTTGTACAGCTGGGCGTTGGGACTGGCCTGTCAGCTCGACGCGGCCGAAGAACTGGCCAGCCATTTGAGCCGGTTTCTGCCAGCACCCTCGGCCACCGCACAGAAATCGATGCTGGCCCAATGGCTGGCGCTGAGCGGGATCATCGCTCGCGGGCGTGGGCATCGGGAGTTGACGATCAGATACTGCAGCGAAGCCCTGGAAAGTCTGCCGGCCAAGCGCTATGGCCAGCGGCTGATGTGTCTATCGACCTTGTCCAATCTGGCCATTGCCGACGGTGACCTATGGCGCGCCCGCGGCCTTAACCGAGAGTCGCTGGAGTTGGCGCAGCGCGTTGGCAACCCGTTGTTCGAAGCGTTGGCGCACTACGATCGTGCGCGGGTGTTGCAGGCCCGCGGTGAAATTCTGCGCGCACTCGATGAAGTCCATCAGGGCTTGCAGCGTTTGCGCGGCCTGTCGCCACAGCGCCTGTATGCGGTGCGTGCACGGCTGACCCTGTACGAGGGTTTTCTGTTGGCGATGCGCTTGCAGCCTCAGGCCGCACGCGTGCGCTTGTTGGCCGGAATCGGCGAGGCACGGGCCTGTCGCGACATCAGCGTATTGATCGGCCATTGCGTGATCGCGCGTCTGGATGGCAGCAGCGGCGAGTTCGCCAAGGCTTTCGCCGAACTGGCCGAAGCCGAACGCCTGATGCACATCTGGGACGTGCCGCCGATCTACTATCTGGCAATGATCACGCTGGTCAAATGTGAGTTGTGGCTGGCGCAGGGCCGCACCGATCTGGCCGAGGCGTGGCTTGCGCGGTTGGGCCAGACCTACACCGGCGAGCGCGCCGCTGCGCCGCCGGAGTTTCATCCCCAACTGCCATTGCACGTTGAGCTGCAACAAGCGCTGCTCGACATGACCCGCGGCCAGCCGATGCTCGCCGAAGGGCGGTTGGACGTGCTGCACGAAAACGGTGAGCAAACCGGGCGCCAGTTACTCAGCGTGATGGCGTTAACGCAAAAGGTGGCGTTGCTACTGGCGGGCGGGCGCGAGCCGGAAGCACGCAAGACGTTGAGCCAGGCGCTGGAGCTGGCGGCCGGCGGGGTGTTGCAGCCATTCGATGGATTGGCCAGGGAGCACACGGACTGGTTGCGTGGGCAATTGCTGGCGTTCCCCGGACTGGCAGGCCAGCAATTGCTCGAGCATCTACCGCCAGCGCCGCCCCGGCAGATGCCGGAGTCCACGGTCACCGAACAGCTCAGCAGTCGCGAACTGGCCGTGCTGCGGTTGATTGCCCAGGGTTGTTCGAACCAGGAAATCAGCGAGCAATTGTTCATTTCGCTGCACACCGTGAAAACCCACGCCAGCCATATCAACAGCAAGCTGGGGGTTGAGCGGCGGACGCAGGCAGTGGCGCGGGCCAAAGAGCTGGGCCTGTTGGTCTAGAAAAAAAATGGACAAAAGAAACACCCCGCGATGGCGGGGTGTTTTCATTTTTCAGCTTCGAATGTTTCAGGCAGCTAAGAGATCAGACGATGACGTCGTTCGCACTGAGCGAGTTGACGCCCACCACTTGCACTTCGAAGTGCCCCCCAGCGTCTGCGCTCAGGTTGCCCGACAGGACGTTATCTGCAAAACGTAGTTGCCCCAGCCCGGTGAATTCATTGGAGCCAATGAACGTCAAGTGTTGGTAGCCGAGGGTCATCGGGTCAATGTCGAATTTGGAGAAATCGATTTTGTCCCCTTCCAGTGCGTTGAAATCGGCAATGACGTTCTGCGAGGAGCTTGTTCCGAATTCCTTTCCGAGATTGATCATGTTAGTGATGGCAAAGGTGTCAGCCCCGGTACCGCCCGTCAACGTGCTATGTCCCCACCCACCGTACAATGTGTCGTTTCCTTCCCCACCGAACAGTTTGTCGGTTCCGCCATTGCCGCCGAGTACGTTGTTGCCGGCGTTACCCGTCAGAATGTTATCGAGGTTGTTGCCCCACATTGTCAGGTCTGCGCTGCCGAGCAGGGTGCCGTCCTCGACGTAATCCGAAAGGTTGTAATCAACCGAAGTGCGGATCAGGTCGTGACCGCCATTCTGGAACTCGAAGATGAGGTCATTGACGTTATCCACAATAAAGATATCGTCGCCGCCCTCGCCAATCATGCGATCAGCGCCGAGACCGCCCGACAGGATGTTGTTGCCATCGTTGCCGTGCAAGACGTTTTCCAGGGCATTACCTGTCAGATTCAGGTTGGCACTGCCAATCATCTGACCATCTTCGACGTTGTCTGCCAGTGTGTAGTCGATGCTGGTGTTGACGGTATCAATCCCCTCATCCGCGAGTTCAACGATAACGTCGTTGATGTTATCAACGTTGTAGACGTCATGCCCGGCTCCACCAATCATGGTGTCTGCGCCTAGCCCGCCATCGATGTAGTTGGTGGCGGAGTTGCCTGTGATGGTGTTGTCCAGCGCATTGCCGGTGAGTGCACCCCACGTGTCGCCAAACATCGTCAAGTCTTCAACATTGGCGCCGAGGGTATAGCTGATACTGGTCCTGACCAGATCATGCCCTTCGCCGATCTGCTCGATCACGACATCGTTGATGTTATCCACAACGTAGGTGTCGTTGCCGGCGCCACCGATCATGGTGTCGGCTCCCATGCCGCCGTCGAGAATGTTGTTGCCGATGTTGCCAGTGATACGGTTGTTGACCGCGTTGCCGGTGCCGTTGAGGTTGGCGCTGCCGATCAGGATCAGGTTTTCGACGTTGGCGCCGAGGGTGTAGTCGATGGACGAGAACACGCGGTCGAGTGCGGTCAGCGAGGTGTCGGTTTCGGTCACCACATCACCGACGTTGTCAACGTAGTAGGTATCAACGCCGTCGCCACCGATCATGGTGTCGGCGCCGAGGCCGCCGTCGAGGGTGTCGTCACCGGCACCGCCGCTGAGGGTGTTGTTCATGGCGTTGCCAGTGAGCACGTTGTTCAGGCTGTTGCCGGTGCCGTTGATGGCGTTGCCGGTCAGCACCAGATTTTCCAGGTTGGCGCCCAGTGTCCATTCAACCGACGCGCGGACGGTGTCGATTTCGTTCGCCAGGGTGCTGGTCTCGGTGATGATGTCGCCAGCGTTGTCGACGACATAAGTGTCGTTGCCCAAGCCGCCAATCAGCGTGTCGATGCCGGCGCCGCCGTCGAGAATGTTGTCACCGGCGTTACCGGTCATACGGTTGCTGACCGCGTTGCCGGTGCCGTTGAGGTTGCCATTGCCGGTGAGGATCAGGTTCTCGACGTTGGCGCCGAGGGTGTAGTCGATGGAGGCGAACACGCGGTCGAGCGCGGTCAGCGAGGCATCGGTTTCGATGACCACGTCACCGACGTTGTCGACGTAGTAGGTGTCGACACCGTCGCCGCCGATCATGGTGTCGGCGCCGAGGCCGCCATCGAGGGTGTTGGCCGCTGCGTTGCCGGTCAGCGTGTTGTTCAGCGCGTTACCGGTGCCGTTGACGGCGTTGCCGGTGAGCACGAGGTTTTCCAGGTTGGCGCCGAGTGTCCAGTCAACAGATGCACGGACGGTGTCAATCTCGTTCGCCAGGGTGCTGGTTTCGGTGACGGTGTCGCCGACGTTGTCGACGATATAGGTGTCATTGCCCAGACCACCGATCAGCGTGTCGGCACCGAGGCCGCCGTCAAGAATGTTATCGCCGTCGTTGCCGGTGATGCGGTTGCTGACCGCGCTGCCGGTGCCGTTGAGGTTGGCCGTGCCGGTCAGGATCAGGTTTTCGACGTTGGCGCCGAGGGTGTAGTCGATGGAGGCGAACACGCGGTCGAGTGCGGTCAGCGAGGCATCGGTTTCGATCACTACATCGCCGACGTTGTCGACGTAGTAGGTGTCGACGCCGTCGCCACCGATCATGGTGTCGGCACCTGCGCCGCCATTGAGGGTGTTGGCCAGGGCGTTGCCGGTGATGCGGTTATCCCGCTCATTGCCGGTGCCGTTGACGGCGTTGCCGATCAGGATCAGGTTCTCGACGTTGGCGCCGAGGGTGTAGTCGATGGAGGCGAACACGCGGTCGAGC